>JAJFTY010000202.1 GCA_021372695.1 Deltaproteobacteria bacterium
AGCATAAAGGAATGAATGTTCACTCTTTTAGTTGGAATCCATACGATCATTACAATTTATATGGCCAACATAACAATAAATATATGTATATCGTCAGCATCCCGGCATGAGCCCGGGTTGATATTCAAATTCCATTGTAGAGGTGCTTCATGCAGGTGAGTCGAAGAGCGAGGCGGATCATTGCTACGGGAGGACTAATCGGGATCATGCTGTTGGGTGGTTGCGGGCAACAGTCACCTGCCGGGAAGCAACCCCCGCCTGAAGTGGCCATCGTTGAAATAAAAGCAGAGAAGGTTTCGATTACAACGGAACTGCCTGGACGCATCTCAGCTTATTTTGTCGCCGAAGTACGACCGCAAGTTGGAGGAATCATTCAAAGACGCCTCTTCCAGGAAGGCTCCGATGTCAGGGCTGGCGAGGTTCTCTACCAGATCGATCCGGCCATCTATCAGGCGGCTTACGCCAGCGCGAGGGCAACCCTCGCCAGGGCGGAAGCCAACGTGACGTCCATTCGTTACAGGGCGGAGAGGTACAAAGAACTGGTGGCCATCCGAGCAGTCAGTCAACAGGATTACGATGATGTCACGGCGGCACTCAAACAGGCTGAAGCGGACGTCGAGGCTGGCAAGGCGGCCTTGGAAGCTGCCAGGATCAACCTCGCCTATACTCAGGTCAAAGCGCCGATTTCCGGGCGAATCGGCAAATCATCGGTGACCATTGGTGCCCTGGTAACGGCAAGTCAACCCATGGCACTAGCCACGATCCAGCAGATCGATCCGGCCTACGTCGACGTTACCCAATCAAGCACGAGCCTATTGCGGCTGCAGCAGAGCATGGCGAAGGGTACACTCAAACGGGACAGTGCGAACCGGGCAAAAGTCCGTCTGATCCTGGAAGACAATACCCTTTATCCCCTGGACGGGGCCTTGCAGTTCCAGGATGTTACGGTAGACCCCACAACCGGATCCTATCTCCTGCGAATCATATTTCCCAATCCGAAACGTGTTCTGCTGCCGGGGATGTATGCACGGGCCATCCTGGAGGAAGGGGCCAACGAGCAGGCGATTCTCGTGCCGCAGCAAAGCGTCAACCGGGATCCGAAAGGGAATCCAACGGCGCTTATCGTCGATGCCAAAGGTAAAGTCCAGCAACGGATGCTGAAGCTGGACCGAACAATCGGTGACAAATGGCTCGTCTCATCCGGTCTTGTACCCGGAGATCGGGTCATCATCGAGGGGGTGCAAAAAGTCAAACCGGGCATTTCCGTGAAATCCGTTCCGTTTTATGCCAATGGGAAAAACAACGGCGGGCAAAACAGGAATACTGCCCCGTCGACTACAAAATTGAACTGACGGAGGCCCAATGCTATCGAGATTCTTTCTGGATCGTCCGGTTTTCGCATGGGTCATCGCCATCATCATGATGGCGCTGGGGATGCTGTCCATCTACAACCTGCCCATATCCCAGTACCCGCCCATCGCCCCGCCTTCCATCGCCATCAGCGCCTTCTACCCGGGAGCTTCGGCGGAAACCGTCGAAAACAGTGTCACGCAGATCATCGAACAGAAGATGACCGGCTTCGATAAGATGCTGTATCTGTCGGCAACCAGTGATTCGGCCGGGTCTTCCCGCATCGAACTGACCTTTGCACCAGGGACCGACCCCGACCTGGCCTGGGCCCAGGTACAGAACAAGCTCCAGCTTGCCATGCCAAGTCTACCTGAAGTCGTGCAGAGTCAGGGTATCAAGGTGAGTAAAAGCACCCGGAACTATCTGTTGATCGTCGGCTTAGTCTCGGAAGACGGGAGTATGGATGGGAATGATTTGCGCGACTATGCCCAATCCAACCTGGAAAAAGTGCTTTCAAGGGTGTCTGGTGTAGGCGAGGTGGAGGTTTTCGGCACCCAGTACGCCATGCGCGTCTGGCTGAACCCAGACAAATTGACCAACTACCGCATGACGGTTCAGGATGTCATCACGGCGCTTCGGGCTTACAACGTGGAGGTATCCGCCGGACAGTTCGGCGGAGCACCGGCGGTGAAAGGCCAGCGTCTGAATGCCTCCATCATCGTCCAGAGCATGCTCAAGACCCCCGATGAATTTGCCGCCATTCCCCTGCGGACCAATCCCGACGGCTCCACCGTGCGCGTGAAGGATGTGGGGTGGACGGAACTTGGGACCGAGTCCTACGATATCGAGGCCCTGTACAACGGGAAACCGGCCTCCGCATTGGCCGTCCGGCAGGCCGCCGGCGCCAATGCCCTGGACACGGCTGAAGCGGTCAGAACCAAGATGAATGAAATGAGCCGTTATTTTCCGGCTGGTATGCGTGTCATTTATCCTTACGACACCACCCCCTTCATTAAGGTTGCGATCAACGAGGTGTTCAAAACCCTTTTTGAGGCGATCCTGCTGGTGTTCCTGGTCATGTGGCTTTTCCTGGGAAACATCCGGGCCACGCTGATTCCAACGATTGCGGTGCCGGTGGTGATCCTGGGAACGTTCGCCGTTCTCGGTCTTTTTGGCTTCTCCATCAACATGTTGACCATGTTTGCCATGGTGCTGGCGATCGGCCTGCTGGTCGATGACGCCATTGTCGTGGTGGAGAATGTCGAACGCATCATGAGCGAGGAAGGGCTCTCGCCCAAGGAGGCCACCCGCAAATCCATGGACCAGATCACCAGTGCCCTGATCGGCATCGGGCTGGTGCTTTCGGCGGTTTTCGGTCCCATGGCATTTTTCGGCGGGTCCACCGGGGTGATCTATCGTCAGTTCTCCATCACCATCATTGCCGCGATGCTCCTCTCTGTCCTGGTAGCCCTGATCCTGACACCGGTGCTCTGTGCATCGCTTCTCAAGCCTGTAGCGGCAGGGCATGAACCGGCGGAAAACGCGATTTTTTTCCTCCGCCCTTTTTTCCTGTGGTTCGATCGCACGTTCTTTCGCACGAGGGATCTGTACATGCGTCTGGTCCGCCATTCCATTGCCCATAAGCTGCGCTACCTGCTCGTTTTCGTTCTCATCGTTGCCGCCATGAGCTTTTTGTTCCTTCGCATGCCCACGGCCTATCTACCGGATGAGGACCAGGGATTCCTGATGGTGCAGACTATGCTTCCGGCCAACGCGAGCCTGGAACAGACTCAAGAGGTCATGAATGAGGTCAAGGACTATTTTCTGGAACAGGAAAAAGAGGCAGTCAAATCCGTCATGGCGGTCTCCGGCATCAGCTTCTCAGGGCGAGGACAGAACTGTGGCCTGGCCTTCGTCGACCTGAAGGACTGGGATCTCCGGGACAGGCCGGACCTGAAGGTCACTGCCGTGGCCGGCCGGGCGATGGGAAAATTCATGCAAATCCGGGGCGCCATGGTGTTCGCCTTTGCGCCACCGGCGGTTGTTGAGCTGGGGCAGGCAAAGGGGTTCGATTTTCAGCTACTGGACCGGGGTGGTCTGGGGCATGCCGAGCTCATGGCAGCCCGCAATCATCTCCTCGGCATGGCGGCCCAGAGCCCGGTATTGGCCAAGGTTCGGCCCAACGGCCTGGAAGATGTCCCCGAATACCGGATCGACGTGGACTGGGAAAAGGCCGGCGCCTTGGGCGTGCCCATCACGTCGATTCACAACACAATTTCAGCGGCATTTGGCAGCGCCTACGTCAACGACTTCATTCAAGGCGGGCGCGTGAAAAGAGTATATGCCCAGGCGGACGCCCCCTACCGCATGCTGCCCAATGATCTGGATAGACTCTATGTACGCAACAATGCGGGCATGATGTCCCCCTTTTCCTCCTTCGCGTCCGGTCACTGGACTTCCGGTTCTCCAAGGCTGGAGCGATACAACGGCTTCCCGTCCATCAATATTCTCGGCGAGTCGGCACCAGGGAGGAGTTCCGGTGAAGCCATGCAGGAGATGGAAGGGTTTGTCAGAAAACTTAAACAGGGCATCGGCTTTGACTGGACGGGGCTTTCCTATCAGGAACGGATGTCAAGCTCTCAGGCACCGCTGCTGTATGCCTTTTCCATTTTCGTGATCTTCCTGTGCCTGGCGGCGCTCTACGAAAGCTGGGTCATTCCCTTCTCGATCCTGTTGGCTCTCCCCCTCGGGGTAATCGGCGGTGTCATCGCCTCGAGCATGCGTGGACTGCCCAACGACGTCTATTTCCAAATCGGCCTTTTGACCACCCTGGGGCTGACCACCAAGAACGCCATCCTGATCGTCCAGTTCGCCAAAAACGGTGTGGAAAGAGGCATGGGCCTGATCGATGCCACGGTGCAGGGAGCGAAATTACGATTTCGGCCCATCGTCATGACCTCCCTGGCCTTCGGTTTCGGTGTTCTACCCCTTGCTATGGCAACCGGCGCTGGAGCGGGCGCCCAGAATGCCATCGGCACAGGCGTACTGGGAGGGATGATTACCGCCACCGTCCTGGTGGTCATTTTTGCCCCGCTCTTCTACGTGCTGATCGAAAAGATTTTCGGTAAACATAAGCATGAGATAGGCCAAACAAAGGAAAATAATCCATCAGAGGATTGATGATATGAATAGAACCCGGTTTCTACTAATAGGATTGATCGTTGCCCTGCTGGGCGGGTGTACCATGGCTCCGCAGTATAAGCGCCCAGACTCCCCCGTCCCGGCCAACTGGCCGACGGGTGCAGCCTACCAGGAGGCAAAGCCTGCCGTGCCCGCACTGACGGCTGAGCAATTGCCGTGGCGAGAGTTCATCACCGATGCACGCCTGCAAAAAGTTATCGAAACGTCCCTTCACAACAATCGCGACATCCGCCTTGCGGCCCTGAACGTCGAGAGGGCGCGGGCACTTTACGGCATTCAGCGGGCCGAACTGCTGCCGGTGGTCCAGGCGGTCGGGATCGGAAGCAAGGAACGAGTCCCGGCCGATCTTGCGTCCTCCGGAAACGCAACGATCAACGAACGATACGCCGTCGATCTCGGCGTCAGCTCCTGGGAGCTTGACTTCTTCGGCCGCATCCGCAGCCTGAAAGATCGGGCATTGGAAGAATACCTGGCGACGGATCAGGCTCGCCGCAACACACAGATCCTGCTGGTGGCCGCAGTTGCCAATGCCTGGTTCACCCTTGCCGCCGACAGTGAGAATTTGCAGCTTTCCCGGTCCACGCTGGAGGCACAGGTTGCTTCCTACGACCTGATCCGGAGGCGTTGCGATGTCGGGCTCTCCTCCGAACTGGATCTCCGTCGAGCACAAAGTCAAGTGGATACGGCAAGGAGGAACGTTGCCATCTATACGCAACTGGCGGCACAAGATGAAAACGCCTTGAATCTTGTGGTCGGAGCGCCCGTGCCGCAGGCGCTCCTGCCTTCTGAGTTGGGCGGCGTCACGCCTCCCAGGGAAATCTCTCCTGGTATGTCCTCCGACGTTCTCCTGCAGCGGCCTGACGTGCTGGCTGCGGAACACCGGCTCAAAGCGGCCAATGCCAATATCGGGGCCGCTCGGGCGGCCTTTTTCCCCCGCATCTCCCTGACGACCGCTATCGGAACCGCCAGCGCCGAGCTGTCCGGACTCTTCAAAGCCGGATCCGCCACCTGGGGTTTCGCCCCGCAGATCGTCATCCCTATTTTCGATGCCCGCACCTGGTCTGCCTACGATGTCACAAAAGCAGAGCGAGAAATCTCCGTGACTCAATACGAGAAAACGCTTCAGACGGCCTTTCGGGAAGTGGCCGACGCCCTGGCCCGACGAGGAACCGTAGAGGAACAGTTGACAGCCCAGCAATCTCTTGTGGAGGCTAATGCCGAAACTTACCGCCTTTCCAATGCCCGCTACACCCATGGGATCGACAACTACCTGAGCGTTCTGGACGCCCAGCGATCCCTTTACAGCGCCCAGCAGGTCCTGATTGACCTTCGCCTGGCCCGGATCTCCAATCTGGTAACGATGTACGGTGTGCTCGGAGGCGGAGATAAGTGATCCGATCCCGGGTGATTACCGATCCTTCATGACCCGGACGGGGCTTACCTTCCAAATCTTTTCCGCATATTCCCGGATGGATCGATCGGATGAGAATTTCCCCATCCGGGCAACGTTGAGGATCGACATCCGAATCCATCGATCCTGGTCGTTGTATGCATTGTTTACCTCCTCCTGACGATCTATGTAGGACTGGTAGTCGGCAAAGAGAAGGTATTCATCATTTTTGAGAAGAGCATCCAACAGGGGTTTGAAAAGGCGGCGGTCTCCTCCGGAAAAGAAACCGGTACTGATCAGGTTTATTGCCTCCTTTAATTCGTCACTCTTTTCATAATAATCCATCGGGTTATAACCTCGGGCCTTTACATCCAAAACCTCCTGAGCTGTGAGACCAAATAAAAAGAAATTCTCCGGCCCCACCGCCTCCCTTATCTCTGCATTGGCCCCGTCAAGGGTACCGATCGTGACGGCGCCGTTCATCGAAAATTTCATATTCCCCGTTCCCGAGGCCTCCTTGCCTGCCGTGGAAATCTGTTCCGAGAGATCCGCCGCAGGGTATATCCGCTGGCCGTTCTTGACGTTGAAGTCTGGGAGAAAAACCACTTTCAAGCGGTCCGTCATGTCAGGATCGTGATTGACCACATCAGCGACAGAGTTGATGAACTTGATGATCAACTTGGCCATAAAATAGCCCGGAGCCGCTTTTCCTCCGAAGATCACGGTACGCGGAGGAACTTCCTGGTGAGGATTTCTTTTAAGCCTGAGATAGTGCATGATGATATGAAGCGCATTCAGGTGCTGACGCTTATACTCGTGAATCCGTTTAACCTGAATGTCGAACATGCTTTCCGGGTTTACGGTAATGCCGTTACGATCCTTGATAAGAGCAGCCAAATCCTGTTTGTTCTGATACTTCACCTGATGCCAGGCCTGCCTGAATGCCCTGTCATCGGCAAAGTTTTCCAGACGGCGGATGTGATCCTTTGGATTGCATATCCATTCGTCACCGATTGCATCCGTGATGAGTTTGGACATTTCCGGGTTGCTCAACACGATCCAGCGCCTCGGGGTAACACCATTCGTCACATTATGAAACTTCTCCGCGAAGAGTTCATAGAAATCCCTCATCACCGTTTCCTTCAACAATTCCGTATGCAATGCCGATACGCCGTTCACACAATGGCTTCCCACCGTTGCCAGATGGGCCATACGAACATACCGGTCGCCGGTTTCGTCGATCAGGGAAAGGCGTCTGAGCCGTTCTTCGTCGCCGGGACAGGCACGTCCGACATCTTCAAGGAAGCGGCGGTTTATCTCGAAAATGATCTCCAGATGCCTCGGAAGCACCTGCCGGAACAGCTCCAGGGGCCATTTTTCCAGAGCCTCCGGAAGCAACGTATGGTTCGTGTAAGAAAATTGTTTCTTTGTCATTTCCCACGCCCGTTCCCAATTGATCCGGTACTCATCCACAAGGAGCCGCATGAGCTCCGCCACCGCAATCGAGGGGTGCGTATCGTTCAGTTGAACGGCGAATCTTTCGTCGATGGTATCCGCTGAAGCACCCGTAAGCTTGTGAATCCGGATCATGTCCTGAAGGGAACAGGAGACAAGAAAGTACTGCTGGGAAAGTCGCAGTTGTTTACCAACAGCTTGTTCATCGTTCGGATAAAGAACTTTGGAAATCGTCTCAGAGGCTACTTTCTCCTCTACCGCGCCATAGTAATCGCCGGTGTTGAAAGCCTGGAAATCAAAGGACTCACTGGCCTCCGATTTCCAGAGACGGAGAATATTAACCGTGTCCACATGGTAGCCCGGCACCGGGGTGTCATAAGCCATGCCTTTAACGACCCGTTCGGGGACCCATCGGGCGCAATAGCGTCCATCTTCGTCGTAATAATGTTCCGTGTGGCCACCGAAATGGACATAGTATGCGATTTCCGGACGGGCGATCTCCCACGGGTTGCCGAGGGCCAACCACTTGTCCGTCACCTCACATTGCCAGCCGTCGCGGATTTCCTGGTCGAAGATGCCGAATTCGTAACGTATCCCGTACCCGATGGCCGGAATTTCCAGGGAGGCGAGGGAATCAAGAAAACATGCGGCCAGTCTGCCGAGACCGCCGTTGCCGAGTCCCGGTTCCCCCTCTTGTGCCATTAGATCATCCAGATTGAGGCCAAGTTGGGCCGTAGCCTTTCTAACCTGTTCAGTAATGCCAAGGTTCAACATGGCATTACCCAGATGCGGCCCCATCAGGAATTCTGCAGAGAGGTAACAGACCGCCCGGGTACTTTTGCGTAGTGTTTCTGTCGAACGGATAAAACGATCAAGCATCCGATCACGGACCGTATATGACAGTGCCATGTACCAGTCGTTCATCGTTGCAATCCTGGGAATACGTGCCTGGATAAAGTACAGGTTTTCCAGGATAGCAACTCTGATCGTGTCGGAACTCAACCCTGTCCGGACATCTTCGGATGGTTGCGGCACACCGACGCCTGTATTGACATGTTCTTCATCCATAACATACCTCCTGCGGATGCGAGTCACGGTATGCGTAAGAATAATTCGCAAGACGCGGCAAGTCAAAGAAACTTTATATGTTCGGAAGTTTCCCTTAAAGCCGCGCCCGAGCCGCAGCCTGTCGGTCGACCTTGCTCAACGGCAGATCCTGGATTTCATCCGGAGACGTCCACCGGTACTCTTTGCAGGAGCCTTTAACCGGCTGTCCGTTTGAAACAGAACAGGAAAAGACATGGAGGCGGAGCCGGAAATGGGTATAGGCATGCCGGACGGTCGCCAGGAAGACGCCATCCCGGACTTTTATTCCAATCTCCTCCTGTACGCTTCTTTTAAGAGCCTGTACCGGTTCTTCTCCCGGTTCGGCAAAACCGCCGGGAAATTTCCAGAGAGAACCGAGCAGGCCCCGGGGTTGACGCTTGACCAGCAGGACGCGGCCACGGGAGTCCCGGATGATGGCCGCGACGGCGTGCCTGACGGGCACGTTTTTCTTCTCCGGTCGGGACGGAAAAGCTTCGGGGGTGGCATGGACCCGGGCGAGGCAGTTTTCGCCGAGGGGACAGTCCTCGCACAAGGGTTCACGAGACCGGCAAATCGTCGCCCCAAGTTCCATCAGGGCTTGATTGAAATCCCCGGCCTGCCCCGAAGGCAGAATCGGCGTCAGGAGACCTGACAGGTAACTTAGGCCGTTTTTATCGGCCATGACCTCGGCCAGGGCAAAGAAACGGCACAGAACACGCCGGACGTTTCCGTCTATTGCAGCAACGGCCTGCCCAAAGGCGATGCTTGAAATGGCTCCCGCCGTGTAGGCCCCGACTCCGGGCAGCCTGACAAGATCTTCAGGGCGATTCGGAATCATCCCCCCGTACGTATCCGTAATGATTTTGGCAGCCTTGTGGAGTTGCCGGGCTCGGGCATAGTAGCCCAGGTTTTCCCAAACCTTCAGCACCGCCTCCTCCGAAGCAAGAGCCAGATCGGAGACCGTCGGGAACCGGCTCAAGAATCTTTCGTAATAGGGAATAACCGTGGCAACCTGGGTCTGCTGGAGCATGACCTCAGACAGCCAGATCCGGTACGGGTCCCTGGTTTCCCGCCAGGGAAGGGATCTGCAATGGGTCCGGTACCAGGCCAGGAGTCCCTCGACGGGGAAATTCCCCTGTTCCGGAGTCGCCACGTCTGGACCGGATATGTCGGGCATACAGACGATCAGGCCGGTTTCAGCTTGGGAAAATGCTGATCCAGAATCCGGTTCCAATCCTCCCGATCCGATTTGATCCGCTCGAACAGGGCCGCATAATCGCCCTCGATCGTCACCTGCTGAATCCGGTCCCCCTGGGTAATTCGATTGACCACTTCCTGATCGGCCGGTGAAGCGACAACACCGAACACCGCGTGATGCTGGTCGAGCCAGGGCGTGGGTACGTGGGTAATGAAAAACTGGCTCCCGTTGGTTCCCGGGCCCGCATTGGCCATGGAAAGAATTCCGGGCCGGTCGTGCTTGAGATCGGGCTGGAATTCATCATCAAAGCGATATCCCGGACCGCCGGTTCCCGTTCCGTAGGGGCATCCGCCCTGGATCATGAAATCGGCAATAACCCGGTGGAAGACGAGGCCGTCGTAATATCCCCGCAAAGCCAGGTTGACGAAATTGCCTGCCGTCACGGGAACCCGGTCACCGAAAAGTTGAAGCCGGATTACTCCTTTATCCGTCTGTATCATCGCGAAAAGCTTGTCATTGTTTTCCATGGAATATTCTCCTTATTTTCAATGGGCTCTGATGTATCAGATTTCACATCGCCTGTCAAAAAGATGCTCCGGAAGAAATATCGGGCACAATAAATATTTCATTTCTCCGTCTGTGTGCTATATATCCGGCAAAATAAAAAACCCGGGGTCAATATGAAAAAAGATGCGATAACTCAATATTTCAGGATGATCTTCATTCTGGCCGCTTTGTGCCTCCTGTGTTCCTGTGTGGACCGGATCGCAGAAAAACCGACCTTTACTCTGAAAGAGGTCTCTCTGAAACTCCATTCCATGAAGGAGTTGAAGGCCCTGCTGACCGTCGAGGTTAAAAATCCCAACAACTACGCCCTAAACTTCAAATCCTTAGAGTATCATTTTTTACTGGATAATCAGGAGGCGGGCAAGGGCATTTATGCCGAGCCGTTTCAAGTCCCTCCTTCATCTGCCCGAACAGTAACCATCCCCCTGACCATGGAATTCGATGGCATGGATTCCTGCATCAAATCATTTATCCGGGGAAAGGACATCCCCTATAAGGTTGAAGGAAACTTTCGTCTCAAGCTGCTCTGGGGCAGCATCAAAATTCCTTTTGCCAAGGAAGGGCATTTCAACATAAAGTCGTAAAATTTTTCATCCTCGATCGGGAGGGTGAAAAGAGTTCAGGTATCGCCTGTCGCCCGGCATCATGACTGCCCCAGTTTCATCAAAAGCAGAGATGCCACGGTGAGCAGGATTCCGGCTCCCTTCAACCAGGTCAGTCTTTCCCTGTACACGATGGATGCCAGGATATTGGCGATGACGAAGTTCATCCCGACGACAGGA
>JAJFTY010000125.1 GCA_021372695.1 Deltaproteobacteria bacterium
TTTCGTCGAGCGACTGCGGTCCGGCCTGCGTGGCCGAAAGGGCGAGGAAGGTGTGGCAGCGGTTGTCCTGGATCGCCGGGTTGGGATGGACGAACCCCAGGTCGATCCAGCTCTCCCCCCGGTACCCGGTCTCCTCGAGGAGCTCCCGCTTCGCGGCGGAAAGCGGCGTATCGTCCGGCTCCACCAGCCCGCCGGGAATCTCCAGGCAGACCTCCCGGATCCCGTGCCGGTACTGGCGGATCAGGACCACCTCCTCAGACGGGGTCAGCGCGATCACGTTGACCCAGGGCGGGGACTCCATCACGATGAAATCGTGCTCTTCCCCGGTGAGGGGCGAGCGCGCCCGATCCATCCGGAGGCTAAAGATCCGGAAGGCGCGGTCGATCCGGCTGGAGATGATGGGCCAGGGTTTCGGAATCATGGTGAAGCTATAGGAGAAAATGCAGCGGAGGTCAAGGGAATGGTACCGTTCCCGCGGCTATTTCCCGGGCTCCGATTCCGCAGGCGGCCGAAGCGGGACCCCGCTTTTGCGCGCGTCGATATCGCCGGGATACATCATCGCCTCCTGGCTCCGCTCCCGGGTGCGGATGCGGATCACCTCATCCACGGGATAGACGAAGATCAGGCCGTCCCCCTGCTCACCCGTATAGGCGGCCCGGCAGATCGCGTCGATCGTTGCCTCCAGGTTGCGGTCGCTGAGCACGATGTTGATCTGAATCTTGGGAAGCATGTCCACCCGGTAGGTCCCGGAACGGCCCGCGAGTCTGATGCCGCCCTGGCGCCCACGGCCGCGGATTTCGAACAGGTTCATCCCCACGATGCCGATTTCGCTGAGCGCGTCCTTGACATCGTTGACCTTGTCTTCCCGAATGATGGCTTCGATCTTCTTGAGCATGGTTCAATCTCCCGGATATTCAACAGGGCTGGTTTAAGAGTAGGACCTCTCGCCGTGGGAACTGATGTCCAATCCGACCTCTTCTTCCATGACCGTCACCCGGAGCCCGATGCTCGCCTTGAGCACCCTGGCCAGGGCATAGGTCATTCCGAAGCTGAAGGCCATCGTGACCGCGACGGCCAGAAGCTGGATGCCGATCTGGGCGGGGTTGCCGAAAAAGAGGCCATTCGCGCCGTCGGCGTTGACGGCCGTCGTGGCGAAAAGGCCGGCGGCGACCATGCCCCAGGTGCTGGCCAGGCCGTGGCAGGCCCAGACGTCGAGCGATTCGTCCAGCTTTTTCCGGTCCCGGAAACGCATGGCGTAGTAGGAAATCGGCGCGGCCACGGCGCCGATCAGCATGGCCGTGAGCGGCGTGACAAAGCCGCAGGCCGGGGTCACCGACGCGAGCCCCACGACCATCCCCGTCGCGATGCCGAGCGGGCTGGGCCGGCCGTCGAGCCAGGAGAGCAGCATCCAGACGAGGCCGGCCGTCGCGGCGGAGGTGTTGGTGGTCAGGAGGGCGTTCACGGCCACACCATTGGCGGCAAGGGCGCTGCCGGCGTTGAAGCCGAACCAGCCCACCCAGAGCAGCCCGGCTCCGAGCACCGTGAAGGGGATGTTGTTCGGCTCCATCGGCGACCGGCCGAATCCTTTGCGCGGCCCGATCACCATGGCAAAGGCCAGGGCCGAGAAGCCGGCGGCGATGTGCACCACGGTCCCGCCGGCGAAATCCAGGACGCCCATCGCCTTCAGCCATCCCCCCTGTCCCCAGACCCAGTGACACAGGGGATCGTAGACCAGGGTAGCCCAGAGGAGGCTGAACAGAAGAAAGCTCTTGAATTTCACCCGTTCGACGAAGGCGCCGGTGATGAGGGCCGGGGTGATGACCGCGAACATCATCTGGAAAGCGGCGAAGAGCCCGTGCGGGATCGTCTTCGCGTAATCGGGATTGGGCAGCCCGCCCACGCCGTCGAAGCCGAGGAAGTTCAAGCCCCCGATCACGCCCAGGATGTCCTCGCCGAAGGCCAGCGAATAGCCGTAGAGCATCCACTGCACTCCGATCAGGGCCATGAAGATGTAACTCAGGATCAACGTCGAAAGGACGTTCTTCCGGCGGACCATTCCCCCGTAAAAGAGCGCGAGGGCCGGCGTCATCAGCAGGACCAGCGAACAACAGACGAGCACCCAGGCGGTGTCGCCCGCAATGACCGAATTTGGCATGCTTCCCATCCTCCCTGCGGAATTGGAACAACGGGGAAAGAAAAAGCAATTATCCTGCCAGGAGCGAAGGAGCTCGGCGCCGGGTGCGGGATTTCGGCGTTCCCGTGCGGGCCGGCCATGGGATGGCCCGGGAGGCGCGGAAGGGCATATCGTGCAACATCCCGTTATCAGCTAAGTTTTTAAGAAGGCAGGCCGGAGAGGCGGCAGGGTCGGCCCGGGCCAGTGCCGGGAATGCCGCCGGGCTGGCGGTCCGGCCCACGCGCGGCTCCGTTCACAAAACGGATACAGAATTGTTTCCCGCCCGGGGAAAGGGTGACACAATTGTACGGTCGGGCGGGAAGAGGCTCCCGGGCTTTCCGCTTCCGGAAGGCGGATGGGGGCGGGCTCAGACGGGAGGGCATCCGGGAGCTTCCGCAAGGCTCCGGAGATAGCCCTGATCCTGCTGAAGGTCGGGGCCTTGGGCGGCGCCGGTCGCCAGTTCGTCGCACCGCTCGTTCTCCCGGTTCCCGGCGTGTCCGTGCACCCAAACGAACCTGACCCGGTGCCGATCGCAGAGGTCCAGCAGCTTTGCCCAGAGGTCGCAGTTCCGGGCCGCCTCGGTTTTCGTGCGCATCCAGCCGTTGGCGCGCCATTTGTGCGCCCACCCCTTGCCGATGCCGTTGACCACGTACCGGGAATCGCTGTGCAGGAGCACCTTCGCCGGGCCGGCCAGCGTCTCGAGCGCCGCGATGCAGCCCATGAGCTCCATGCGGTTGTTGGTCGTCAGACGGAAGCCGCCTGCGATTTCACGGCGGCTCTCCCCGTCCAGGATGATCGCGCCATACCCCCCGGGCCCCGGATTCCCGACGCATCCCCCATCGGTGTACATCACGATCTCGCCGGGAGACGGGGCGGCGTCACGGGCCGGCCGGGTCCGCTCCCGCTTTTGATTCACGGCCGCCGCTGGGCTTTCGAGCCATCGCTTCGCCTCATCCAGGGTGGGGAAACCCTTGTAGACCGCCCCGGCAAATCCGCGGACCTGCTCCTCGGCTCCTCCCGGACCGTACCAGGTGCTGTAGATGCCCGGTCGGGAACCCCGCAGGACCGCGTAATATTTCTTTGGACTTCCCATGCCGGACTCCTCCCTGTCCCGAGCGTCATATCACGGATGGCCATTTTTCAACAGCGTCAAGGGCGGGCGACTTTGGCCGGAGCAGGCAGATAGGGGGTCTTGAGATACTGTTTGGCATCCACCTGGGCCACCCCTTCCCCGCCTTCGACCGCGAGCGTCTTGCGGTAGTACTCCTCCGCCGGCTTTCGCTCCTTGCGGAGGTCGGAGATCATCCCGAGACGCACCAGAGCAGAGGCCCGGATCCGGGCGTTGTAAGGCGCCATATCCTTCAGGACCTTCTGGAAATAGTCCCCGGCCCTGGCGTATTCCCCCTGATTGAACAGGATCCTCCCCAGCAGATGGTCATAACGGGGCTGGAGCTGCGGGGGAAGGCTCCCATCCTGAATCCGCTTCTCCAGATCCCGCGCAATGGCATTGGCCTCATCGAAGCGGCCCAGTTCGGAAAGGATGATGGCCAGGGTGAACGTGAAGTTGAAATTCCGGGGGAACCGCTCCTTCAGGTCCACGGTCAGGGGGAGGGCCAGGAGAGGCTTCTTTTCGAAATTGATGTACACCGAGGAGAGCTCGGCCTCGGCGAGCTCCCGGAAGAGATCCCCCTTCCGCATCGCCAGCTCCAGCTCCTGAATGCCCCGGTCGTGGTCTCCCGCGGTGATCAGCACGGAAGAGAGGAATCGGGTCACGCCCGGAAGCTGATCGAGATGGAAATGGAGCAGACCCATCGGAAAGTAGACATCGTAGTTGGCCGGATCGGCCGCTTTTGTTTTTTCAAGATAATTCCAGGCGTTGGTGCTCTCCTGGGCGACCGTCAAATAGCTCCGCTGCGCCATCGCCAGCCTCACCTTGACGATTTTCGCCAGGGTCAGTGCAAAGAGGGCGCGGCCATCCCGGGGATTCCCTGCGATCCTCTTCTCCCCCCGGTCCACCGCCTCGCCGATATAACGGACCATCTCGGCCTGGTTTTTCTCCCTCTCCTTCAGATCGAAACTCGTCTCATACGAGAACAGATGGGCCAGGGCCATGAAGGCGTACCCCGTGGGAGACTCCCGGTCCAGATCCACCGCCTTCTGGAAAGCTGAGGTCGCGCCCGCATGATCCAGGTTGAATGCGGCTTCGATCCCCTGCCGGAGATAGTCATGGATCGCCGACGGCGGGGCTTCCGCCGCGGCCGCACCACCGGCCGGCACGAAAAGGGAGAGAAAGAGGAAAAGAATTACAGTCAACCGTTTCATCCTGAACCGCCCCCCCGCGCCAAAATCCCGGTCCGACTCCGAACCCATCTC
This sequence comes from Deltaproteobacteria bacterium, assembly GCA_021372695.1. The sequence goes on from JAJFTY010000125.1 coordinate 4,547, forward strand.
CGGCAAAACACGAATGTCTGTTTACCGGCTTCTTGAACGAATATCAAGTTCTGCCTCGCAGCCATGCCCGGCCCCCAATGCGTCGTCACCCCGGC
>JAJFTY010000130.1 GCA_021372695.1 Deltaproteobacteria bacterium
ACCCGGCGAAGTAGTGCGGCTCGATGCTCCCGATGGGGATGATGGCATCCGCCTCCCGGACAAGGGTGTTCAGCATCAGGTCGTTTCCGTGTCTCGTTTTGCCCAGGGAGTAACAGGGGCTCTTCTTGGCATCGTGGACGTGGACGCGATCCTTCAGCTCCGCATAGAGTTTTCCGAAGATGAAGTCGTATTCTTCCTCCGTCGGCGCCCGGTGGCTTCCCGTGGCGATCAGGATCTTGAAATTCCTGCCCCGGAGCAAGGGGGACAGGATCTCCAGGATGGCGCCCGTCGGCGTGGGGCGTGTCGCGTCGTTGACGAGGAGAAGGATGTTTTTGCGGTCCTTCAGGAAGTCCTCGATCCCGGGAGATCCGAGGGGATTGAAAATGGCGGACCTGAGCGTTTCCGCCTCGTCCGCGGTCTCAACGGTATTGGGGATGATGACCTGTTCGACGTTGCCGTCCGCCAGGTCGATCGTCTCGATCGTGTCCCCGTAAGGAATCTCCAGCTTCATGGCCCCCTCCGGTTTGTTAATCCATGCCCGCCGATTTGATCCTCTTCCCGTCGAAAGCGGACACACGGGATCAAATAATGGCACTTGCAGGAAAAGATCAAGCAAATAATGCAAAAGGAATTTTTCTTGCAGTACAATCGTGTTACAGTGCGTCTGAACGTTGCCAAAAGGCACTTCTAGACGGTGGAGGGCACTTATGAGCAAGGAAACCGTGGATATTTTCATCCATCTCGTCGTGGCCATGGTGGCAGGCGGGCTGATCGGGCTGGAGCGAAGCTACTACGGGCGGCCGGCGGGTTTTCGAACTCATACCCTGGTCTGCATGGCCTCGAGCCTCCTGATGCTCGTTACCATCTATCAACGCGACTGGTTCACCGGGGCGATGATCGAAACGGTCCGCGTGGACCCGACCCGGATGGCCCAGGGCATCATGACGGGGATCGGGTTCCTCGGTGCCGGGGTGATCATGAAGGAGGGGGCCTCGATCCGCGGGCTGACCACGGCCGCATCCATCTGGATCACGGCAGCCATTGGAATCCTGGCGGGCGTGGGCTTCTACAGTGCCCTGACGGTCGTGACGGTCTTGACCCTGAGTACGCTGACCCTGTACCGGCTCGTGGAAAGGCAGCTCCCCACGCTCATCTACGTTCACAACTTTATCCGTTTTCACCGCGACCGGGCGATGACGGAGGCACAGATCCGGACCGTTATGAGTGAAAACGGGTTCGACATATCGAACATGTGTTACGCCGTGACCAACGACCGGCAATTCTTCGAATACGACCTTGTCATCAAGACGCGCAAGGAAGAAAACCTGAAACACCTTGCCCGGTGTCTCGAGACCAATGAGGATATCATCGAATTCAAGCTCTGCCCTTCAAGCGATTGAGGAATCCCGCTAGCGGAGACGACGGGGATGAAAAAATGGGGGCCCCTTCAGGAGACCCCCTTCTCTGTTTTCTTCTTTCTATTTTTCCGAGATGCTCTTATCCACACCCTTCCGACATGCGCTGATCCCCGCCGCCGGAAATTTCCGAAGCGTATCCCGCCCAACCACGAGAGGGACGACGAGCCGCTACATGTAGTAGTCGTCGATATCGGCGACGTATTTGATTTCGTACGTGCTTTTCCCCTTTTCCGTGGCCATGATCCGCTCCAGAGCGGCCGTGGCGGCCTTGATGTCTTCGAGATATCTCTTTACTTCCTCTTCCTTTGCGAGCAGCCTCGCAATATCCTGATTGTTCACGGTGACCTTTTCGACCGATCCCTCTTCTGCCCGAAATATCGGTTTGCGCATCGCTCTCGCCTTCATGATCGCAACTGTCCTCCCTTCCCGAACGTTTGGAACCATCGTTACAGCATGGATCGTGCCCCTGGAGCGACGGACGTTTATTAACCTGATATTTCAGGGAAATTCCGTTTTCTGCGAGATCCTGCCCTTCGACAGGGAAGCATTTCCTTCCGAGAAAGCCCCGGCCAGAGCCGACAACGCCGGAAAAAGTATCGCAATATCAATTTGTTGATCGGAAGAAGCAATTGCTTACGGTTTTCAGCAAATCCTTTACCAACCCACAATAACTGCATCCGTCAACAAGACAGAACCGCACTCGCCGGAAAAAAGATTTGACAGCAGAACGAAACTTGTATTAATAATTCATATCGGAAAATAATAATTATCGCAGTTACGGGATACGCACTCCATGCATGCCAGGGAACCGGAAAGACGAATTGACGAGATGCTAGTCAAGCTGAAAGATAGGGATTTCCGTATAACCCCTCAGCGCCTCGCGATTCTTAAGATACTTGCCGTTAGTGAAGGACATCCGAGCGTCGACGACATCTATCAGGAAGTAAAGGTGAAATTTCCCACGACGAGCCTGGCGACCGTTTACAAAACCATCTCTCTCCTGAAGGAACTCAACGAGGTTCTCGAACTCAGCTTCCCTGATGGCAGCAACCGTTATGACGGAAAAAATCCTGTGCCGCACCCGCATGCGATCTGTGTAAAATGCAAGAGAATCATGGATCCGGAGTTGATGAACATCGATGCTCTGACAGAGGAAATGAGCCGAAAGACAGGGTACAAAATATTCTATCATGAACTGGAGTTCTTTGGTCTCTGCCCCGAATGCCAGCAGCAGAATTGATTCAGGCGTAATTTTTTACCCGAAACAGAATAATTATTCTCTATAGAAACTAAGAATTATGCGCGACAGCGAAAGCTACATGGCAAGAGAGAATGCAACAATTACAGACGGAAGGAGGAAAAACTATGCCTGAAGACAGCAAGTGCCCGGTAACGGGAAAGACAAGCAAACCCATTGCGGGCAGCGGCACGTCGAATCAGGACTGGTGGCCGAACCAGTTGAACCTCAAGATCCTTCATCAGCACTCCCGCAAGAGCAACCCGATGGACGGGTCGTTCAACTACGCCGAGGAATTCAAGAAGCTCGACCTTGCGGCCGTGAAGAAGGACCTCTACGCACTGATGACGGACTCGCAGGACTGGTGGCCGGCCGACTGGGGCCACTACGGCGGGCTCATGATCCGGATGGCCTGGCACAGCGCAGGCACCTACCGCATGGGAGACGGCCGCGGAGGCGCGGGGTCCGGCTCCCAGCGCCTGGCCCCCCTCAACAGCTGGCCGGACAACGTGAACCTCGACAAGGCGCGCCGCTTGCTCTGGCCGATCAAACAGAAATACGGGAGGAAAATCTCCTGGGCCGACCTGATGATCCTGGCCGGCAACTGCGCGTTGGAGTCGATGGGCTTCAAGACCTTCGGCTTCGCAGGCGGGCGCGAGGACGTCTGGGAGCCGGAAGAGGACATCTACTGGGGCAGCGAGGACACCTGGCTTGGCGACAAGCGCTATTCCGGAGACCGGGATCTTGAGAACCCGCTGGCCGCCGTGCAGATGGGGCTGATCTACGTGAATCCCGAAGGCCCGAACGGCAATCCCGATCCGGTCGCCTCCGGCGTCGATGTCCGCACGACTTTCGCGCGGATGGCCATGAACGACGAAGAGACCGTCGCGCTCGTCGCCGGCGGGCACACCTTCGGAAAATGCCATGGCGCAGGCGATGCGAAACATGTGGGACCTGAGCCCGAAGGGACCGGCATCGAGGAGATGGGTCTCGGATGGATCAGCAGCTTCCGCAGCGGAAAAGGCGGCGATACGATCAGCAGCGGCCTCGAGGGCGCCTGGAAGCCGAATCCGACCCAGTGGGACATGGGCTACTTGAAGGTGCTGTTCAAATACGAGTGGGAATTGGTCAAGAGCCCGGCTGGCGCGAATCAATGGCTGGCCAAGGACGTAGCCGAAGAGGACATGGTGGTTGACGCGCACGACCCGTCGAAGAAACGAAGGCCGATGATGACCACGGCGGACCTCTCCCTCCGTTTCGACCCGATCTACGAGCCGATTGCGCGGCGCTATTTGCAGAACCCCAAGAAATTCGCCGATGCCTTTGCCCGGGCATGGTTCAAGCTGACCCACCGCGACATGGGCCCGCGCTCGCGCTATCTTGGCCCGGAAGTCCCGGCCGAAGAGCTTATCTGGCAAGACCCCATCCCTGCCGTCAATCACAAACTGATTAACGCAAAGGACATCGCCTCCCTCAAAGCCAAAATCCTCGCCGCGGGCCTGTCCGTCTCCCAACTGGTCTCAACGGCCTGGGCATCGGCGTCCACGTTCCGCGGCTCCGACATGCGCGGAGGCGCGAACGGCGCCCGTATTCGCCTGGCGCCGCAGAAAGATTGGGAAGTCAACCAGCCTGCTCAGCTGGCGAAGGTGCTCAAAACCCTGGAAGGGATTCAAAAGGGGTTCAACAGCGCACAGTCCGGCGGCAAGAGGGTCTCGCTCGCCGATCTCATCGTCCTGGGCGGATGCGCCGGTGTCGAACAGGCGGCGAAGAACGCCGGCCACAAGGTTACCGTCCCGTTCTCGCCGGGCCGGATGGATGCAGCGCAGAAGCAGACCGACGCGGCCTCCTTCGCCGTCCTCGAGCCGAAGGCAGACGGTTTCCGCAACTACCTCAAAACCAAATACAGCGTATCGGCCGAAGAATTGCTGGTTGACAAAGCGCAATTGCTGACCCTGACCGCTCCCGAGATGGCGGCTCTCCTCGGCGGTATGCGCGTGCTCAATACCAACTTCGGCGGCTCCAAGCATGGCGTCTTCACGAAGCGTCCAGAGACCCTCACCAACGACTTCTTCGTGAACCTGCTCGACATGGGCACGACGTGGAAGGCGGCGTCGAGGGACGAGGGCCTCTTTGAAGGACGCGACCGCAAGACGGGCGCGCTCAAGTGGACCGCCACGCGCGTAGACCTGGTCTTCGGTTCGAACTCCCAGCTCCGTGCCCTGGCGGAAGTCTACGGCTGTGCGGACTCCCAGGAGAAATTCCTGCGCGACTTTGTCGCGGCATGGAACAAGGTCATGAACCTCGACCGTTTCGACCTCGCCTGATCGCAGCATGAACATTGTCGGGGCCTTGCCGACCCGGCCTGCGGCAAGGCAGAAGCCAACGCCATCGGCAGGCTGCTGGCCGGCGCGCCCAAAGGCTGGCAGACGAAGTTTCCCCGGGAAGGGGAGCCGCGGGCGGTGATGCCCTTTCCAACCGGGCGTTGCCACCCCTCGCGGCCTCTCACCCGGGGAGAGGAGAGGTTAACGTTCAATCAGAACGCATCGCAACAGATAGGGAGGTTTAATCGACGTATGGCAACGGAATACGATCTCTGGAAAATTTTCCCACGCATGCCGAAGAAGGTCATGATCGGCGACATCACGATCCGCGACGGCTTCCAGCACGAGGAGAAGTTCATCTCCACGGCTGCCAAGATTTTTTACGGTCAGGAGAGCGTC
>JAJFTY010000157.1 GCA_021372695.1 Deltaproteobacteria bacterium
CGCGCGGGAGGCGACCCAGGTTCCCGGACCAGACCACGTCGTCATTGCGGTTTCAATCCACGCCTCCGCGCGGGAGGCGACACGGTATCCTCGTCGCGGGGTTCTCCTCGGGGATGTTTCAATCCACGCCTCCGCGCGGGAGGCGACCCTGGGGGCGTGGGCATCTGCATGTCATTGGATATGTTTCAATCCACGCCTCCGCGCGGGAGGCGACCCGTGATCTTCCGGCAGACATAGGTCCCGTCGGGGTTTCAATCCACGCCTCCGCGCGGGAGGCGACAATCTCAGGCCATTGGTTTTCATAGTTGTGCTCGTGTTTCAATCCACGCCTCCGCGCGGGAGGCGACTGCCGGGACTGACACGTCTCTCCCATGTTACGATGTTTCAATCCACGCCTCCGCGCGGGAGGCGACTCTGAGTGGTTAGGATCTCATACAGTTGTTGGTGTTTCAATCCACGCCTCCGCGCGGGAGGCGACTTCCTTATACCGCTCCCGATTTCATGAGGAAAAAGTTTCAATCCACGCCTCCGCGCGGGAGGCGACTTACTACGTGTAACTTATTGTTCTATGGTTCGATTTCTCATTGATTCCGCGAATGCCTCTATGGGATGTCCGACTCATATTCAGTTGTCAGAGAGCCACTCTGAAAAACATCCTGGAATCAGAGTGTTCTGCTTTACGCGAACACCTCGGTGAAATCGTGTCAGCACCGGGTTCGCGCGCCGATCAGGCGATCAAGGGCCCTTCTTGATCAATCGACTTTTTCGCCCCTATATGTTCTAAACGATGCTTCCAGTTCGACCCGAGGAAGTAAAACCGCAGGCTGTCTTTGCCCGGATCGATCTCGTCGATCAGCTTCTGTCTGAGAAGTGCCCATTGCGCCGGATCGACAATGCATTCGAAGACCGAATATTGCACCCGTTGACCGTAGTTCTGGCAGGCCTTGGCCACCCGATGCAACCTTTTCTGACCTGCCGGAGTCGCCGTGGCAACGTCATAGCTGACAAGCACAAGCATCTCGTCTCCTTCATCTCCAGATGAACGGCGGATATCCGTCGAGATCGCCCCGTAGATACCGTGCCATCAGAAGGGCTTGCGTGTGAAAGAGCAGGCCGATCGTGACCTTCTCATCCAAAAAAGGATGAACGATCTCCTCCTGCTTCCGCTCCTGATAGGCGACCAGCAGCGACTTGCGGGTCTCATCCGTCATCAGGACCGCACCGGAATCCGATTTCTGAAATCCCCTGCCCTGGACCTGTTGCCGATTGATCAGAGAAAGCGCCAGTCGGTCCCCAAGGAAGGGCCTGAACTCCTCCATCAGATCCAGAGCCAGGCTCGGCCGACCGGGGCGGTCGCGGTGGAGAAATCCCACAGCCGGGTCGAGCCCCACTGTCTCCAACGCCGAACGGATGTCGTGGACCAGGAGCGTGTAAATAAAAGAGAGCAGCGCGTTGACGTTGTCCAGCGGCGGCCGGCGATTCCGTTCCTGGAAAGAGAAAGACTCCTTCTGCGCCACGATCAGGTGGTCGAAGACGCCGAAATAGATATGAGCCGCGTCTCCCTCGCAACCGCGGAGAGCGTCGATCGGCTGGTCCTGACTCAACAGGTCGAGATGGTTGCTCAAACGCTTCACCGCAAGGCTTACCTCATCCGCAGACATCTTGTCCGCGTGGTCCCGGAGCGCCCGCTGGAGGACGGTTCGGCTGTTGGCGATCTTTCCGGTCAGGATTGACCGGGCAACGTCCGCGGACGCCTTGGGATCGTCGGCACGGCGGTACTGCTCCCGGCGCAGCAGCACGTTTCCGGAGACGGGTCCCTGAACCCTGGCCAGGAAGCGGCCATGCTCCGAGAGAAAACTGACGCCGACGCCGTTTTCGGCGCAGAAGCCCATCAGATAAGGGCTGCACGAAACGTTCCCGAAGCACACGATGCCACCGATCGTATGGACGGGAAGCCGAAGGCGGATCTCCCGCTCCACCTTGACGGCGATGGTCTCCCCCTCTTTGGCAAGGTAGGCCCCCTGGGTTGTTACGAACAGCGTATTGAGATGTTTTTTCATGGTTCACCCAGAATCATCCGAAGGAGGGTGACAATTTGTCCCCCCCCTTTTTTTGACAAGGCCGTCACTGCGACGGTGACTCCCCAATGCTCCAAATGAATGCTTTGTTTCAACATGATCCCTCGGTAGGATCAGCGATCCTCCGTATCCTTCCGCCATGCAGGATCAATTCAATTTGTCGACAACTCACCCTGGGTTCCTGCTCGAAGGAATGCGTTTTCTGGTTTCCAAAGTGTGCTCCTTTTGGGCCTTCAAAAATCTCGCAGCAGACTCGACAGGTAGCCTTTCACGGACCGCCGCTTTTGGATCGTCTTCGGCAGGCATTCGGTCATGAGCGAACAGCTATCGCACCGCTTCTCGTAGACCGGCGGCGGTGTCCGGCCGGAGGCGATCAGATCGTGCGCCCGGGAGGCCGTCTCTGCCGTTTCACGCCGCAGGGCCTCGTCGAAGACGACGTCCAGACGGTGACGGGTTTCGCCGTAGAAGAGCGCCCCCGACGGAATCGCGACGGCGAGCATCTCCTCCAGGCACATCGCCTGGGCGCAGAGCTGGACCTTGTCGCAGTCGTCCGCCTTGGGCTTGCCCCGCTTGTACTCGACGGGGAAGGGGAGCCATGATCCGTTACACTGCCTGTGGAACTCGACAACGTCGGCTTTTCCGATGAGGCCCAGGCGGAGCGAGCGGAGCGATATGCCATGCTCGATCCGGATATCGCCCCGGGAAGTCCTCCCCTCGTCGTGGACCCGCTCGTGCAGGATCCGGCCTTCGGCGGTGCGCCCGCTCTCCTGCCAGATCTGTTCGATATGGATCAGGGCGCACTGCCGCGGGCAGAACGCGTAGTGCTGCAAGGCAGAGATCATCGTGAGGTCATCGACCGGGTCGTCGGTCATTTCCTGCGTCCTCGCTTCGGGGGCTCGGCGATCCGCTTGATCTCTTCGACCGCCTCCAGGCAGTGCCGTTCCACCTCGGACGGCGCGTTGATCCGATCCCGGTGGAACCGTTCGTATTCAGCATGCGCCTTGGCCAGGGCCTCGTCATGGCTGATCTTTCCGGCGTCGATCAGGATGTCCCGACCGCTGAGTTTGAGGAAGTCGTCCAGCTTTTCAAACCAGTCCCGCATGTGCATGGGGTGGCGGCTCAGGGCCTGGAGCTCGGCGAAATCCAGGTACATGCTGACGATCCGGTTCAGCAGGTCGAGCTCCTTTTCATCCAGGTAATTCTTGGCGACCTCGGCGTCCGCCTTCCGGGGCCTACCTCCCGTCCAGGTGGTCATCCCCATGTGCGGCTTGGCGGCGTCGGCGCGATGGTAGATCACCTCGGCCGCTGTCTGGCCGTGGATGCGGAACTGGGTGGCGCGCTGTGACTTCACCCGGTAGCCGACGGAGATGGCAACGTCAAGGTTGTAGTGATCGATCTCCCGAGCCACCTGCCGGGCACCTTCGCTTTGAACTATCCGGAATTTCCGGATAGTTGCCTCCGGGACCAGTTCCCCTTCGTCGTAAATGTTGCCGATGTGCTCATTGATGGTCCGAAGATCTTTCTGAGACAGCTCCGCCATGACCTTTTGGCTGAGCCAAACGGTCTCGTCTTGGAGCCTGACTTCGACCTTTGTCTTCCCATCCTCCGTTTGGTAAATGATCAGTTCGCCCTTGTCGGGCGGCGGTTCTTTACGGGTTGTCATGGTGTGGACCTTTCGATTGCCTTTGTTCCATTTAACTATTTTGAAGCATTAGTTGATTCACACCTTTTCAGCAAGCGTTATACCGGCAGGCACATGAGTCCTATCGATGGCAATTTCATAGTCTTCAAATTCCCTTGCCGGTTTTGAAGAGTCGGTCTTACGTTTGACCTGCACGAGCTCAAACAGTTTGTGGGCCGGCGCATTACCGAGAACCGTGTCATGTTTGAAGACGATCAACCCGCGGGTGGCCATCAGGCCCCGGGCCGCGGAACGGTCGTGTTCGAACATATTGACCAACGCATTCCAGAGAAGCTCCAGATCACATTCGGTAAACTTGGTCTGCGCGGCAAGGTGGGCGGAAACAAAGCCGTGAGCAACGTACACCGCATAAGGAACCGTGTGCTTCCGGCCCATGGTTCGGTTGTCGCCGGATTGCTTTTCGGCTTCCGCTTGGGTGGCGACGGCCATACGGGTGATGGAATGCTCCAGGGTCACGATTGGATCCACGGAGCGGCCGAAGGTCATTTGCACGGGGCCGCGGACTTGTCCGCAGTTTGGTGCCGATTTCAGTGACATGACGGCACCGAAGGTGCGAATGTCGTAGTAATCTTCGCACATCTTGCCTCGCCCCATTTCTGTCTCTTTCGCCGTCGGTTTACGGGGCTTCGCGTCTTTCAAGGCCGTCTTGATCAGGGCGGCGGCTTCTTTGGGTGTACTATCCTCCTTAATCTGCTCTTGAATGGCTTTTTTGTCGGCATCGGCTGCGACCACGAGCAGCAGATGCTCCCCGCTTTCATCCGTCTCAACAGACAGGCCCTCCGGCAGGGAAAGTTCGTTGAAGACGCTTTGGAGTTCTGCAGGGATTTCTTTCCTGGAAACCTCTCCAGTTGGTATATTCTTATCCTTGAACGCTTTAACTTGGGCATCCCCCAGCACGGCTTTTTCTTTGACATAGATATCGTAACCCGGCCTTGCTTTCCCGTCCTCGCTGGTTTTGGTGATCTGGACAAAATTTCTCACCTTACGCTTGAGGCAGACATCGGTGACGAGCCCTCGACCCGTTTCCGGGTCGACACGGGGGAGGTTACCGGCATCGGGATCGCCATTGGGATTGCCGTCCTGAACATCGAAAACGAGGACAAAGTCATAACGGTTTTTGAGCGGAGTGTTCATGATTGTTTCTCCTTTCTGGTGGATTTTGATCATGACGGTTTTTCAGTCTTTTTGGTCCAAAGATTCTGGTTCTGGTGATAGTAGCCGATGGCAAAACGCCCCTGATCGGCCAAGTCGAGATGGGCTGGAAAATCGGAGATCCGGCACATGATTTCCCCGATCAGCTTTTTGCGCATCACGGATAGGCCGGATTTCTCCTTCTCCAATTTTGAGAGATGATGATTGGAGAGGCGCATCAGGTTGCCGAAGACCGTCACCGGGGTGCTGGACGCAGCACCATAGAAGCGGTCGCGGATCGTGGCGTTGATGCCTGGATTGGCTTCCGATTGGACCTTCTCCAGTACCGCGAAAAGTCTCCCGAGCCGGTAGCCGACGTTGGTATTTGCGGGGTCGAGGCACATGGTGATCTCCTTTTCATGTTTGGGGTTATGGAAACGCGATGAGCGGTTCAGGCAAGCCTTGATCAGCGCCGCGCGTTCATACGGCACGTTGGGCTCCGGCTTGCCGGTTCTTCGATTCTTCTTGCTCTGCTCGGCGCGGTTGCGGCGGACCGCGGCTTGAAGGAGCGTGACCGGATAGGGGGTCCCTTCGAGAATGGCCCGCATCACCTCCCCGGCCAGATTCGGGGGGATATTCTCGTCGTTTCCCTGCGGTGCGATCGAGCGAAGAAGTCTTCGCATCGGCAGTGCTGCTTCCGTTCTGGCGCTATGGGCAATGGCCAGATCCTCGATGTGCTGTTTGAGCCTTTTCCCCACGTCTCGGACGGTATCGACATGCCAGAAGCGCACGGCAATGCGCGCAGCATTGGGGGAAAGGCCAAGGGAATAGAACCGCGTATCGTCATCGGGGACGACGTAGGCGCCACTCCAGATTGCTTGATAAAGCGCCCTGACGGCTTCGGTATTGCGGTCCGGATCATCCTTTGGCGGTTCGGAGAAGAAAAAGAAGGCGTCATTTTCAAAGGAGGATGGCTTTGCCGACCAGAAGACGGTCGTCGCGTCGCCGATTTGGATCCGCTGGCCTTTCGATTTGAGCAATGCATTCAGGCCAGTTGTGTAGGCGTGTTCGGCGCTTATGCAGACTGGTGCGTTGTAGCATTGCTCCTTTCCGAAAGAATCGTAGCCGGAATTCCGTTGAAACGCGACAAGGCTCTTGGTGTCCTTATCGATGGGGGTGCGGCCATGGAGTCTTTTGATTTCCCCGTATTCACCGGCCACTAGGCAGTATCCGAACACCTTTGTCTCGTCATCTTCATCTTTGTTCGGCACGCTTGGTCGCGAAACAGAAGCCCTTGCGTGATCTTGTACGGCTGGACGACAGGGGATCGGGAGATCGTCTTCGGCCAGGCTGAAAGTCATGTTGCAGGGCGTCATTCTGACGCACTCTGGCCATGATGGATGTTTCTTCACCTTTTTGACACCATTCTTTTCATAAAAGAGCAGAACGGCCTTCACTCCTTCATCTCGTTTCAATTCTTCGGGGAGTTGGGCAAGTGATTTCAACCAAGCTTGGTGCTGTTTTGGCGCTTTGGGATCGTTTTCGGGGTACCCGAACAGATAGCCGACGTGATCCCACAAAAGAAACGTCTTTTCATGGCTCTTGCTACCGGTTCTCGTTGTGGACCGCGGAAGCAAGAATGACTTCGCGGCAAATCTGCCGCCGGCTTTCTCACGGGTTGACTTCAGGTTCACGAACTCCCCGTCAGTCTTGATAACGACGATGAAGGGTATTTGTTTCTTCTCAAATCCTTCCGGTGCGATTTCGTTGTCCGGGGCGGCGGCTTTTCGGTCGTAGTATTCCTTTAGGGCCTGGAGGATCATCTCCGCACCTCCTTGCTATCTGGCGGCGGGACGCGAATGACGCCGGATTCCATCCTGGCCCGATAGAACATAGGCTTGATGTCTTTGGGATCGGAATAGTCCATGTCATAGAGCATCCACCCGAGATCACGTGTCTCGGAGATGGGGGCGATGGTTTCCGTGTCCGGATCGACAAGCCGCACGGCAGTGGCGAATTCCCGGCACCCGAGGTAGGGCTGATGGAAATGCTGGCCTTTCAACGCTCGGCGCTCGAACATGGCGGCATACTTGGCTTCCGTCTCATCTTTACGGTCGTCCGGTTTCTTTCGCTCGGTGACCTCCTCGGAGTCAACAAGCCATTCAGGAACGGGGTTGAGGACCTTGCCCCGTTTCTCCGGCGGAATGAAGATGAATTCGGCATGGAGACGGTACTTCACGTCGCGCAGAAGCAGGCCGGCACGCTGCTGGCGGTCCGCTTCAATGACGATGCCAGCCGAGCGGGGCGAGGCGACCTTGCCCACCTCATTGCGGCGGACGGAGATCCAGTTCACGGGCGCCAGTACTTCGACCTTCTTCACCTGCCAATAGATGGCGGGCTTCCACAGGATGGCGTCGAAAATGGCGCGCGCCGCAGAGGGAGTGATCACGTCGTAGCTGACGCGCTCGACCTTCATCTCCGGCCGCGTGAAGCAGGCGAACTCGCCGCTGGCTTCGAGACAGAACCCTTTCATAGGCAGCCTCCTTTCACGAGGGGTTATATGTACAAATCTTCCACTTCATAAACTTCCCGGTAGATGTCCAGTCCCGTGTCCAACCGATAGAGTGTTGAATCCGCTTGGACTAGAATGCCGCTTTCCAGTTCCTCGACGCGCCTTTCGAACAGAAGTCTCTTGACGACATCCGGTTTGACGTTGACGGTGTAGCGCTGAAGTCCGCGCATCAACTCGCGGGACGGCCCGGCAAAACGTAGTGTTTCCATCAGCCGGTCGTTTCCGCCGTAACGGACGATGATCGATACGGAAAGATCCTTGATGAGGCGGAATTCTTTTCCTGCGGTGCGGAATTGGACATTGCCGTCCGGCCCATTCGGACCCGGCGTGTTGACGTTTTTCACCAGGTTCCTTCTCCACCAGTCTTCACCTGTGTCGTTGACGCTCGAGTAATATTTATTGAAATAGCGCTGAAAAGCAGCCGGAGTGTCGGGAACGAAATCATCCATCGACGCCAACTCGCGGGTTGTGTCTTCTCCCTTACGAAGCAGTCCCGGCGGCGCGGGCTTTGGAGGGATAAAGACCAGAACCTTTCCGGGACTGGGCTGTCTCCCTTCACGGTTGCAGCGGCCAGCAGCCTGGTTAATCGAGTCGAGGCCCGCCAAGGCGCGATAGACCACGGGGAAGTCGATATCGACGCCCGCTTCGACGAGCTGGGTGCTGACCACACGGCACTGCTCTCCCCCAGGCAGCCGCTCCTTGATCTCCCGGATGATGTCGGATCGATGGGCACCGCACATGAGGGCTGAAAGGTGGATTGTGCCTTCAGGCATTTCTTTCCAAAGCGTGTGGCAATCCGGTCGGGTATTGACGATGCAGAGGACTTGTTCCTGCGTGGCCAGTTCCGCCGCGAGAGAAATCCAGTCGCGAGACACATTCATTTCCTTGGGGAAACAAATACTCGTCCGCTTGAGTTGGTCGTAAAGGGCGGCTGGATCGGGGATGATTTCTCGCGGAGTCTGGCAAAGGTTGGGCAAGGCCGGCTGGGTGGCGGTGGAGAGGACGATGGTCACTCCATAATCGGTGACGAGCCGGTTGATGGCTTCGACGCACGGGTAGAGCCACTCCGGCGGAAGGAGCTGGGCCTCGTCGAGGATCACCACGCTGTTGACGATATTGTGCAGTTTGCGGCACCGTCCCGGTCTGGCGGCATAAAGCGACTCGAAAAACTGGACGCTGGTCGTGACGACCAGGGGCGCGTCCCAGTTTTCTGCGGCCAGGGCGAATGTCGGCAATTCCTTTTCCCTTTCCGGGGCGATGTTGCTGTGATGTTCGACTACGTTTTCCTGACCGAAATAGTTGCGAAGCACATCGGCGGTCTGTTCGATGATGCTGGTGTAGGGAATGACGTAGATGATGCGACTCTTCCGGTGCCGGATGGCGTGGTCGATGGCAAAAGCTGTTCCCGACAGGGTCTTGCCGCCGCCCGTGGGGACGGTGAGGGAGAACAGGCCGGGAGATTGTTCGGCGGCCGACCGGCAAGCGGCAAGGACGTCCGCTCGGATGCGATTGATGTCGAGGGGAGGCGCTTCCTCGGCCATTTTTGCCATTTGGCGGTTGAAACGGGATTGGAGTTCCGGAAGCGATGGGAAGGTCGGCCGCGCGGCATGCCTGTCCGGATCCATGAAGGCTTCCGTGTCCAGAAAGTCAGCGTCCACGAGACAGGAAAAGAGCATTCGAACCCAGAGGTGATAGGCGACGGCTTCCTGATTTCGGCAAAGCATCGCAAAATCCGGGGGGCGCATTTGAGATGGAAGGATTTCAAGGCATGGTTTCGCGTAATCGCGGACGGCCTCGACGATCCCCTTTTCGTTTACAAGTCGATAGGAGAGGGAGTCACGTCCGCCGAACCAGTCTGGCAGGCCGGCATGGTGGCCTGCGATGAGATAGGCGATCGTTTTCCCGATGAGATTTGGCCACTTCTCATGGGCTAGGATCGCGCCTGCACCCGAATGGTTAGGATGCGAGCCACCTATTGGGTCGTCGTATTCCGAGGCGTCTGCGCACCCGGAGTTGCCCAGGTAGGTTTGAAAACCGGGATGTGCCTTGCCGATGTCGTGGAGTCTGCCGGCGATCTCCGACCAGGGGACGGAATCGAAAACCGTGGAAAAAGTCACCGCCAGTTTCACCACCTGTCTGAGATGTTCCTCCAAAGTCTGCCAGTGTGCCGGCGGTTCGCCGTTGGAATGGGCATAAACGGAATGACTCATTTCAAAAGATCCCTTTTCACTCAGGATGATTATCCGTCTTCGCTGCAAACCCGATCTTCTTCTGCGGTTTGGCTGGCGGTGTCATGAGCTCGCGGATGGCACGCGGACTGTTTAAGACGCCGGACAACATAGCGACGCCCTGTTCCGTGAATGCGTGAGGCAGCGCCCGGCGAACGCCACCCTAACTTGAAATCACAATTTGTGATTTCAAGTCTGCAAATTCCTGTAATGTCAATTGAAACATGAAATCAGGAGGAAAACGGCCAGAGTTTTTTTTGACTGCTTGCATGAGAATCCTTGGCTCAACTTCGTAAAGATCGGCAAGGTCCATGCTGAGCATGACTTTCTGCCTCCTGACGAGAAAGATGCGACTTTCGATGTTTGCGATGGAAGCTGCCATAGCGTGATCGTCCATATCGAATCCCTCTATCCGTCTAACACCAGTTGTATCTGCCTGTTCTATCAATCTTTTCCGCGTTTCCCTCGGCCAGTCGCGCCGAGTTCGGGAAGGCGCCGGCCTTTACCCGGCCATGGAACCAGGCGTAGCGTTCGTAGGAGAGTTTCTTGGCCATGACGGGACACCTCCTTACCTGCCTCCCGGAAAAATATTCACGCGGTTATACGACTTAACTATGCGACATGATTACTGTTGTAACTGAATGGCCTTTCATTTTCTCTTTTAATGGCCTTTTTTGCCCATTTCACGGTGAAATGGACCTAATATCCCGTTTTGGCGTTACAATGCTTCCGCGCCTGCCAATTTCAGCCAGATCCTCGCCGTCATCCGGGCGTCGTCGAGGGCGCGGTGGTTCTGCCGGAGGAGGCCGGCCTCGGGGAAGAGGTGCAGGTAGACCGTTTCCAGGGTGCGGTCGATCAGGCGGGGAAAGCGAAGGCGGCAGAGCTCCAGCGTGCAGACGTGGCCATTGGGCAGGTTCATCTTGAGCCGGGCGAACTCGTGGCGGAGGAAGCGGATGTCGAAGGCGGCGTTGTGGGCGACCAGGACGCTTGCCCCGATGAAGTGTTGGAAGCTCGGAAAGACCTCCTCCGGCGGCGGCTGACCCACGAGCATCTCGTCCGTGATGCCGTGGATCGCCTGCACCTCGGGCGGAACCGGGATACCGGCGTCGATCAGCGTCGTGAACTCCTCGACGATCTCGCCGTCTTCCACGGCCACCGCGCCGATCTCGATGACCCGGTGCCCCTGTCGTGGCGAAAGACCGGTGGTTTCAAGGTCGACGATCACATGGCGTTCCTTCGTATCCATGGCTTTCCTCATGTCCGCGGGGTGCTCTGACCCGCTCTCGTTCCGAAACGGTTACAAGCCTCAGCGCTGGTCTGGGCACGGAATCGGAGGTTGAGCTTGAGCCGGAAGTCGAGCGGAACCGGGTCGTTTGCCCGGGGCGGGGGACGAAAGCGCCCTGCCTCGGTGCCTTTCAGGTCTGTGGGTACGGTAGTGGAAATCGGAGCGGCATCTTTTCCCCCAATCGGTTTGATGATTCGGGCTCAAAAACGCAGTCCGGAGCGATGTGCGGCAAACCCTAACGCGGGCCGGAACGTTTGTCAATGCGGATTTTGACATATTCAAAAAGGGATACGGTTCCGGTCGTGCCGTGCGCGAGACGGACACTCCTGACGCACTGCCTTCGGGAAACGGAGAGGGCCGATTCCGCAGCCATGAATAGGCGTTGAAATCATCCACGGCTTCGCATAGAATGCCG
>JAJFTY010000165.1 GCA_021372695.1 Deltaproteobacteria bacterium
AGTGCCAACTTGCTGATCAGCGGCGGCTGTTAGACCGTCCGTTGGATTTGTGGGTCAGAGCAGGCAACAATATGTTATAAAAAGTTTTCACTTAATCCATTAATCTAAACCAATCTTTAACAAGTAAATTTAGCCTAACAATTTCATCTTCCGCTAATGGGCAACAATGAGCAATTGGACCTCTTAGTTGATTCAAACTGGCCATTATCTTTGCAAAAGCTTTAGCATTTTTAAATAGGCCAGAGAACGCATCCCAATTATCTTGTACAATCAAAGTTAGTTCACCGAATGTAGTGTAATCAATTTTTAGTTCCGATCTTTCTGTAAAACCAGATTCTGCTTCTCTTTTTATATTCAAATCAACATTTTTCTTGATCTCATCTCTGACTTTTAGCTCCCACCAATTGTCTGAATAGTTTTCTTTCATAATCTGCACGATCAAATTTCTGATAGATTTTTCCAGACAATAAAATACTTCATAGTGTCTGGCCATTTCTTTTGCCTCAATCCTAAATGCAGCATCAAACTGCGCGTAATAATCTTGTTCCTTAATTATCTCTTTTTCCTTTCTTCCAAGATCTACGCTTAATTCACTTTCCATTTTGTCAAGACGGTTTTCTGTAAGTGAGTTAGCCAATACAAATAATTTTATTTTTTCTTCAGTGGTCATATTAATCCTTTAAAAGATTCTCTCGGAGTGATTGAAAGATAGCGCTGTATACAGAAGGGTCATCTGTTTTTGGTAGAACCAAGTTGATTGTATAATTGAGGCCTAAATGAATCTGTTTCTGCGTTGGCTTTTCAATTTCCTGATCCAAGGGTTTCTTCATAGACGATTCTTCTTGTTCTTCATCCCCTAGTCTTGCATCAAAATCTGCAAGAGATTTTGCATTAAAAAAAGTAGAGACAATAAACTCTACAACCTTAGAGTCTTGTGGTTCACCAGTTGCTTCCATAACTAGGCCTTTAAAAGCCTTTTTGTCTAATTCATGACAGTATTCGTTACGTGAATAAAGCTCCGTATATCCATTTCTTATCGCACGAGCCAAACTAGACTTTGAAGATGTTGGATTCCTAAATGACTTGTACAAAATAGTTGGTGTCCCATCACTATTTAGTAAACCTGTCTTTTTTGCCCAGGATATAAAAGTTCGATAATTGCCACCTTTAAATCCTAGTTTCGTGGACAAAAAATCTGCGTTAAAATTTTCAGGAGTACCGGCTTCTTTTATCTTTTCTAATATCTTTGTTATTGATCCTGGCGCAGACATATATGGAATACTAATTTGTGACATGTTGTAACCTCCCAAGAAGTTTTATTAGCACTATGCTGCCTTTAAGCTCTAACGCTCCGCGGATGAGCGGTGGCCTCGGCGGACAAGCTTGCTTGGGCCCTGTGGACAACAGAACACCCCTTCGGGCCGGTCAGAAATCAAGCGGACTCTTTGCCTCTTTCACTGTCTTGCTCGGCACACAATGGGTGTAAATCATTGTCGCCTTCACATCAGTATGCCCCAGCATTGTCTGAATCGTGTGAATATCGTAATTCGCCTGCAAAAGGTGCGTGGCGAAACTGTGACGAAAAGTATGCGAAGTGACATTTTATGCACGATGCATAAAGACCTATCTATACGATCTCATTACGTTCCAACCGATTGCCGAAATCATTTTTGTTTCAATTCGCTCCGTTCGGCTGATTTTGCGAATTTATGTCGGTTTTTTTGTGTTTTTCACCGCCCGGGGAATGGCTTCGTCCAGGGTCTCCTTTACGGAGTTCATGGCCTCGATGATCATGGCCCGATCCTCCGCCGAGAAGTCGGGAAATTCCAGATCACCGATCTTGCTGGCCATCGCGCCGAGTTGATTGGCGATGGCTTCCGCCCTGGTCCTTTTCCGCTGCGGCGCGGCGGCGGCTTCCCCGGACTCCCTGGCGGCCTCCCTGGCCTGCTGATCCTGATATTTCCTGAATGCCGTCAGCATGCTCCGTTCCTGCTTCTTCCCGGCGATTTCGACGAGGACCTTCTTGGGGACGGTGGGGTCCTGGCGGCACTGGTCCCGGATCTCCTTGGGCAGCCTGTTGAGCGAGAGGGACCTTGAGATCGTGGATTGGTCTTTGCCCATGACGGTCGCCAACCGGTCCTGCGGGTAGGCATGTGTTTCCATGAGGCGCTGAAGGGCCTCGGCCTCCTCCACGGGATTGAGGTCCTGCCGCAGAAGGTTTTCCACCAGGGCGATCTCGTCGCAGTTGCCGCCGTCGATGAAGATGGCCGGGACTTCGGTAAGGCCGGCCAAGCGGGCTGCGGCGCTCCGCCTCTCGCCGGCGACGGTGTAGACGAGGTTCGTCGCCGGGTCCTGCCGGCAGACGACGGGCTGGATGATCCCGTGCTGCCTGACGGAGGCGGTCAGCTCCTCCAGGGCCGCGGGGTCCATGTACTTGCGCGGCTGCGAGGGATCGGCCTGAAGCTCGGCCAGGGGCACCATGTAGAGCTGGTTCTTTTCGTAGGTCGCCATGATCGATTCCTCCTTTCTGAGTGAAAGAGAAAACCCATGACTCGGTCGGACAAATGGATGTGGAACTTACCACCGGCGGCGAGGGCAAAGGAGACAAGAAAGAAACGCGAACGGCGTGCTGCGGCGGCACGCAAACGCTCATGATGTCGGGGTGGTTTGGCCGACCATACAGAAAACCCGGCCGGATATCAAGAGGAAATATGTTCGGGCCAGGCACCGGGCCAGGCCCTTCCCGTCGTTATTCAGGCGTGATCGAGGACGCTTCCGTCCCGGTAGGTTTCTCTCTTCCTGGTGGGCAGCCTCAGCTTGAACTGGTCCACGGCGTATTGGCTGGCGTTGAAGCCTTCCTGGCGGTGCGCCGCACCGACGGCGATCACCAGGTTGATGTCGCCTACGCTCAGTTTGCCGATCCGGTGGGATATGGCCATGCGGCCGATGGGCCACTTCCGTCCGGCTTCGTCGGCGATCTTCTGCAATTGAGCCTGGGCCTCTCCGCCGGGATCCCTGTATTCGACCGAGAGGACCGGCTTGCCGTTGGAGGTGCCGCGAATCAGCCCGACGTAGGTGACCACACATCCGCACTCGCTGCTGCGGACTTTGGCGATCACACTCTCCGGAGAAAGGGTCTCTTCCGTGATCTCGATCATATCGTATCCTCATGATTCCGCTTCGATTTCCGACGGGCCATCTCCGCCGGGGTGCGGGGCATTACCCCTCCACGACCGTCCCCACGTTGCAGAAGAAGAAGCGGTCCCCGAACTCCCGGGCCAGTTGGGCCGCGGTCTTCAGCCCCGTGCAGTGCGACACCCCGAGGCGTTCGATGTCGAAGGCCTTCAGGGCGGCGATGCTCTTCTCCCTCTGCTCGTCGCTCACCGGACCCAGATGGGTGCCGCCGATCACCGCGTGGATGTGGCGCTTCCCCATCTTTTCCCGGATGTAGCTCAGGGTGTTGACGATCCCGGAATGGCAGCATCCGAGAACGATGAAAAGCCCCTTTTCGGTCTCGATCACGACGGACTGGTCGTCCAGGATCTCGTCCTTCGCGTACCCTTCCCCCGACTTGATGGCCAGCTTCCGGTCGCCGAGTTCATAGTCCGTGCGGCGGGGCACCTCGCCGGTCAGCCACAGTCCCGGTTCGATCTGCCGGAATTCCGTGCTCAGTTTGAAGGCTGCCCCCTTGGCTTCGAGGAACGGCCTTGGGTAGGGCACGCCGATGTACCGCGCCGTGTCTGCCGTGACGCTGTAGCTTTCCTTGAAAAAAGCGGGATGGGCATAGACATCGACCGCCCCCTTCAGGTCGAGGACGGGGCCGAGCCCTCCCGAATGGTCGGAGTGGTGATGGCTCATGATGATGCCCTTGATCGTCCGCAGGTCGATCCCCAGCACCAGCGCGTTGTTCACGATCGTTTTCCCCGCACCCGTGTCCAGCAGGTAGTTCCCGCGGCCGGTCTCCAGGAAGATGGAGAGGCCGTGTTCCGCCAGGGCCCCGGTGATGTGGAAAACGCTGTTTTCGCAGACGATGGTCGCTTTGACTTTCATTGGAACAAACCTCCTGAGATCAAATCCGGCCTGACTTATATAACAGGCTTGACGCCCTTCTTGGGAAGTCGTTGCCGCGGCGAACCGCGCACCCATTATCGGCAAGCTCGATGCCTTATCGAGAAGTCGTCACCCCAGCGAAGGCCGGGGTCCAGCACATTGCCGGGTTCCCGGGCTTTCACCGGAAACTCCCCTGCCCCGCGTGGCACCACGCAGGCATGAAAGCAGGCAGTCACCCCGGCGGAAGCCGGGGTCCAGGATCCTACTTTCGTAGTTAAGGATGTCTGGATACCGGCGCCTCACCCGGACCCGATCCGGCTTTCACCGGTATGACGCTGGGGGCGGATCATCGGTCTACGGGTCGCCACACAGGCCTTGAGCGCATCATGCTGAACCCTTAGCAATCTGACTCAGACCCCGGTTTTCGAGATGGACCCCGCGTATTCTCACTCTGACCCCGATTTGTAGCCGGGGATCATGTGGTCCGGCACCAGGACCGCCACGACCTCGCCACGGGCGCAGACCTTGCCGTTTGCGGAGAGGGTCGAGGACACGACCACCTTGCGGCCCTTGACCTCTTTCACCTTGCCGCGGATCTCCAGCGGAACCCCCATAGGGGTCGGGGCGAGGTAATCGACGTGGAGGGAGGCGGTGAGAAACCGGAGCGGTGGGTCGGAATCCATCTCCCGCCCCTCGGAGCGGTACTTGGCCGCGGCGGCCGTGCCCGTGCTGTGGCAGTCGATCACGGAGGCGATCATCCCGCCGTAGACGATGCCCGGGATAGCCGTGTAGTGGGGCTTCGGTTCAAAGATGCAGACCGACTCCTCGCCGTCCCAGTAGCTCTTGATCTGGTGGCCCGCCGGGTTCAGGCGGCCGCAGCCGTAGCAGTGGGCGAAAAAGTCGGGGTAGTAGTCCTGAAAGGCCTTCTTCGGCACGTTCTCGAATTCCGCGTTCATCGTTCCTCCTCCTGTCAGCGGACGGCGCAAACGATCGCAGCGCCCGGCCGCCCTTCAATGGGTTGAGGAGACCCCCTCGGGCCTCTTCACGGAGTCGCTCGTATATCACAATTTTCGCGGATGGGAAGGTACTAATTTCGTAGGTATGCGGCAAGCTCCTCGGCGATCAGCCCCTTGAAGAGGTCGACCTTGTAGCCGTTCTCCCGCAGAGGCCGCGCCCCCTGCATCGCCGCGGCCGCCACCCGGGCGATGACCCCTTCGTCGAGGGACTGCCCGATGACGACTTTTTCCGCTTCGATGCAGCGCCAGGGAATCGGTGCGGCGCCGCTCAGGACCATTCGGGCATGGGCCACCCTGCCCCCTTGGAACCGCAGAGCCAGGGCAACCCCGGCGAGGGCAAAATCCCAGGAACCGCGCGCCCTCACCTTGCGATAGGAGCTCTGGAGCCCCTGCCCGGCGGGCGGCAGCAAGACGGCGGTGAGAACCTCGTCCGGCTCGACGACCGTCTCCCGAGTGATCGACTGCTCGGGGAGCACGAAGAACTCCTCGACGGGGACGATCCGCTTTCCGCCGGCCTTAACGATCTCGACCGCGACGCCGTATGCGACGAGCGCGGGCGCGATGTCCGAGGGATGGACGATATAGCATCCCCTCCCCCCCAGGATGCAGTGGTACTGGTTTTCGCCCGCAAAAGCAAAGCAGCGGCTCCCCCCCTTACGGGTGCAGTGAAACTCGCCCCGGTAGTACCAGCACCGCGGCTTCTGGCAGAGGTTTCCGCCGACCGTGCCCTGGTTGCGCAGTTGGGGGCTGGCGACCTCGGAAGCGGCCTGGGCGAGCGCGGGATAGGCGTCCTTGACCGATTCGTGGTTCGTGAGGTCGGCGACCGTGGTCAGGGCCCCGATCCGGAGGGCTCCGTCGCCGAGGCGTTCGATGCGCCGGAGTTCATCGAGCCGGCTGAGGCTGACGATCTTCTCCGCGGAGAAGACGCCGTCGCGCAGGCAGCCGAGCAGGTCGGTTCCCCCGGCATGAATCCTGGCGCCGGCCGAGAGTTCTGGGAAAACCTCCTGAAGCGACTTGGGACGCGCGTAGGCGAAGTTCGGCATGGACATGACGATCCCTCCTATTTCCTGAGCTTGGCCGCCTGTTCGACCGCTTTGAAGATGTGGGCGTAGGACCCGCAGCGGCAGAGATTGCCACTCATCCCCCGGCGGATCTCGTCGAGCGACGGGTTCGGATTGGCCCTGAGCAGCCCCTCCGCCGCCACGATCTGGCCGGGAATGCAGTAGCCGCACTGCATGGCGTCGTTCTCCCAGAAGGCCTTCTGCACGGGGCAGAGTTCGTCGCCCTTCATCAGCCCCTCGACCGTGGTGATCTCCTTCCCTTCGGCCTCCAGGGCCAGGGTGAGGCAGGCGTAGCGCGGCCTGCCGTCGATCAGAACGGTGCAGGCGCCGCATTCGCCGCGGCCGCAGCCGAGCTTCGGGCCGGTCAGCCCCATCTTCTCGCGCAAAACGTCCAGCAGGGTCCAGCGGGGCTCGACCTTGTACCGGTGGCGCTTCCCGTTGACCAGCAGCCGCACGTGGACCATCTCCCCCTTCTGGACCACGTCGGCCCGATCCGCCGCCCCCGCGCCCGCGGGTTTCCGCACGTCGTAGAGCGTCGTCGCCAGCGCCCCAGCCCCCATGAGCTGCATGAACCCGCGCCGGGAGATCCCCTTCCGCTCTGTTTTCTTGCTCTCGTTCAGATTCTCTTCCATCTGTCGTTCCCCCGATCCGATTCCTCTCCCCCTCCCCTTCATCCCCTCCCGCAAGGGGCGGGGAGAAACGTCGAGGAAAGCCGGAAGTCCATCCCAAACGTCATACCGGCGAAAGCCGGTATCCAGCAAGACACTGGACCCCGGCTTTCGCCGGGGTGACAATTTCTTACGACACGAACTTTCGGGCCGCCCCCGGGCTCCGATCCGGGGTTGGCCGGGGTCACGGCTTCTCCAGAACCACGTCACCGCTTGCCCGGAGCCGCCTGTCCCGCGGCGATCAGCGCCCGGCGCAGCACGACCGGGCTCATCGGCGTCGCCGTGATCCTCAGGCCCGTCGCGTTGAAGACCGCGTTGGCCACGGCTGCGGCCGTCGGTATCGTCACCGGCTCGCCCAGCCCCTTCGCACCGGTGCTGTTTGCTGCGTTGTCCGGGAGGTCGAGGGGCAGGGAGACGATCTCCGCCGGCACGTCCATGGCCGTCGGGATCTTGTAGTCGTGCCAGTTTCCGGTCACGATCTTGCCGGTCTGGTTGCGATCGAGGATCCTCATCTCCGTCATGGCCAGACCGATCCCCATGGTGACGCCGCCGATCACCTGGCTGTCGAAGGTGAGGCGGCTCATCGCCCGGCCGCTGTCGTGGGCGCTGAGGAACCGGAGGATCCGCACCTCGCCGGTTTTCACGTTCGCCTCGACCTCGCAGAACTGGACCGAAAAAGGATTGATCGCCCGGTTTGGCGGGTTGAGGCCGCGGTATCCGACGCCGACGATGAGCCCCTGCCTTTTGAGCCCCGCCACGTCGGCGATCCTGAGTTTCTTTCCGGGATCGCTCTGCGAGACGATGGTTCCCCCCCTGATCGAAAGCACCGCGGGTGTCTCCTTCAGCTCCTCTGCGGCCATGGCCAGAAGCTGCTGCTTGACGTGGATCGCGGCGGCGCGCACGGCCGGCGATTCGGTGGGGACCGTCTTGCTCCCGCCGCTCGGGGTCGCGTACTGGGTCGTGGCCGTGTCGGCGTTCTCGATATCGATCACCTCCGGCCTCACCCCGAGCTCTTCGGAGACGATGAGCGCCATCACGGTCCTCGTACCCGCGCCGATGTCACTCGCCCCCATGTTCAGGTTGACGCTCCCGTCGGCGAAGAGCTTGACGATGATCGTCGAGGGCGGTCCGCCGGCGCCGCCCTGCCACATGCCGGCCGCCATGCCGACCCCCCGTTTCCAGTTCCCCTTCCCGGCGCGGCCGGCCGCGGCCCGCGCCTCCTCCCACCCGAAGGCTTTGGCCCCTTCGGCCAGGCACTGCCGGAGCCCCTCGGTCGTGTAGGGGGGATTGCCCGGCCGGAACTGGCTGGCCTTCGGGACGTTCTTCAGCCTCAGCGCCACCGGGTCCATCCCGATCTTCTCCGCGAGCGCGTCCATCATCTGCTCCAGGGCCCAGGCCCCCTGCGGGTGGCCGGGGGCGCGGAAGGGGCGCGACGGACAGGCGTTGATGAAGAGGTCGTTGAGCTCGGTGCGGACGTTCGGGCATTGGTAGAGCTCCTTGATCAGGAAGTCGACGCCGCCCGCGCCGCCGGCCGGGTAGGCGCCGCCCGTCGCGGTGCAGGCAAAGTCGAGAGCCGTCAGGGTGCCGTCCTTCTTGATCCCGGCCTTGAGGCGCATGTTCGCGGGCGGCCGGTTTCCCGCGGCGGTGAAGGTCTCCTCCCGGCTCAGGAAGAGCCTGACCGGCCGGTCCGTCTTCTTCGCCAGGAGCGCGGCGATGATCGTCTCCTTGTCCAGGGAGAGCTTGCTTCCGAAGCCGCCGCCCATGAAGCGGCCGATCACCCGCACCTTCGAGAGGGGCATGCCGAGCGCCGCGGCCGCGAGCGACTGGACCCGGTAGACCCCCTGGGTGGACTGCCAGAGGGTGAGCCGGTCGCGCTCCCATCTGGCCACGCAGCCGTGCCGTTCGAGGGGCGTGTGGATCTCGCATTCGGTCCGGTAGCTCTGTTCCAGGACCACATCCGCCCGGGCAAACCCCTCCTCCACCTTGCCCCGCTGGTAGCGGTCCGTCGGCTTGACCCGGTTTCCGCCGTCATGGACCTGGGGGGCGCCGGACTGGAGCGCCTTGAGCTCGTCCACCAAGGGCGGCTGCACGTCGAAATCGACCTTGATCGCCGCAAGCGCATCCGCCGCCTGGTAGGCCGTCTCCGCGGCCACGGCCGCAATCGCCTCCCCCTCGTAGCGGCAGTGCGATTCGAAGAGCTTGCCCTTGACCTCGTTTCCGTAGGACCAGGGGAGGTTCGCCCCGGGGGAGGCGCCGGTCAGGACGGCAAGCACCCCGGGCATCCCCTCCGCGGCCCGCGCGTCGATGCCCTTGACCACGGCGTTCGGGTGGGGGGAGCGCAAGACGGCGCCGAAGAGCATCCCCGGCAGCGAGACATCGGAAGGGTACACGGCCCGGCCGCTCGCGATCTCGTAGCCGTCCACCCGGGGCTGCCTTCGGCCCACCATGGTCGTCTTGCCCCAAGGTTTGGGGGCGGCGCCGGGATCCGGAGTTTCGGGAACGGTTCGGTCGTCGGAATAGTAGGGGTAGTTCTCTGGGCTCATGGGACACCTCTCGAAGATGACGCGATCATGCCCGTTTCAGAGATTCGTGATCTGCCTGCCCGTCGATGCAGCACCATGTTTCGCGGAAGCCTGGGGGATCGGGGGCCGCAGCGAATGGACCCCGATGCCTGAAACACAGGCAGTATTATATGAACCGAAAATGGCATTGTCAAAAAAAGGGACAAGAATGGGAATCCGCGAAATTCCTTGCCGGTGGATGCTGCGGCGTGAGCATCGTCGCCAGCGTCCCGTCGGAACACTTTACAAAAGGAACACAGGCAAAACCAATCGTAATATGGTGTATTTATCGCAACACCGGGATGGAGGGCCCTGACGACGCCCCAAAAAGTGTTGGGTATCTTTACGATTCCGTGCATGGCCTTGGGCCAGGGAGGCTCCCGCATCAGGGGGCAGAAGACAAATTCGATCGCTGTAACTCCTTGATCTACCGGGACAGTCGTGACAATGACGCCAGGGCCGCGGCGATCGAGATCGCCTGTCAGGCCCGAATCATGCATGCAAACCAGCGCGCAAGGATTCATCATGGGTAACCCGATGTTCCAATACGGAAAACAGGAGGGTGAAAGAAATGGCTGCAATTATTCCCGGGGCGATGGCGAAGTCGTTCAGAGTTTTGCTCGCTGCAGGTCTCTTCCTGGCCGGCACGGTGGGGACATCTCTTGCCACTCCGGTGGAGTGGGCGACAAGTGCGGGAGGCAATGGTCATTCGTACGAAGTTGTCCTGAGCACTTTGTCATGGGCAGACGCGAAAGTGGCCGCGGAAAATGCCGCAGCGAGCACGGCGGGTGCGGATGTTTCATACCTGGCGACCATTACTTCCGCTCAGGAGCAAAGGTTTGTCGCGTCCCTGGTTGCAGGATATGGGGCGGAGACCGGCGATGCCGGATTCAAACTGGGCGGCTTCCAGCCTGCGGATGCCGTTGAGCCGGGTGGCGGCTGGCAGTGGGTGACGGGAGAGACCTGGGGTTACACAAATTGGGGAAGTGGCGAGCCCAATAACGCGGGGAATGAGGGATATCTTTACATGGACGAAAGATATGGCTGGGGATGGAATGATTATACGAGTAGTGACAACTACTACCAGCCCAAAGCCTATATCGTTGAATACGCCCCTGTTCCCGAGCCAGCCACCCTGCTGCTTCTTGGCCTGGGGCTGCTCGGATTGGCAGGGACAAGAAGAAAACTAAATAAATAAAACGATATAGGATCAATGGATTTCGAAAAGGCGGGGCCGATTGGCCCTGCCTTTCTTCATTTTGAACTCTATTGATGGTCGTTTCAAAGCTCGAGGCCCGGAGAAACATGCCGGCAAGTCCGACGAGGGTCGTACCCGTCGGTCGGACTTGCCGGCAAACCGTTGAATTTTCACCTATCTGAAATTGATGACCTGCAGCCCGCCATAATAGTTACCCACGTAGACATAGTCGCCTGAAGCAAACACGCCCATGGGATACAGTCCCGTTTTGGATGAGCCGGCAATCGTAAGATAGCCCGGACTCGCAGGATTGACATCGACGACCACGAGCCCGCCCGGGCCGTCGGCGATGTAGGCGTAGCCGCCGGAGACAGAAACGTCCGCGGCAAATCCCGGGGTATCGCATGAGCCCACAACCGTAAGATAGCCCGGACTTGCGGGATTGACATCGACGACCTGGAGCCCGCTTGAGCCGTCGGCCACGTAGGCGTAGCCGCCGGAGACGAAAACACCCTCGGCTCCCCCAGACTGTGTATTGTGGGCGACGGGGGTCGCCTCCAGGGGGTTGGTGACGTTGAAGATCCGGAGCCCGCTCGAGCCGTCGGCGACATAGGCATGGTTGCCGGAAACGAACACGCCGCTCGCCTGGCCCGGCGTGTCGTATGTACGGGCGGTATTGAGATAGCCGGGGCTTGCGGGATTGACATCCACGACCAGGAGACCCTTTGCACCATCGGCGACGTAGGCGTAGTCGCCGGAGACGAACACGCCACTGGCGTAACCCGGCGTGTCGTAAGATCCGGCTTTGGTCGGTTGTGCGGGGTTGGTGACATCGACGATTTGGAGTCCGTATTCGCCGTCGGCCACATAGGCATAGCTGCCTGCGACGAACACGCCTTTGGCCCAGCCAGTCGTATCGTATGAGCCGACGAGCACGGGGTGTAAGGCGTTGGTGACATCGATGATCTGGAGCCCGTAGTTGCCGTCGGTCACATAGGCATGGCCGCCCGAGACGAACACGCCGTTCCCCTGACCCGGCGTATTGCAGGTACCGGTCAGGAGATAGTCCGGACCTGCCGGGTTGACGTCGACGATCTGCAACCTGTTGGAGCCGAAGTCGCCGCCGGTCAGGTAGGCATGACCGCCCGCGACAAACACCCTTTCGGCGTCAAAAACGGTGCCGCTCGACCCGGCAAGGGTGGGATTCTCCGGGTCGGCGACATTGATCGCCTGGAGACCCTGTCCGTCGGCCACATAGGCGACATTGCCCGAGACAAAGACCTCATAGGCCTGACCCGGCGTATCGTAAGCGCCGGCGAACGCCGGGCTTGCGGGGTCGGCGACGTTGATGATCACAAGCCCGTTTGAACCGTCGGCCACATAGGCATAACCTCCGGAGACAGCCACGCCTCCGGCATCCCCCGGAGTATCGTAGGCGCCGGCGAGAGTCGGCTGTGCCGGGTCGGCGGCATTGACGATCACGAGCCCGCCTGGGCCGTCGGCCACATAGGCGTAGACGCCTGAGACATACACGCCCTTGGCCTGACCTGACGTATCGTATGAGCCGAGGATGGTCGGGTGTGCCGGGTCCGCGACGTCGACGATCAGGAGCCCTGTATCTCCGTTGGCGATGTAGGCGCGGCTGCCTGAGACAAAAATCCCATTGGTGGAGTGCCATCCCCCCAAAGAGCAGGAGCCGACGAAGGTGGGGTTTGCGGGGTCCGCGACGTTGAAGACGTTGAACCCGCCGTAATCGTCGGTCATGTAGGCGTAGTCGCCCGAGACGAATACACGGTTGCCGTTGGCAATGGTCGGCACCATGCAGGAACCGACCGTGGTGAGGTATTGCGGGCTTGCCGGATTGATATCGACGATCAAAAGACCGGTCTCGCCGTTCGCCAGATAAGCGTAGTTTCCCTTGACAAACACGTCCCGGACCAGATAGAGCGGCGCTTCAAACACGACCGCGGGCGTATGCTCGAAAGACGGCACGTAGGACATCTGGGCGACGGGCAGTTCGGTCTTATACTGCGGGTGCCTGGGATCGTTGGTGTTGTAGTACATGGGATTACGCGCCACGATCTTTTCGGTCCCGTCCTTGAAGTAGGCCGTGCCGCCGCCGTTCGGGGGGCAGGCACAGGCGTAATACCCCTCCGCGGGGTCCCATGCCATCGGGTGCGATGCGCCGTATTTGTCCACAAAGCTCACCTCCAGGAGAACCGGGTCTCTGAAGAAGTAGTCATCCACGTAGGCTTTCACCTTACCCTGCCGGGGCGAGAGCTCCCCCCAGCGGATCCTGGGGGTGGGCATGACCGGCGGGGCCTTGGCCACGATGAGGCTGCCGGGCCGGATGACCATATCGAAGAAGTTGAATCCCGGAGTCTGGACGTTGCTTGAATTGCCGTCGTAGGTGGCCTTGTCCATGCTGAAGTACCACCCACTCAGCGGGGCCAGGTTTCCCAGCGTGCCGTCAGGCTTGTAGAATCGCACCTTCGGCCCCTCCGGGCTGTCCTGCCCGTTGGCCGCCCAGATGAGGACGTCTCGCAGGGTGACGACCTGTGAGCCGTCGGCCTTTCCGGCATAGACGAGCTGTTCCGTGGTGTTGCCGTCTCCCAGGTCCATGAACAGCTGGGTGCTGACGTTTTTGGCCGCGGTGTGATAAAGCCCCCAGTCATTGACATCGACGTAATCGCTCCCGACCCTCTTGACCACCTTGGCCGCGACGTTGGAGACCTCGACAGTCACCGGCACCCCCATGCGCAGGGCCCGCAGTTGATCGAGCGTGAGCGTGAGCACATCGGATGACCATGTTCTGGTTTCATTCACCGTCAGCTGCCCGATCGCATTTTCGGGAGAGGTCATGGTCCTGATGTTCTTATCCCCGATCAGCACGTTCTGGGTGATCCGGACCTCTTTGGCTACGCACGTTCCTACGTTCTGCACTTCGAATGTGAACGTGATTTCGGCCGCATTCGCGGTGTCCACGCAGGTTGCCCGGGACCACTCGGTCGCATTCGACATCTGCCCGCCCCGGGAGCTCGAGGTCCCCCGGGTTTGCGTCTTGGAGGTGCTTTCCCCATAGGAATACCCAACCTCAACGGACACCCCGATGT
Source organism: Deltaproteobacteria bacterium (assembly GCA_021372695.1). The sequence goes on from JAJFTY010000165.1 coordinate 13,668, forward strand.
CCGTGAGGCTGTAGCTGGCACTCACGCTCGTACTCAAATCCCAGTGCGTCTCTTTCGTACTGGAAGAGGACTGCTCCACGCTCTGCTCCCAGGTGCTGCCGACCTCGTGGACCGTGCCGTTCGTCTCGGTGATCGCGGTTTTGACGGTCACGGTGTAGCCGACCATCCGGACGATGAAATTGGGAAAGGCTGCGATCATGGGGTTGTTGCCGGGGCTCATCACGGTCACGTCCATGTTGGTGCCGGTAATCTCCGTGTTGTCGGGGTACTGGTCCGCGTCGGTCGAGCTCTGGTTGGGATCGGTCTTGTAATAGGGCACGGTGATGTCCCCATCCCAGGGGTAGTAGAGATCCGCGGTTCCCTGCCTGTAGACGAATCCGTAGAGCTCGAGGTAGTCCGGGATGCCGTCCCCGTCGCTGTCCTTGAGTCGCCCGTCGTTTTTCCCGTCGCCATCGTCGTCGTTGTCCAGGGCCGCGATCTTGCCATCCCCGTCCCTGTCCGGAACCGGGATGTCCAGAACATCCCCGAAGACCTCGTGGTAGTCGCTGTAGCCGTCCTTATCCGAATCCTTGTGTTTGGGGTCGGTGCCCAGGTAGAGCTCCACGTTGTCGTAGAGTCCGTCCCCGTCCGTGTCCTTTTCAAGACCGCCGGGGGCGTTTTTCAGGCGCTGGTTGATGGCGTAGAGGGTCTCCAGAAGCATGGGGACGCCCGCCGCAACGAGGGAGAAGGGGCCGTCGCTCTCGTCGGATACCGTGGCGGGATGGAGCGAGTCCCGGATCCGGATCCGGCAGGCGGTGCTGAGTTTGAGCGGGCTATGGAAGGGAACCGGCTCCCAGGTGTAGGCGCCGTCGTTCGGGGTCCCCGAAACCAGGGTGTAAGGATAGGTGGCCCCGGAATCCACCGAGAGCAGGATGTCCACGGTCTGGATGTCGGTGGACGCCTGCCAGGTGATGGTGTAGGTGCTGCCGGCGGTCAGGGCCTCCCCGCCGTTGGGCGCCGATACCCTGAGCGGACCCGATGATCGAAGGGCTGAGATCGTTTGAAGCACATAGATGGCTTCCTCCATCCCGATCTCGCCGTCCCCGTTCACATCGGCGTCGGTCACCACCGGCGCGCCCGGGGGCAACTTGGCGCATATCCTGAGGGAAATAATGGCATCCGAGAGGTTGATTTCGCTGTCGCCGTTCACGTTCCCGGCTGCGGCTGCGCCGGCCGATGGAATGCCGTAGTGCATCAAGCCGAGCAGGAAAAGAACCATGAACCCCATCATCCGCAGCGTATGTAGCACCCTGTTCATCACCGGCCTCCTTGTCTCCGAAGCGGATTCAGATCCGAAATATGCCGTAATGTGGGTCAACCTGGGGCGAACAACTTCAGATGTCCTGTTATTGACCTCCCATGATTCGATCGGTTCATTCCAGCTCCCGGACGCTCCCGGCCTGGGACGAATGACTGTCCCGGTTTCCGAGAGAGGTCTCTGCGGAGACACCAAGCCGTGACGATCAGAACAAGATAGTCGTTAATTCAGGGAGAATAATCTGTGGATATAAATAGGGATCCTCTAAGAGAGACTATGGCCTCCTAGAGGATTCAAATGATCGTTTTTCGGTAACCCCGCCTTCTCATGTTTGCTCACCGGAAGGGAAAGGTCAGGTTGATGCGTTTACTGTACAAGGGGAAAATGGATTTTCAAAATGCACCCAGGAAAATGGAAAGTCAAGAAGAAATTCCCCATTGTCAAGCCAAAGTAGAAATGTCCTATTTGTTAATTACACCGCAATAATGTATGTCAAACTCGTCATTCCGGCGAAAGCCGGGAACCAGTGATGACTGGATGCCGGATCGGGTCCGGCATGACGTTTTATCTGCTTGGTTGCCAGTGTAATAAATATCAACTTGCCTCCATCAGGAAAATGCCTTATCAAAATAGATAATCATACTAGTCAACAGGAGGAACGCACCATGGCCGACCTACTTGAATTAACCGCGGACATCGTATGCGCCCATGCATCAGTAACCGAGATGTCGCCCGACGAACTCTTGAATGAACTCAAGGCCATTCATGCGACGCTTCAGGCACTGGAAAATGGCGAGAAACCGGTCCAGGAACCCAGGAAGAGGGGAATGAAAGCACACGCTCCTGCGGACTTGCCCGCAGAACCCGCCTCCCCTCCGACGCCGGCCATGACCATTGAAGAAGCATTCAGGCCGGATGAGGTGGGCTGCATGATCTGTGGAAAAACCGGCATGAAGACCCTGAAACGTCATCTCTCCACGGCCCATGATTTGAAGCCCGGCAAATACAGAAAGCTGTTCAATATCCCCAAGGATCAGCCATTGGCAGCCACGAATTACGTTGCCGGGAGACGTCAGGCTGCACTGGACAGGGGGTTGGGAGAGAAGATGGCTGCGGCCCGAGCCGCCAGGAAAACCAAAGCAGACCCGGCAACAATCATGCACTCCTAAGTGAGGTAAATATGACAATCCCTGATACCAATATCACCCTTGAAGCGCTCCTCGATCACATGCCGATGGATGTTCAATTCGTCGATAAGGATGGATTCCTGCGCTACATGAACAAGGCCGCTGCCGCTCGTCCGGCAAACTGCAGAAGGGAGATCGGGGTGAATATCCGGGATTGTCATGCGAAGCCCGAGAGCCTCCGGATGATCGAGCGCATCGTGGCGGATTTCAAAAGCGGCCGAAAAGAGCCTCATTACTACGTATCCAGGACCGGCAGGGTGTCGATCAAGGTGCCCGTCTTTGATGCTGACGGTCGTTTTATCGGCATCCTCGCTTATTCATATCCGGCAGGTTTTCCGAATCCCGAAAGAACGTTCTGATTGAGTTCGCGCGGCGGGTAATTTTATTTTCCAGGGGATGGGCAACGGGTCAGAGCTTCGGCTCAATTTCGAGAAATGGATCATACGAATTTTACCGATAAACAGCTTATTGATTTAATTTTCCAGATGGATGATCTCCTTGAGACTGATTATGTCGATGAGGTCAAACGACGGCGTGAAACCATTCTTCCAATGCTCCGCAAGATAGCCACGGATGAGAAAAATTACCGCATGAAGTCGGGCAGAGGCTGGGGGATAATTCACGCGGTATATCTTCTGGGCATTCTGGGGGACCCGGGATCGATCGATGCTTTATTGGCCGCGTCGGAATTTTCCAACAAACATGACATCGATTGGCTGTGGGATGCCCTTCCCGAGTGCTATCTGAGAATAGGGCCGGCGGCCATTCCAGCGCTGAAGTCATCCATCGAAAAAGACAAAACGAATGACGAGATGTCCGTGATAACCGAAATAACAGGCCTATGGAACATCTGGTCTGCTTATCCCGATACAAAGAAAGACATTGAGGACTTTTTCCTGAAGGTCATAAAGTCCCCCGGTGAAAATTTTGAACTCAGAACGAACCTGATTGCGGATTTTGCTGAAATGAAGCGCCCGGATCTTCGGCCAATTTTTGAGAGCTATTATGAGATGGGCGAGATAGATCTCAATACACTCCCAAAGGAAGATTTTGATTACTTCTATGATGAGGCGGAGAGCCCCATTATCCCCGGATTTCGATACGATCTCGAAGCATTCTACAGCCATGGGGAGGTCGCCAAGAGACAGGAGCGATGGAAGAAAGAAGATGAACAGGCGGAGTTGAACGAGGTTGAAGACCTGATCTTGGAGAATTTCAGTAAGATTGGAAGAAACGAGAGCTGCCCTTGCGGATCCGGGATAAAGTTCAAAAAATGCCATTTGACATGGGCTGAAAAGGAGCTGGAGAAAATTCGCATCGAGAAGATCCGGGACGAAGAAGATGCGCAAGTCGGTCAGTCAATTTTTGATGAACGACACTATGAAACGATATTGCGTCGTTTTCTGGCTTCCAAACAGAAAGCATCCATTTTCAATCTAATAAAAGAAAAAACCATCGAAGCAATAAAGCTGCCGCCCGGAGATCTTCATGGAAAAGGGCTGATCAATCATCTTGGTCCTATCTTGAACCTGATCGAATTTCAAGATCAAGGGGAATTTCAAGAATTCCTGAATAATTACCGAGAATATCACAATGCAATCGCAAAGCAGTATGTCGGCCATCCCAGAGATGAGAAGCGGCTTCATTAGTGACATTTGTGCAGTATCACAGCCGAGGAGATGGCCGGGACCTCAAGGTGATCCAGGTATTGATCCGCAGACCTGCTGCCTCTGCTTGTTACCGCTCTTCTGAGAGCTTCTGCAAGATATAGAGCGCCTCGGGAAGGCCGATCTTGTGGTCGCCGTCGACGTCGATCGCGGAGGCGACATCGTAGCCTGCCGTACTGAGCTTGGCCATAATCTTCAGGGCCAGGATGGCATCCCTGAGGCCCAATCCATCGCTTTTGATCATGACTTCGCTCGTATCGGAGAGGTCGGCAGCCCCGCTGCTGCGGGCGGCCATGGCCTGAGCCGAGACCGCCTCCCCGCCCGCGAGATTCACACCCATTTGAAGCCGCACCCCAAAAGACCTGAGCTGACAGGCAGAGAGGTCTCCGACATTCCAGGAGACGGTTCCGCCATTCAAGCTGTACCCGGCGCTGGCCTCCACGAAGGTCGTGTGGGCGGGCAGCGGCAGGGAGACCGTCACCCCCGTCTCGTTGTTCTTGGCCATCACGCCGACCGTATACTGGACCACGGCCCCGGGGAGCGCGATCGAAGGCGAGGCTGACAGTTGGGCGGAGAAGGCCTCGCCCACCGTTTGCGGTTCGTAGACGCCGTCATCCCCGGACACTCCCGCCGCTCTGTTCATCGGAAGGATCAAAGAATCGATCACCGGACGATCGCCAGGATTTGCATGATGTAGATCACCTCTTCCATGCCGATCTTCCGATTGCCGTTCAAATCCGCGCCGGAGGTGGCGTAGTCCGCGCGAATATCGGGGTGCATATCGGACATCACCTGCATGGCCAGGATCGCATCCGCGATATTCAGGGCTCCGTCGTCGTTGAGGTCGCCCTTAAAGGCTACGGCTGAAATGAATTGGCCGAAAGCGAAAGGAGCAAACCAGACAGCGAGGTTGGGGAGAATCGCCGCATTGTTGGAGGTATCGATGAAGGAAATGTCGTTGGACTCATTGTTGGTCACATAGATCCGTGTCCCTGCTGGATTGATCGAGACGCCACTGGGTGCGCTGCCGACAGGGACCGTGGCGATCACGGTGTTGTGGGACGTATCGATGACCGAGACGTTGTTGGAGTCATAATTTGTCACATAAACCCGCGTCCCCGCCGGGTTGACCACCACACCGTAAGGCGCGTTCCCCACGGCGACGGTGGTAACCACCGTATTGTGGGAAGTATCGATGACCGAAACGCTGTCAGATGCATTGTTTGCCACATAAACCCGTGTCCCCGCCGGACTCACCGCCACGCCGACAGGGGCATCCCCGACGGGAATCTCGGCCACAACCGTGTTGCCAGAGGTTTCAATGACCGAAACGGTGTCCGAACCGTTATTTGCCACATAAACCCGGGTTCCCACCGGGTTGACCGCCACGCCATAAGGCGCGTTCCCGACGGGGATCGTCGCCAGGACCGTGTTGGCGGAGGTGTCGATCACCGAAACACTGTTGGAGCCGTTATTGGCCACGTATACCCGCATCCCGGAAAGATTGACCGCGACGCCGTAAGGCGCGTTCCCGACGGGTACGGTGGCCACAACCATCTTGTTCAGCGTATCGATGACCGAAACGTCATTGGAGAGAATATTGCCCGTGTAGACCCGTGTCCCGTCCTGATTGACGGTCACGCTGCGGGGACCATCCCCGGTGGCGACGGTGGCAACCACCAAATTCTGAGGTATATTGGTGATCGAGACCGTATCGTATGCAAAGTTGGGAATGAAAGCAATCGGCGCGGTTGTCAGGAAAGTCGCTGTGACGGCCGTATCGGCGCTCAGGTCGACGGTGCATGTTCCTCTTCCCCCACACCCCCCGCCCGACCAGCCGGTGAATGCCGAACCGAAAAGCGGCTCCGCCGTGAGCGTAAGAGATGACCCCATGGGATAAGAATTTGAACAGGAATTCCAATAACACAGCATGCCGGATTGGTTGCTCGCGACCTTCCCGATGCCGGTGCCTGCCATGGATATCGATACCGTATGATAAATCCGATCGAAGGAGACATTAATATATTTTGATGAATCCATGGTCAGTGTACAGGGTCCCGTCCCTGAACAGCCTTCAATGCCATTCCACCCTTGAAAAGTGGAACCGTAGTCCGGGGTTGCCGTCAGTGTGACACTCGCTCCGGAAGGATAAATTTGTGAACAGCCCGAATCGCAGTTTGTCCCGTTTGGCGTAATCGAAATCGTTCCCGATCCGTACCTGTTTATCCATAAATAGTAAGAAATCAGCCGCAGTCCTCCCCATCCGTACAGGTTGTCCTTTCCGGGATCTCCCATGTCCGATGCCCAGGATTCAAGGGTGGACTGCACCTCTCCGGGAAGCAACTCAGGCCGGAACGACCAGAGCAATGCGGCAGCTCCCGCCACGTGGGGCGTGGCGGCCGAGGTTCCGGGGAAGGATTCGCCGTAGGTGTAGGATGTGACCCTGTCCGGACCGCAGATGTCCGGCTTGATCCGGGCGGCGCTTCCGGCCCAGTCATTGGTCGGTCCCTGAGAGCTGAAATCCTCCTGGGGACCATAGCCCCAACTGGACTGGCTCACCGCTCCCACCGCAAACACGCTCTCTGCGTCGGCCGGCTCCATGATCGAGCCGGAAGACGTGGCGATGGGTGGAGCGAAAGCGGTCGGCCCTATAAAATAACAATTTCCTCCCAGAGCAATTTCCAGTTTCTTGCCCACACTGGAGCCGGGTTTCCTGGTCACCTGGAGATAATAGAATTGGTATTGCTGCGTGTCCGCCAGATCGATCACGATCTCTTCATAGGGACGCCGCCCGGGCGCGCCGTTCTGCGGCGACGCCGAAGAGACGGCCAGGCCGCCGACCGCCTTGGTCTGGTAGTCGTAATAGTAAAGATACATGTCGTAATCCGTGGTCACGGCCTGCCAGTCATCCCAGCGCATGCCGATGGTCACTTCATCGTGCTCAGGATTGCCGTCGTCATCCTGTTTCGGCATGGCCAGGATGATATTCCCGCTCTGCCCCGAGAATTCGTGGACATTATCATAATTGCCGTCGCTGAAAACGCCCCCCCAGTGCGTCCCAAGAGGAACTCCGTCTGAGCTGTAAGTATTTGCCTCGTTTCCGGCACCCTCGACAATCAGAATCCCGTTTTCTCTCGCCTGATTGCACAGGTCGTGAAGGGGGCCCGTGCCGTTTCCGGGACCGGTGCCGAAGGTGACGAGCGACAGGCTTACCACTTTGATATGGTTCGTGATGCAATAATCGAGGGCCGGCTGAAGATCCGCCTCATCGGCGATTTTCAGGAGATGAAGCTCCGCCTCCGGGGCCATGTCGTAAACGATTTCCGCGCACCCCGTGCCATGCTTGTACTGGGTTTCGATGCCTTTGCCCGTAAAATCGTGCCAGAAGAGGTTTGGGGGAAGGTCTCCCGATCCCTGCGCGGCCGTCATGCCCTTGAATCCGATGTCGATGACCGCTATCTTTACGCCCTGTCCCCGATAGCCGGATTGATGAAAATAAGAGGCGGAGGTCAGGTCCACTCCCTGGCTGACCGTGCCCAGGGGGCGAAATTTATGCGGCAGGCGGGCGAACTCGATCTGGGGATCGGAATCGACGATCTCCTCGACCCGATCCAATGGCAGCTCCGCGGCGACCAGATTCCTGCGCTGGGAAAGAATTCTGCCGTTTCGGGAGAGAATGCCGGCCGCGTCGACCTGGGACCCCTCCCTCGTTTGCAGCATCACTCTGATCCGATCTTGCGCGTCCGATTGGGGAACCCTCGCACCGCGTTCTCGGAGGGCGGCATGCCGGTCGATGAGGCTCTTGATCCTCGGGCCCAATTTGCGGTTCGGCGTCTCCGGGGTCGTCAAGGACGGGCCCGCCTCCAGCGGATGCATGCCGGATGGGTCTGATATCTGCTGCGACGGGGAAGTCAGGAAAGGGGCGATGTTTGCGCTTCGCGACTCACCGGCGCTCGAGAGGATGAGCAGGGCGACAAGCCCAACGGCAAAGGTCTTGCCCACGATTTTCTCCTTTGGCAAGTTGAAAGCGTGCATGGAAGACACCCACGGCCGTCGATCTTTCCGCCGTTTCTATCACTATTTGCGCTTGGAATCTACTATTGATGACTTCTGACGAAGCCGTCACCACTTGTATGCGGGCGATGGGAAATCAGCAATAGGGCATGCCGGTCCGGTCCAGCGAACGGCTCATCGCCGCTCGCTGAACCGGTTATTGGCCGACCGTTTTTTGCCGTCCTGTCGGAACCGGAAAACGGAGACGACCCCTAAAAAATGGCTTGCCCCTCCCCTTGCGGGAGGGGCTGAAGGGGAGGGGGCTCCCTCGCAGGCGTTCCGGCTGCGATCAGGCAAGGTCGAAACGGTCGAGGTTCATGACCTTGTTCCACGCCGCCACGAAGTCGTGCAGGAACTTCTCCCGGGAGTCTGCACAGGCGTAGACTTCGGCCAGGGCCCGGAGCTGGGAGTTCGAGCCGAAGATCAGGTCGACCCGGGTAGCGGTCCACTTGAGCGCGCCCGTGGTGCGGTCGCGGCCTTCGAATACGTTGCCGTCTTGCGCGGTCGCCTTCCACGTCGTGCCCATGTCGAGCAGGTTCACAAAGAAGTCGTTGGTGAGCGCCTCCGGCCGTTTGGTGAAGACGCCGTGCGGCAACCCACCGACGTTGGCATTCAGGACGCGCATACCGCCCAGGAGCACCGCCATTTCCGGTGCGGTCAGGGTCAGGAGCTGCGCCCTGTCCACCAGCAGCTCCTCGGCCGGCACGGCATAGCGGGCCTTCTGGTAGTTGCGGAAGCCGTCCGCGACCGGTTCGAGAACGGCGAAGGAGGCCGCGTCGGTCTGCTCCTGCCGGGCGTCCATGCGCCCCGGCGTGAAGGGAACCGTCACTGCGGCACCGGCGTTCCGCGCAGCCTGCTCGACGCCCGCGCAGCCGGCGAGGACGATCAGGTCGGCCAGCGATACCTTCTTGCCGCCGGACTGGGCGCCGTTGAACGCGCTCTGGATGCCCTCCAGGGTCTTGAGCACCTTCGCCAGCCGGTCCGGCTGGTTGACTACCCAATCTTTCTGCGGCGCCAGACGGATGCGGGCGCCGTTCGCGCCGCCGCGCTTGTCGGAGCCGCGGAACGTGGACGCCGACGCCCAGGCGGTCGAAACCAACTCCGACACGGAGAGGCCGGAAGCCAGGATTTTCGCCTTGAGGGTGGCGATGTCCTTTTCATCGATCAGTTTGTGGTCAACGGCCGGGATGGGGTCCTGCCAGATCAGCTCTTCGGCCGGCACCTCCGGGCCGAGGTAGCGTACGCGCGGGCCCATGTCGCGGTGGGTCAGTTTGAACCAGGCCCGGGCGAAAGCGTCGGCGAGCTGGTCCGGATTCTCCAGGAAGCGCCGCGAGATCTTTTCATAGATGGGGTCGAACCGCAGGGAGAGGTCCGTGGTCAGCATGGTCGGCGCATGACGTTTCGACGGGTCGTGCGCGTCCGGCACGGTGCCGGCGCCGGCGCCGCCCTTCGGTTGCCACTGATACGCACCGGCCGGGCTCTTGGTCAGCTCCCATTCGTAGCGGAACAGGGTTTTGAAGAA
>JAJFTY010000180.1 GCA_021372695.1 Deltaproteobacteria bacterium
CGGGAAGAGGAGGAGATCGATCAATACACCGGGAGCCTTCGTTTCGACATCGGACTCCTGGCCGGACGACTGTCGGATATCACCCAATGGGCGGTCCGGGAGCCGGAGATACAGCATCTGGCCATCGGCTATTTCGGCGCCAGTACGGGTGCAGCGGCGGCCCTGATCGCCGAGACCCGAAACCTCTCGACCGTCCGCGCCGTGGTTTCCCGGGGGGGGAGGCCCGATCTTGCCGGAAGTGCGCTGCGGCGGGTCGAGGCCCCGACGCTGCTTATCGTCGGCGGCAACGATCATCAGGTCATCGAGCTCAACGAGCAGGCGATGGAATTGCTCGGCGGAACCAAGGAGATGGTGATTGTCCCGGGGGCAACCCATCTGTTCGAGGAGCCCGGAACCCTTGAAGCCGTTGCGAGGCTCTCCGCGCAGTGGTTCCGGAAGTACCTCGACCGGGAATAGGCGAACCCGGCCAGAAACCATAAACCAATTCTGCGATAGCGAAAGGAGAAATTCAGATGGAGAAAACGATTTCGACGAAATGCTCACGTTGCGGCGGCATCATGATCTACGACAAATTTTACGGCCATAACGAAGATTTCTGGGGATTGAAGTGTGTGATTTGCGGCGAAATCATCGACTCCGTCATCCTGGAAAACAGGGAGCTGATGAAAATGGGTGTCGCCATCGATATTCCCCGTGAAAGCATGTATGAGCGGAAACCCCGCATCCGAAGCGGCATCGTCGCTGCGAGTCTATGAACGAACAAATTCCGGGTGGGCGGGGAGTGAAATCGAAAAATCGGAAAGACAGTGACACCCAGAGCGTGTGTGACCGTTGTGCAATGAGGGTGGCGACGAAGGCGGCCTGATGTTTCGCAACAGCCTCATCCCGGTGGTTTTGATCTACGGCGTGTTTTCCGCCGCTGCCAGCCCTTTGTCGGGCGGCGTCCTGACGAAGGTGACGGTTCGAGTCGTCTCCAGGGATGCCAAGGCGATCGGCTCCGGCGTGGGAGGAGCTTCGGTCGAAATCGTGAACCTGGAGACAGGCGAACTCCTGGCCCAAGGGGTGCAGAGGGGAGAAACGGGCGATACGGACCGGATCATGGTCCAGCCCAGGAAGCGGGGGCAAACCGTATACGGGACGCCGGGCGCCGCTTCATTCATGACCGAAATTCCTCTCGAACGGCCGACGCGCGCCGAAATCCGTGTGAAGGGGCCTCTCTCCTTTCCGGAGGCGCTGCAAAGCGGAACGAAAACGGTGACGCTGATCCCCGGAATGGCTGCGGAAGGGGAGGGGATCATCATCGAACTCGACGGACTGATCGTCCGGGTCATGCACACCCCGCCGAGGGTGGCATCCTCGGGAGCGGTGAAGAGGTCCGGGTAGAGGCCGAGGTCAGGATGCTCTGAGGGTGCCCTTTCACTCCCGGAGGTCTCTGGGATTCAGACAAGCTCGCCATCTGGGGGCAATGGCTCGTGGGTGGCCGGGTCTCGGAAAAGTTCCCCTTGAAATACGCGGGTGTCGCAAGCCGGTTTGAAGGGCGGATGACCGCCCCTGCCCCTGAGGCCAGACTCCAGGTCGTGGCCTTTGACAGCGCGGGGAATACCGGCGTTCACACCCGCAATCTCACCATAAGCCGCTGAGTCGCTGCTTTTTCTCTCTGCCCGGCGCCAGGCATTGCGCCGCAGGCTCTCGCGTCGAACCGGTGGATCAGAAAAAGAACGATAGACCCAGGTGACCGATGTGGCCGTTGATTCCCCCGTTCGGCTGCCTCAGGTCGGCGTTGGAAATGTGGCGGTACCGATAGCCGAGATTGTGCGCGACGCTCTCCATGGCCGGCCAGTGAATGGTGCCGGTCCACCATCCCTGAGCCGGAACCCGTCCGCGCTGGGCGGTCCAACTGGTCCGAGCGGTCCGGGCAGGCATTCCGAGGGGCTGTTTTGTGGAGTTTACGGGTCATTTCTTCAAGAGTAGACGTCGATCAGCGTTCCGGGCTCGTATCCCCCCTCAGCCACCTCGACAATGCGCCGGCCGAGATATTCCGGTCTCAACAGTTCGGAATGGTCAATTCTGAGGCCGCTGTCCGCGACCAAGCCGGTATCGACAGCGCCTGGGAGAACGGCATAGATACGGATTCCCGTCCCCCCCAGTTCATCGGCCATGGCCTTCGTCAGCCCCACTACGCCGAATTTCGATGCGCAGTAGGCCGAGAAACCGGCCATTCCCTCCACTCCCAGACCGGAGGAGATGTTGATGATGATCCCCTGTTTTTGCCGGCCCATCACGCTCGCGGCCTGGCGAAGGAGGAGGAAAGTTCCTTTCAGGTTGGTATCGATAATCCGGTTCAGGTCATCGTCGGTCGTGGCGGCGATTGGTTTGTAGACCGCAACGCCGGCATTGTTGACCAGAATGTCGAGCTTCCCGAAGCGTTTCAGACATTGGTCCGTCATGGCCGCTACATCGGATGGGGTCCGCACATCTCCGACCACGCCAAAAACGTCTCCCTTTTCGGCAACGGATGAGAGGTCGCGGACCGCCTGATCGACGTGCTTTCGATGGCGGCAGAGAACGGTCACGCGGTCGCCATGCCTCAAAAACTCTGCGGCAGTCGCCAAGCCGATTCCGCGGGTCGATCCACTGATGAGTACGCTTCGTTTCAAACTTTCACCTCGGAGAGCAAAGACTCCAGGCAAAGGGGCATCGCACCTCAGTATCGGAAAAGAGCGACGGCTGGTGCATTGTCGGGCAGAGCGGCCGGCTCGGCCGTGTAAACCATCCCTCCACTCAAAACGGTGTGAATGGCGGCCAAGTCCAAAAGATCTTCGCTCTCCGCTGTGGGTTTGGCATGAATCTTCGCCATTCCGTCCCCGGGTTGATAGCTCCCCCAGACTTGAATCCCTTCCGAGGCGACCAGTTTCAGGATTCTTCCTCCGAAGGCTGCGGGAACGAGTTCCACGAGGTCCCGGGACGTCCGGCCGGTTCCCGCAAACTGCCTGTACTGGGCGATGACATCGTTCCTCTGGTGGAGGAGTCGCGGCTGGACGATCTTCCACGCCTGCTGGTGCAGCTCTTCGACACTCAGCGTTTCCGGGCTGCCGGGGATGCCTTCTCCCATGAGATGGGCGTAGGAGTTGACCCCCCGATAGACGGCGAATAGATATTCGACCCCGGCCAGGATCAGGGGAATGTGATCCCGGCGAAGCACCTCCTGCAGCCCCTTGTCGACGATCTGGAAAAAGCGGCAGATTTCATCCTTGTTGCCGTCGATGCCCACCCCGTGAGCGAAGAAGCGGGCATACCGCCTCCCACCGGGCCCCGTGGGAGTCTTGCCGCGGAACTGAAACTGTCTCTCGGGCTCGTCATAGGGGATCGCCTCCGCGAGGCTTGAGGGGACGTGTTCGAGCTCGACCTCCCAGGCACAGTAGCGGTTGCCTTCCAGGAGGCGGATATCATTCTGACTGAGCGCGAGGACGTAGAACGCGGACTCTTCCGTCAGGAGCGGAATCAGCGGTTTGAGATGAAAACGGTTGGAGAGCATATTCAGTTCACCGAAGTGGACGGGCAGACGGTAGGCGCGCAGTCCGTCACGAGAGTAGAATAGTGCAAGGCCGTCGCCCCGGTACTGCCAGAAGGTCTGATCGTCGAGAAGACGGTGAAGGGGAACCATGAATGCTTTGGCTTCCGGTCCCCTGACTCCCGCCGCGACGATCTTTTCCTCCACGTCACGCAACATGTTTTTGAAGCGAATGAGATCCTGGCGGCCTTCGACCGGAGCCCGATGGGTCGGCAGGTAGAGAGAGATGCAATGCCCCTGACGGGGGGCCATCAGGTCCTTCAAGTCTTGCTTCGAGAATTGATCCATTCTATTCTCCTTCAAATGGACACGGGCCGTCCGGCCCGTGTCTTGTTTCGACTGCGCTCCGAACGCAGCCATGGACGGATAGGTGCTCTACCGGCACTCTTCGGCCGCCGGCTCTTCCATGCAACCGCATGTGCACTCACAACCGGTGGCACAAGCCTCACAACAGTAGAGAACGCCATCCTTCTCGAACGATTCCTCCGCAATCTCGCATCCGCATTCCGGACATATCTTCTCACCCATATTCGACACCTCCTTTTTCAGGCAGCCGACAGTCGCTGCCGGTTCACTCTCGCCTGCCTTACGTTAGCCGTCGCCCCGGTGTCGTTCAATGAGGATTCTTTAGATGCATAATGGTAGGCGAAATCTATTCGCAGCGTGGGAATTGCTTTTCCCGCCGGTCGTCCTTCACCGATCATCGAGGTCTGCGGGGCGAGCATCCTCCGTCGGAGACGCCGTGCCCTCTTCTGGAAGTGCAGTGCCCGGCTGGGTCGGCAGGCGGCTGAGGAAGGGGTCCCGACGAACTCCTCAACAAGAATAGTCCCATTCGGGCTCCAGGCTCATGGATAGCTTTCTGCACACATTATTCACCCATTCAATTCCCATTGAGTTGGCCGCGCCGCAGCTCATATCATTGCGGCAGAGAAAAGTTCGTTATGATCGGTTGAACTGCCGGACGAAGGGGGCACTGCAATGAAGATCAGGAATATCAGGAATATTTTGATGATCACCCTGGCCTATCTGCTGCTCGGCGCAATTCCCGGGTTTGGGGCCGACCCGTCGATTTGTGCGGATGGGTCGACCATCATCCTGTATGAGTCGGGAAAGCTGAAATCCTGCGATCTGAGAAATAATTATGTCGTTTGTGGGATTACCTGCCAGAGCGACTACGAGATCGTGTTTTATGAAACAGGGGAGTTGCTCTCCTGCGTGCTTTACGCAGAGGCCACCATCGGCAAGATCGTCTGCAAACAGGAGGGGCTGATCTCCTTCTATCAGGACGGAAGCCT
>JAJFTY010000232.1 GCA_021372695.1 Deltaproteobacteria bacterium
CACCGCCTACATGGATTCGACGCCCATGGTCGCCATCACCTGCCAGGTCAACAGCGACCTCTGGGGCCGGGACGCCTTCCAGGAGACGGACATCATCGGAATCACGATGCCGATCACGAAGCACAGCTTCATGGTGCGCGATGTGAACCAGATCGCCGCGTCGCTCCGGCAGGCCTTCCAGCTCGCCAGCACCGGCCGCACCGGCCCGGTCCTCGTGGACATCCCGCGGGACATCCTCTGCGCCCCCTGCGGCGAGCAGCCGAAGAGGGTCCCGGCCGCGCCTCCCAAAAGGATCGAGCATCCCGAACAGATCGAACGGATCGCCCAGGCCCTGAACCGGAGCGAGCGGCCGGTGATCATCATCGGCGGCGGGGTCAAGCTGGGCGACGCCTGCGACCTGGCCACGGAGCTCATCCAGAAGGCGCGGATCCCGTTCGTCACCACCATGATGGGGATCGGCTCCGTCGCCTACGCGAACGGCTTCAACCTGGGCTTCATCGGCATGCATGGCAACGAACTGGCCAACCGGGCAGTTCATCAGGCCGACTTCATCCTCGCCCTGGGCACCCGCTTCACGGAGCGGAGCACCTCGGTGATCGAGGAGTTCGCACCGCTCGCCACCGTGGCCCAGATCGACATCGATTCCACCTCCATCGGCAAGAACATCAAGGTGGATCTCCCCTACGAGGGCGAGGTCCAGGACGCCCTCTCGGCGCTGATCCCGCTCATCGTCCCGCGCGAGCGCGAGGAGTGGATGGCGCGGATCGCATCGGACCGCGAACTCCAGGAGGCAAAGCTCAAGGACGGGGGGTGCGGCGAGGCGGGGAACCTGATCCGCAAGATCCAGGCCGCCATGCCCAAAGAGACAATCGCGGTGCCGGACGTGGGGCTCAACCAGATCTGGACGGTCCGCACCTGGCAGAGCCATTCCCCCCGCAGCCTGCTGACGAGCGGCGGCATGGGGACGATGGGCTTCTCCCTTCCGGCCGCCATCGGCGCGAAGGTGGGGGCGCCGGACCGCGACGTGGTCGTCATCTGCGGCGACGGCGGGTTCTACATGAACATCCAGGAGCTGGGGACGATCAGCAGCTACGGCCTGCCGGTCAAGATCGTCGTGATCAACAACGGCCACCTCGGGATGATCCGTCAGATCCAGGACCTCTTCTACCAGTCGCGCTTCACGGAAAGCGACCTGGGGGACTCGGTCGACCTGACGGCCGTGGCCAAGGGGTTCGGCATCCCCGCGGAGCGGGTCGCCGTGGGCGCGGACCCGGCGGAGGCGATCGCCCGGATGGCGTCGGCCCGGGGTCCCTACATGGTGGAGGCCTGCGTCGATCAGAACAACTACGTCTATCCGATCATCCCGCCGGGGTGCTCGAATGTGGAGATGATCTGTGGGAAATAGGGGTGGATCGGCCAATGGCCTTCGCCGTGACACCGGACATTTTCCGACCATGCTCGTCCTCGCTCGCTGCCGGGAAAAGACTCGCGCTTCGCGCTCAGAAAATTTTCCCGGCGGGCGCTCCGCTGCGGCGGCATGGTGCCCGGAACAATCTCCAATGTGTCACTCGCGAAGGCGACTTGCCCGATCGATGGGGAAGGGGAAAGAACTAATTCCGAAGAAGCACGTGTGGAAAGGTAGGAACTATGGCCATTGAGGAGCGAACGATTTCGATGCTCGTGAACAACCAGCCCGGGGTTCTCTCACGGATCGCCGGCGTCTTCAGCAGCCGGGGGTACAACATCCGGAGCCTCTGCGTCGCCGAGACGACGAACCCCGAGGTCTCCCGGATCACGCTGACCAGCCGGGCGGAGAGCGACTTCACCGAGAAGATCAAGAAGCAGCTCGACAAGCTCGTGGATGTCATCTCCGTGACCGATTTCACAGGCGCCCCGGCTGTCCAGCGGGAGCTGATGCTGATCAGCCTCCGGCTCACCCCGGAGAACCGGCAGGAGATCCTCCGGGCGATCGACCTCTTCGGCTGCCGGGTGGTCGCGATGAGCGAGGAGTACCTGATCATTGAGATCACGGCGAACAAGGACAAGACGGCGGCGATCCTGAAATTCTTCACCCCTTTCGGGGTGGAAGAGATGAACCGGACCGGCGCGATCGCGGTCTTCCGCCAGAGGCGGGAAGGTTAGCCCTCGCCCCGCGGGGCGCGGGGCCGTGAAGCAGAATGAGTGGGCGGGGTTCCGGGCTCTTTCCGGGAGAGCCGGCCCTCGCGGAGTGACGGTTTCGACGGGGTCGGGCGACCCCTTTACCAGGGCCGGCGTGCCGGCCCCGTTCACATCAACAAAGGAGATAGACATGGCAAAGATCAATTTCGGCGGAGTGTGGGAGGAGGTCGTTACCTCTGAGGAATTTCCATTGAGCAAAGCCCAGGAGGTCCTGAAGGACGATACGGTGGCCGTTCTCGGCTACGGCGTACAGGGACCGGGGCAGGCGCTCAACCTCCGGGACAACGGCATCCGCGTGATCGTGGGGCAGCGCGAGGGAGGCGCCACCTGGAAGAAGGCGGTCGAGGACGGCTTCGTTCCCGGCAAGACCCTCTTCCCCATCGAAGAGGCGGCCAAGAGGGGCACGGTCATCGAATACCTGCTTTCCGACGCGGGCCAGACCCAGATGTGGCCGACGCTCAAACCGTACCTGACCAAGGGGAAGACCCTCTACTTCTCGCACGGTTTTTCCATCACCTACCGCGATCAGACCCAGGTGATCCCCCCCGCGGACGTCGACGTCGTCCTCGTCGCCCCCAAGGGATCGGGGCGCTCGCTCCGCACCAACTTCCTGGACGGGAGCGGGATCAACTCCAGTTTCGCGATCTTCCAGGACGCGACCGGCAAGGCGACGGAGAGGACGCTGGCCCTGGGCATCGCCATCGGCTCGGGCTACCTCTTCCCGACCACCTTCGAGAAGGAGGTCTTCAGCGATCTGACGGGCGAGCGCGGGATCCTGATGGGCGCACTCGCGGGCGTGATGGAGGCGCAGTATGATGTGCTCCGGAAAAACGGCCACAGCCCCAGCGAGGCCTTCAACGAGACCGTGGAGGAGCTGACCCAGAGCCTCATCCGCCTCGTCGCGGAAAACGGGATGGACTGGATGTACGCCAACTGCAGCACGACCGCCCAGCGCGGCGCGCTCGACTGGAAAGGGCCCTTCCGGGAGGCCGTGGCCCCGGTCTTTGAAAAGCTCTACGAGAGCGTCCGCTCCGGCGAGGAGACACGGATCGTCCTTTCCGTGAACAATGCCCCCGATTATCGCAAGAAGCTCAACGCAGAGCTCGAGGCGATGAGAAATATGGAGATGTGGCAGGCCGGCGCCGCCGTCCGCGCACTCAGGCCGGAGAACCGGAAGAAATAGGGCCTTCGCAGGGAGAACACGCCGGATGGCCTGAAACATAGGCATCCGGTTCGATGCCCCCTTTTATTTGCCCCCCCGCTCCGGCGTCCTTCCGCTTGCACAGGGAGGGATGCCGGGGCTTTTTCTCCCTCTGGATTCCGCGTCCGGCCAGCGGAAAACCCTTGACTGGGATGGCCAGCGGGTATATCCATCTCCCGTCAATACGGATGGTTGCAGCGTTTCACCCTTCATGAACCCTGTCGGTGAAAAGAGATGGTCTCCGTCCGCTGGACCGGCGCAGCCGGCCTTGAATTCACCCATGACGGGAAGAGCTGGCTGATCGACCCTTACATCTCCCGGCCGGGCAAGGCATCCATTTTCCTGGGCCGGCCCGAGGCCGACCGGGAGAAGGTCGCCCGCTACCTCGACTCCCTTCCCGGCGCGCTTCAGGCGGTTCTCGTCAGCCACACCCACCTCGACCATGCCCTGGACATCCCCGAAATCGTCGCGCATTTTCCGGTTCCGCTCATCGGAAGCGAAAGCTGCGAAACGCTGATGGCGCTCCACGGGATGCCCGGAAGGGTGATCGTCTGCAAAGAAAAATGCCACCTGGAGCTGCCGGGCGGCGCCTCCGCGACGATCATCCCCTCCCTGCACGGCCTGGTCGTCTTCGGCCGCGCCCCCTATCCCGGCGAGATCGAGCCTGGGAAAGAGCCCCCGCTCAGGGCATCCGACTACCGCCACGGCCAGGTGTTCAGCATCCGGCTTTTGATCGGCGGCACATCGTTCCTCCATGTCGGAACGGCGAACCTGATCGACGCCGAGTTGGAGGGAGAGGCCTGCGACGTGCTCTTCTGCTGCATGCCCGGATGGAAAGCGGTCCCGGACTTCCACAGGCGCATCCTGTCGCGGGTGCGGCCGAAGATCGTGGTTCCCTTCCATTTCGACGATTTTTCAGCGCCGGTGCCGAAGGAGGGCAGAACGCCCTCCACGTCGAGGAGCGGGGAAGAAGAGTTTCTGGAGAGGGTGGCGGCTGAGGCCCCAGAGGCGCGGATCGTCCGTCCCGACCTGTTCCGGGCGATGGAATTTTAAGCAAGACCTGTCCGGGCGTAAGAGATCTGAGAGCTGCATCATGAAAGAGGTGGTCATCACACACGCCGTCCGCACGCCCATCGGGCGGATCGGCGGCAGTTTGCGGGACTTTCCGGAAAAGGAGCTCGGGCGCCTCGTGGTGGAGGAGCTGCTCAGGAGGGCCGGATTGGCAGGCCGGGAGATCGACCACGTGATCCTGGGGCACGTCAGGCAGAGTTCGGACCCCGCCAACACGGCCCGCGTCGTGGCCCTGATGGCGGGAATTCCGGAGACGGTGCCCGCCTACACGGTCCACCGCCAGTGCGGTTCCGGACTCCAGGCCATCATGGATGCCAGCCAGATCATCCGCGCCGGGGAGGCGGAGATCGTCGTGGCGGGCGGCACGGAAAACATGAGCCAGTCGGTCTATTTTATCCGGAATGCCCGCCACGGTCTGGGAAACGGCGACCACGCCATCGAGGACTCGCTCGTGGAGGGCGCTCCGGGCGCGGTCCCCGTGGAAATCTACGGTCGGCTGCCGATGGGGATCACGGCGGAAAATCTGGCGGAGCGGTACGGGATTCCCCGGGAGGAGCAGGACGCCTTCAGCCTGGAGAGCCAGGAGAGGGCATCCCGGGCGATCCGGGCAGGCCGTTTCCGGGAACAGATCCTGCCCGTTGCGATCAGAAACCCGGACGGCACCACCCGGCTCTTCGATACGGACGAACACCCCCGCATGACCACGAATGAGTTGCTCGCGGCCCTGGCCCCGGCCTTCAAGAAAGGCGGAAGCGTCACGGCGGGAAACGCCTCCGGACGCAACGACGGGGCCGCCGCCGTGCTCGTCATGTCGGCCGAGAAGGCCCGGAGCCTGGGCATGAAGCCGATGGCGCGGATCCTCGCCTCCGCGGCCAGCGGCTGCGATCCGACCGTCATGGGGATCGCCCCGGTGGAATGCACGCGCAGCGCGCTTAGCCGGGCGAAACTCGACCTCCGGGATGTGGACGTCATCGAGCTGAACGAGGCCTTCGCTGCGCAGTCGCTGGCCGTGGTCCGCGAATGGGTTTCCTGGGGGGTCGACCGGGAGACCCTGCAAGCGAAGCTGAATCCGAACGGCGGCGCCATCGCCCTCGGCCATCCCCTGGGCTGCACGGGGGCGGCGCTGACGGTCAAATGCCTCTATGAGCTGCAACGCGTGGCTGCACACCGGTTCGGCCTGATCACGATGTGCTGCGCCGGGGGGCTCGGGGTCGCCATGGTCGTCGAAAAAGGGGGGTGAAGCATGAACGCGGTGGTCGTCGCAAGCGCCGTGCGGACGCCCCTGGGCGCTTTCGGCGGCCAGCTGACGGGGTTGTCCGAACAGCAGCTGGCGGCCGCCGCCATGCAGGAGGCGGTGAGGCGGGCCGGAATGCCCGCGGCGGAGATCGATGAGGTGATCGTCGGCATCGCCAAGCAGACGAGCCGTCCGTCCAATGGCGCCCGGCACGCCATGCTCCTGGCCCGCCTGCCGGAGCATCTGCCCGCCTATACCGTGCAGCGGCAGAGCGCCTCCGGGCTCCAGGCGATCGTGAGCGGCTACTGGGCCATACGCTGCGGCGATGCCGGGGTGATCTGCGCCGGGGGAACGGAAAGCATGAGCCAGATCCCCTTCGAGATCCGCAATGCCCGCTACGCCTTCGACGAGAAACGGCGCCGGATCATCGACGCGATCCCGGCCCAGGAGTCCGGGGCGCAGCCGGAGGCGCTCTACGGCCGGGTCACCACGGAGCAGGTGGCGGAAAATCTGGCGCGGAAATATCAGCTTCCCGCGGAAGAGCTGGCGGCCTTTGCGGAATCGAGCCTCCGGAAGGCCCGGGAATCCCGGGAGGGGGGCAGCTGCGAAGATGAAATCTTTCCCCTGGCCGCCGCGAACGGGAAAAGGGTGGTGTTGGTCCGTGCCGACGAACTTCCGGACCGGGCGGCTCTCTGGGCTGCGCCGGCGGACGGGGCGGCCATGTGCATCCTGGCCGGCCGGGAGCGGGCGAAGGCCCTGAATCTGCCGGTGCTGGCGGAGATCGTTTCCGTCGGGATCGCGGCGTCAGATCCCCGTTACACGGCAAGCGCTGTCGCGGAGGCGGGCCGCCGCGCCCTCTCCAAGGCCGGGCTGGCGCTGGACGATGTGGAGATCATCGAACTCAACGAGATGTCTGCCGCCGAGTGTCTGGCCGTTCTTCGGGAATGGCAGAGCGGGATGCCCCCTCCAGCGGCTCTTGCGGAGCGGGTCAATCCGGCTGGCGGCGCCCTGGCCACGGGGAATCCCTGGGGGGCCATAGGGGCGGTGCTCCTTGGCCGGGCCGTGCATGCTCTCCGCCGGCGGAGCGCCCGGATCGCGATGGTCGCGCTCGGCGCCGAGGGGGGCCAGGGGATGGCCATGGTCCTGAGGAACACCGGTTGATCGGAGCGGAATTATTACTCCAGCGATAGAGTATGCCAAAGTCGCCATTCCGGCGAAAGCCGGGAACCAGTAATTGACTGGATGCCGGATCTGAGCCTGCCCAGGACCCGATCCGGGGTCCGGCATGACGTTTTATCTGTTGGTAGCCGGTGCAATAATGACAACCGACCCGGTTCTACCGTTACGATCCTGTCAAAAAGGGAGGGCATGTGGAAATCAAGAGAGTCATGGTGATCGGCGCCGGGTTCATGGGCTCCGGCATCGCGCAGGTCATGGCATCGGCCGGATACGAAGCGGTGCTCTGCGATATCACGGAGGAGTTCGTCCGGAAGGGGATGGCCGGAATCGAAAAGAACCTGGCCGCGGCGGTCGCCAAAGGCAAACTGACCGCGGAGGAGCAGTCGGCGACCCTGGGACGGATCACTGCGACGACCGGGTTTGACCCGGCCCGGGATTGCGACTTCGTGATCGAGGCGATCGTCGAGAACAGGCAGGCCAAGCTGGACCTCTTCCGGCAGCTGGAGGAGATCTGCCCTCCCCCTGTCCTCTTTGCCAGCAACACCTCTTCTATCCCCATCACGGAGCTCGCCACGGCGACCCGGCGTCCGGACCGGTTCGCAGGCATGCACTTCTTCAGCCCCGTACCGGTCATGAAGCTCGTGGAGATCATCCGGGGGCTGAAGACCGCCGATCAGACCATTCAAGTCATCCGGGAGCTGACGGCCCGGATCGGAAAGGTCGGCGTCCTGGTCAAGGACGGGCCGGGGTTCCTGGTGAACCGGGTCAATGCGGCCCTGCGCAACGAGGTATACAACTGCCTGGCCGAGGGGGTGGCTACGATCGAAGATATCGACACGGCCCTGAAGTTCGGGCTGGGGCATCCTATGGGGCCGTTCGAGTTGGGGGATTTCGTGGGCCTCGACATCGGACTCGCCGTGGCGGAGACCCTCTGGGAGAACTTCAGGGATCCCAAATGGCGGCCCGCGCTCTCGCTCCGGAAGCTCGTCGCCTCGGGCGACCTGGGCCGCAAGACCGGCAAGGGATGGTACGACTACACGACCGGAGAGAAAAAGCCGCGGACGGACGTCCATCTGTAGGACGCCGGAGGAACGGCCCCGTGACGGAGGCCGTTGACTGGACACTGCATATGGACAGATTCATGCTAGAGTGGGGCCACGGGTGCCACGGCGGGATCAGAGCACCCATCCTGCACCGGAAACGGGTCATGGAGCCATGGAATTCACCTGGAGCGGTCTCGGGGGGTTGATGGTCGGCGTCGGCCTGGCCGCAGCCTGCGGATTCCGCATCATTCTGCCTTTTCTCGGCCTGAGCATCGCCGGCCTGTACGGCATCATCCCACTCGCGCCGGAATTCCAGTGGATTGCGACCAGGCCCGCCCTGATCGCCTTCGGAACGGCGGCGATCCTGGAGATCGCCGCCTACTATGTCCCCTGGATGGACAATCTCCTGGATTCCGTAGCCACCCCCCTGGCCGTTGCGGCAGGCACCCTCGCGGCTGCATCTGTCGTCGTCGATCTTCCCCCCCTCATAAAGTGGTCGCTCGCGATCATTGCCGGGGGCGGCATGGCCAGCATCGTCCAGACCGGAACGACGATCCTGAGAGGGGTCTCCACCCTCTCCACCGGCGGCGCCGGGAATTTCATACTTTCAACGGCTGAGCTTGCGGGAGCCTTGGCGACCACCCTTCTCTCCCTGCTTCTCCCTCTGCTGGCCTTCGCGGCCGCCTGTCTCCTCGCCTTATGGGTCCTCTGGAAGCTCGTCCATCGCCCGGCAAAGCCGGGATAACGAACACGGGGAAGACAGCGATCCGGGAATCGATCCAACGAACCGGTGGGTATCGCAGGAGGGTGTTGAAGAGCACACCCGATGGGCAGGCTGTTCAAAAGTGTTCAGATGCAAGGCGCACCAAAACCGAAGAGCGAGGCGTATATAGAAAATACGTCGAGCGATGAGGTTTGCAGTGCAACGCAGCAGATGAGCGGTTTTCAACAGCCTGCCAGGAGAAAGGAGAGGCATATGAGACCATATGGCGCTGAGTTTTTCGGAACGCTCTGGCTGGTTCTGGGCGGGTGCGGCAGTGCGGTGTTGGCCGCGGCATTTCCCAATCTCGGCATCGGGTTTCTGGGGGTGGCCCTGGCCTTCGGCCTCACCGTCCTGACGATGGCCTATGCGATCGGACACATCTCCGGATGCCACCTCAATCCGGCGGTTTCCATCGGGTTGTGGGCCGGCGGACGTTTTCCCGCCGCCCGGCTTCTGCCCTACATCGCCGCCCAGGTGCTCGGGGCCGTTGCGGCCGCGGCGGTTCTCTATCTGATCGCGAGCGGCAAGGCCGGCTTCGACGTGACGGCGGGTTTCGCCTCGAACGGCTACGGCGCTCACTCGCCGGGCGGCTACTCGCTCCCGGCCGCCTTCGTGACAGAAGTGGTGATGACCACGATGTTCCTGCTCATCATCCTCGGCGCAACCGATAAGCGCGTCCCGCCGGGTTTTGCGCCGATTCCGATCGGTCTGGGCCTGACCCTGATCCATCTGATCAGCATTCCGGTGACCAACACCTCCGTGAATCCAGCCAGGAGTACCGGGGTGGCCCTGTTCGCCGGGGACTGGGCGCTCGACCAGCTGTGGCTGTTCTGGCTCGCACCCATCATCGGCGCCCTTCTGGGGGCCCTGATCTACCGCTATATTGGCAAGCCGGCGGATTGAAGCCGGATTGGGGAAATGAACCCTTCCGAAGCATGCCCCTTGATTCTCCGGGCCGTTCTGGTAGAATGGCGGACAGCAGACGGAAAACCGTTCATTTTCCGTCTTTCACCCGTGTCAGGAGCCTCTATGAAGATCCGGTCATGGACATTTCTCGCGTTTCTGCTCTGGTTCGCCCTCATCCCCCCGGCCGCAACTGCCGCCGATTTTTTCGGGGATGCCATCCAGAAGGGGCTGCATCAGCTGCCGGGGATCGGCCAGTCGCCCGATGCGGCTGCGGTCCGGGGGCTCGATGACCAGACGATTGCCTCGGGGCTCAAGGAGGCGCTCTCCGTGGGCACGAAAAATGCCGTCGGCCTGGTCTCCCAGATCAACGGCTACTTCGGAAACGACGCCATCAAGATCCTTCTGCCCGACAAGGTCCGGCAGGCCGCGGACCTCCTGCGCACGCTCGGCTACAGGAGGCAGGTGGACGAGTTCGTTTTCAGCATGAACCGCGCGGCCGAGAAGGCCGCTCCGAAGGCAGCGTCCCATTTCGCCGACGCGATCCGGGGGATGACCATCGAGGATGCCCGGAAGATCCTCGCCGGCACCGACCGGGCGGCCACCGATTACTTCCAGTCGAAAACGTCCGCCCAGCTCTACGAGGCGTTCAAACCGATCATCTCCGAGAGCATGGGGCAGGTGGGGGTGACCCGCTCTTATCAGGCGATGATCGGCAGGCTCCCGGCCCTCTCCCTCGCGAAACCGGAATCGATCGACCTCGACCACTACGTGACCGAGAAGGCCCTGGACGGTCTCTTCCATATGGTCGGCGAGGAGGAGGCGAAGATCAGGGCCAACCCCGTGGCCAGGACCACGGATCTCCTGAAGAAGGTGTTCGCCAGGTAGCGACCGTCCGTTCCGTCCCGGCGGAGGCGCGCGGCAGGGGAAGCGGGCTTTTCGAAACATTGCGAGGCGTTTATGACCCGGTGGAAAAAGATCACCCTGATCGCGGTCGGCGTCCTGGCCGTTTTGGTCCTCCTCGCGGCGACCGCGCTGCCGGTTCTGATCCGGAACAAGGCGGTCGAGGCGCTCAAGGAGGCGACAGGGCGGAACGTCCGCATCGAAAAGGTCTCCCTGAACCCCCTGACCCTCACCGCCTCCGTGACGGGCTTTGCCGTCGAGGAGAAGGGCGGGGGCCCCTTTTTCTCTGTGGGCAGCCTGCGCGTGTCGGTGAGCCCCGCCTCGATCTACCGGCGCGCCCTGGTCCTCTCCGAAGTATCGATCGAATCCCCCTCGGTCCGGGTCGTGCGCGAGGCGGCAGACCGCTTCAATTTCTCGGATATCCTCGAGCGCCAGAAAAAGACGGAGGAGAAACCGAAATCGGCCGGGGTATTCCCCTTTGTGCTGAACCGCTTCCAACTGACCGGGGGCGCGTTCGAGCTCGACGACCGCATCGTCGGAGGGGGCCGGAAGCACAG
>JAJFTY010000037.1 GCA_021372695.1 Deltaproteobacteria bacterium
CCCGGCGGACTGAAATCAACGAAAATCGGAGCCATGAACTGACATGAAGGTGATCATCATCGGGGCCGGCGAGGTGGGCCACCATATCGCCGCCAGCCTCTCGAGCGAAGGACTCGACGCGGTCGTGATCGACCGCAGCCAAGAGAGGCTGCACGAGATATCCGAGACGCTGGACGTCCAGACCGTGCTGGGGAGCGGCAGCAGCCCCGAAGTGCTGAAACGGGCGGGCATGGCCCAGGCCGAGATGGTGATCGCCGTCACCGACAGCGACGAAACCAACATGATCGCCTGCCTCCTCGCCTCGGCCCAGTGCCGGGTTCCCGTCCGGATCGCCCGCATCCGCAACCTGGAGCTGAACGAGAACTGCTCCCTGTTCGGCGCGGACCGCCTCAACATCGACCTCGTCATCAACCCGGAGCAGGAGGCGGTCGACAACGTCATGAACCTGCTCGAATATCCCGGAGCGGCGGAGGTCTTCAGCTTCGCGGAGGGGCGCATCCGGCTGCTCGGGTTCCAGATCGACCCCGGAGCCGCCGTGGTCGGGAAGAGTCTCATCGATCTGCGGGCCATGGAGCCCGATTTCCGCATCCTGATCACCTCCATCGCCCGCGGGGACCGGCTTATCGTGCCGAAGGGCGACTCGGTCATCGAAGAGGGGGATTACCTTTTCGCCGTCACCGACACCGCCCGCGTCCGGAAGCTGCTGCGCTTCTTCGGGAAGAACACGGAGCGGCCCAAAAGGATCATCATCATCGGAGGCGGAACCAACGGCCTGGTTCTCGCCCAGGCGATCGAAAAACAGGACATCGCCGTCAAGATCATCGAGAAGAAAAAGGGCCGGTGCGAACAGCTCGCCGCCCTCCTGCAGAAGACGGTCGTCCTGCACGGCGACGGAACCAGCCAGGAACTCCTCCGGGAGGAGAACATCGCGGGAACCGATTTCTTCATCGCCGTCACCAACGACGAGGAGGCGAACATCCTGGGATCGCTCCTGGCCAAGCAGATGGGCGCCCGGAAAGTCCTCTCCCTGATCAACCGGATCGACTACATCCCCCTGGTCTCGCGGGTCGGCATCGACGGCGTGATCAACCCCCGTCATGCCGCCATCAGCCGGATCCTGCACTACATCCGCAAAGGCAAGGTCCTCTCCGTCGCCCCACTCCGCGATGAAAGGGCGGAGGTCTTCGAATTCATCGCGCTCGAGACCTCGGAGATCGCCGACCGGCCTTTCAAGGATATCCATTTCCCCAGCGGCACCATCGTCGGGGCGATCAGCCGCGGCGAGGAGATCATCATCCCCGACGGCAATTCGGTGATCCTGCCGGGCGACCATGTCGTCATCTTCACGCCGCGTTCGGCCATCGGTCAGCTCGAGAAGCTCCTCACCGTGAAACTGGAATACTTCGGATGAAGATCAAGCCCGTTCTCTATACCCTCGGGGCCTTCCTGTTCATCCTCGGCCTGACCATGCTGGTCCCGTTGGCCTGCGCGCTCTTCTATGGGGAAGCGGACCTCTGGAGCTTCCTGGTCTCCTTGGGGATCACTTCGGGAACCGGGGCCGCGCTCTACCTGGCCTTCCGGCCCGGAGAGAAAAAGACAATGCTCAGCCACCGGGAGGGGTTCCTGATCGTCTCGGCCGGCTGGATCTGCGCCTCCTTCTTCGGGGGGCTCCCCTACATGATCCACGGCGCCCTCCCGGCGCTGGCAGACGCCTACTTCGAAACGATGTCGGGCTTCACGACTACGGGGGCGACCGTCATCGACAAGATCGAGGCTTTGCCCCACGGGATCCTCCTCTGGCGGTCGATGACCCAGTGGCTGGGCGGGATGGGAATCATCATCCTCTCCGTCGCCATCCTCCCCTTCCTCGGGGTGGGGGGGAGGCAGCTCTTCAAGGCGGAGGTTCCCGGGCCGGTGAAGGACAAGCTGGAGCCGCGGATCGCGCAGACGGCCCGCTCCCTCTGGCTGGTCTACATCATTATCACGATCGCGGGTTTCATCTTCCTCCTCTTCGGCGGAATGGGCGTCTTCGACGCCGTCTGCCACATCTTCACCGCCATGGCGACCGGAGGGTTCTCGACCAAGGATTCGAGCATTGCCTGGTACAACAGCGCCTACATCGACGGCGTGCTGGTCGCCTTCATGGTCATCGCCGGGATGAACTTCACCCTCCATTACAAGCTCCTGACGGGCGATTTCAAGACCATGTACCGCGACACCGAGGCGCGTTTCTTCCTGGGGACGATCTGTGTGGCCACGCTCCTGATCACCCTGGACCTGCGGTTCAACGTGATGGCGGATCTCGCCAAAGTCTTTCGTCTGGCGATCTTCCAGGTCGCCTCGGTCATCACGACGACCGGTTTCGTCACGGACAACTTCGCCAAATGGCCGGCCTTTTCCCAGATCATCCTCCTGCTTCTGATGTTCATCGGCGGCTCGGCCGGCTCCACCGGCGGCGCCATCAAATGCGTCCGGATCTTGCTGGTCCTCAAAAGGGGCTACCAGGAGCTCTACCGGCTCGTCCATCCCCATGCCGTCATGCAAATCAAGCTGGGAGATCAGACCGTCCCCATCGACGTGATGAAGAGCGTGCTCGGATTCTTCGTCCTCTACCTCTGCATCGCGATCGTTGCGACGCTCGCCATGTCGGCCCTTGGGCTGGACATGATCACCTCTTTCGCAGCCGTGGCCACGACCCTGGGAAATGTCGGCCCGGGCCTCGGGCTCTACCACCCGGCGACCACCTTCAGCCAGTGCCCCGTCCTCGGGAAATGGATCCTCTCCTTCTGCATGCTGGTCGGCCGTCTGGAGATCTACACGGTGCTCGTCCTGCTCATTCCCGAATTCTGGAAGAAATGAGGACGGCTTCGTAAGAGGTCCGGATGCTGCGTTGCGCCTTGCCTGCGGACTTTTTTTTCGAAGCCGTCAACGCACATTGTATTAATTCGGCGACAGTGTACGTCAAAGTCGTCATTCCGGCGAAGGCCGGAATCCAGTGATATTCGGTGATCGCAGATCACTGGACCCCGGCCTTCGCCGGGGTGACAAGGCGAGGAGCAGGGAATCAGCGACTTCTTATGAGGGCGTCCTCCCGGAAATTGGAATTGAAAGGGCAGGCCCGATGTGCTACGAAGGGCACCGAAGTTCTGTATGGATAGACGGCGGTGAAGGCCCCATCGCGGAAGGGACTCCGCCCAAGTACCGTGATCTCCCGCAGGGATCTTTGGATCGGCAAAGACAATGGAGCGATGCATGGATATCAAATACAACCCCATGGAAATCGAGGAGAAGTGGCAGAAGCGCTGGGAAGAAAATAAGGTCTTCCAGGTGACCGAAGACCCGGCCAGGAAGAAATACTACCTCCTCGAAATGTTCCCCTACCCTTCCGGCCGGATCCACATCGGCCATGTGCGCAACTACACCATCGGCGACGTGGTCGCCCGGTACAAGCGGATGAAGGGGTACAACGTCCTCCATCCGATGGGGTGGGACGCCTTCGGCATGCCCGCGGAAAACGCCGCCATCGAGCGGGGGATCCACCCCTCCGTCTGGACCCACGCCAACATCGACAACATGAAGCTGCAGCTGAAACGCATGGGATTCAGCTATGACTGGGAGCGGGAGCTGGCCACCTGCGATCCCGAATATTACAAATGGGAGCAGCTCTTCTTCCTCTGGATGTACGAAAAAGGGCTCGCCTACAAGAAAAGCTCGACGGTCAACTGGTGCCCCAAATGCGAGACCGTGCTCGCCAACGAACAGGTGGAGGCCGGCCTATGCTGGCGCTGCGGTTCGGAGGTCGGGGAAAAGTTCCTCTCCCAGTGGTTCTTCCGGATCACCGCCTACGTCGAGGAGCTCCTGGCCTTCTGCGACAAGCTTCCCGGCTGGCCCGAGCGGGTCCTGACGATGCAGAAGAACTGGATCGGCAAGAGCTACGGCTGCGAGGCCTCCTTCCCGATGGCCGACGGCAAGGGCGACATCAAGGTGTTCACGACCCGCCAGGACACGATCTTCGGCGCCACCTTCATGCTCGTGGCCGCGGAGCACCCCCTGGTCCTGGAGCTCGCCAAGGGCAAGCCGGGCGAGCAGGCCGTCCTCGCCTTCGTCGACAAGATCAAGAAGCAGGACAAGAAAATGCGGACCTCCGAGTATTACGAGAAGGAGGGCATCTTCCTCGACTCCTACTGCCTGAACCCCGTCACGGGACGGAAGATGCCGATCTACGCGGCCAACTTCGTCCTCGCCGACTACGGCACCGGCTGCGTGATGGCGGTCCCGACCCACGACCAGCGCGACTTCGAATTCGCCAAGAAGTACAACCTGCCGCTCATCGTGGTCATCCAGCCCCACGACCGGGCCCTGAACGTCAAGACCATGACCGAGGCCTACACGGAAGAGGGGGTCCTGGTCAACTCCGGACCCTTCGACGGCATGGAGAACATGAAGGCCCTGGACGCCATCGCCGATCATCTGGCGTCGCTCGGCCGGGGCAAGAAGACCATCCAGTACCGGCTGCGCGACTGGGGTATCTCCCGCCAGCGCTACTGGGGCGCGCCCATCCCGATGGTGATCTGCGAGGCCTGCGGAACGGTCCCGGTGCCCGAGTCGGAGCTCCCGATCGTGCTTCCCGAGGCCGTCGAATTCACCGGCTCAGGGGAATCGCCCCTCGCCCGGTACAAGCCCTTCGTGGAGACGGCCTGTCCGAAGTGCGGCAAGCCGGCCCGCCGGGAGACGGACACGATGGACACCTTCGTCGAATCCTCCTGGTACTTCGACCGGTTCTGTTCGGCGCACCACGACGTCAAACCCGGCCTCGACCGCGCCAAGGTCGACTACTGGATGCCCGTGGACCAGTACATCGGCGGGATCGAACATGCGATCCTCCACCTGCTCTATGCCCGCTTCTACACGAAGATGCTCCGCGACTTCGGGGTGCTCGGCGTGGACGAGCCCTTCACCAACCTGCTCACCCAGGGGATGGTCTGCAAGGAGACGACGCGCTGCGACGAACACGGCTACCTCTTCCCGGAAGAGGTGAAGGACGGGAAGTGCACCCAGTGCGACCAGCCGGTCACGATCGGGAAGACCGAGAAGATGTCCAAGTCGCTCAAGAACGTGGTCGACCCCGACTACCTGATCAAGGCCTACGGCGCCGACACGGCCCGGATTTTCTGCCTCTTCGCCTCGCCGCCGGAGAAGGACCTCGAGTGGAGCGATCAGGGGGTGGACGGCTCTTTCCGGTTCCTCAGCCGGACCTGGAGGATCGTCGTCGATTACCTGGACGAGATCCGGGGCGTGGCGCCCTTTGCCGGAACGGAGCCGCTCGAAGGGGATCTCAAGGCGCTCAGGCGGAAGACCCACCAGACGATCCGGAAGGTCACCTCCGACGTCGAGGACCGCTTCCACTTCAACACGGCCATCAGCGCGGTCATGGAGCTGGTGAACGCCCTCTACCAGTTCCCCCGGCCGGCCGCGGGCGATGCGCTCGCGCTCTCCGTGGTCCGCGAGACGGTGGAGTCGATCATCCTGCTTCTGGCGCCCATCGTCCCCCACATGACCGAGGAGCTCTGGTCGCTCCTGGGCCGGACCCAGAACCTGGCCGACGTGGCGTGGCCCGGGTTCGACAAGGCGGTCGCCTCCGAAGAGGAGATCACGATCGTGATCCAGATCAACGGCAAGGTGCGGAACCGCATCACGGTCCCCGCCGACGAGGAGGGCGAGCAGATCAAGGCCCTGGCCCTGGCCGACGAGCGGATCGCCGGCCTCACCGCCGGGAAGAAGATCGTCAAGGTGGTGTACGTGCCGAAGAAGCTCGTGAACATCGTCGTTGCGGGGTAGGGATCGCTGCGGGGAGGCCGCTTCCCGCAAAGGGGTGCGTATGAAGAGAGTCGGGCCGGTTGCGCTGTGGAGGGGATGCGCGCTTTGGATGGCGGGAGCGGCGCTTCTGATGCTCACCGGCTGCGGTTACCATTTTGCCGGAGGAGGCGAGTCGGTCTCTCCGGCCTTCCGCACGGTCTTCGTCGACACCTTCACGAACCAGACGAGCGAAGCCTATGCGGAAAACATCTTCCGCACCGCCTTCATCAGCCGTTTCGTCCAGGAGGGGCGCTTCAATCTGGCCCGCGGCAGGGGCGATGCGGACGTCATCTGCCGGGGCACCATCCGCAATCTCCAGGCCGCTCCGCTCGCCTACAAGGCAAGCAACCTCTCCGCCGAGGACCGCATCACGGTCACGCTGAATCTCGTCTTCGAGGAGCGGGAGAGCGGCCGGCGGATCTGGTGGAACGACGGATTCACCGGGACGGTGGAATACCCGGTGACCACGGTGGGCGTGACGGAGAGCAGCCGCAAAAATGCCCTCACCAAGCTGGCCAATGACACAGCCGAGAGGGCATATCGTCTGATGATGTCCGGCTTCTAGGAGAAGATCAAGCCTTCAGGGTGTTGACCCGCTTTGTCAGTCGGGAGATCTTGCGGGACGCGGTCTTCTTGTGGAAGGCACCCTTCGCCGCCGCCTTGGCGATGGCGGGAACGGCCTTCGCGAGGGCAGCCTTCGCCGCCTCGGGATCCTTCGTCTCGACCGCCTCCAGAACACCCTTCACGCCGGTCTTGATGCTCGACTTCACGGCGTTGTTATTTTCGCGGTGCTTCACAGCCTGCCTGCTTCTCTTCTCTGCCGATTTGTGTGTAGCCAAAAAAAATCCTCCTTCCGATCTTGATGAACAGGGGGCCACTTCTATACGAAATCCGCGGCTCTGTCAAGCCGAAAGTGGCGTGGAACAAACGTACCGGACATCCGGCAGTTTTGCAGGAGATTTGCCCTCTCGTGTGGTAACTAGTTGTGAAAAAAGAGGGAATTATCTTCTTGACTTTTAATTTCTTTAAGAGCAACGTCCCATTACAGTCATCCGATTTGCCAAGCAACCCGTCAAAATGGTGCGCAGAATCATGAGATGGGATCACAGAAAGTTGATCATGTAAAACCTCCGAGGGAGTCCCAAAACTCTCTCGGAGGTTGATTTATCCCAGACAAACCCGCGCCTGAGCTCAATTGACGTAAGCTGAATCTCATTCTCCCCCCCTGCACTTAATCGTTTATAAATCATCTCTAAGCCTTACCTTCCGGAGAAAGCCATGGAAAGGAGCTACCGGAGAGTACCGATATGAAGGCCCCAAAGGGAATCCGATACCCTTGGGGGCCTTCTCCAAATCAAAGAAATTGCACATCAACAGGAACTCAGTGGAAATTTAGGGGTTGACGATCGAGACTTGATAAACCTGCTGGAAAGGAGGCCAAAAATGCTTTTCATGAATATTTACACATGGGAACCCGGGCAGAGAGACGCATTGATTAAAAGACGTATGGAAAAAGGAATCGCTCTCAGCGCGGGGGTAAAGAAAGTTGGCGAATGGTTTGATGTCAGCGGGGGCAGAGGTTTCATGGTCTGTGAGTCCAATGATCCCAAAGCTGTCATAACATCCGTCATGGGATGGAGCGATCTCATGAAGCAGGAGATCGTTCCATTACTTGATCCGACAGAATTGTTTCCGGAGAAAAAAGGCAAAGGGTCAAAGAAGTAATCGGTCGGAGTCTACGTTTCCTCTTCAAGGGGCAGGACTCAAAATCGTTCTGCCCCTTTATGCATACTGCAATGTCGGAATCCCCACCCAATGCGGCATCGTTTCGAAGCGGTTCAAATTTGCCTTCCACTGGTAGAGGATAATCGATATAATATTTTGCACAGCGGAAAGCGCGGCTATCGTTATCTACAACTCGAACAATCTATTGGAGGGAAGGAGGGGTCATGCGGAACAGGGTCATAGTCCCTATGGTGCTGCTCTGTTTTATGGCGCTGATCCTGGCCGCGCAGAGTGCGCAGGCTGGGCCGCCACATAACATGATCACCAGTTTCGATGGGACAAAAACGTGCGGGATGTGCCACGGCAAAGTGGTGAAAGACGTGGCGGAGAGTTTACATTATCATCAATGCGGCCCGGCGCCCTTCGTGAAAGACATCCCGGAGGGCCAGTGTGCAGGTCAAATGGAGACATTTTGAGCGCCCCCGGCAACGGTGGCGGGGATCAACTGGATTGGCATGCTCCAACCCATGGATCCCTCCAAGCCGGCGCAGCCAGGTGGTTGCGTTCGATGTCATCCCGGTTACGGGGCAAAGCCCTCCAAGGCAGGCAAAATGACAGAGGCAGATTACAACAATATTGATTGCCTCCTCTGTCATGCTCCGGGTTACAAAAGGACAGTCGGTAAAGTTGGCGACCAGCTCAAACTCATTCCGACGCAGGACACCGATGTCCTGAAGGCGGCGCAGTCTGTGCAAAAGCCGACCAGCGAGATGTGCCTTCGCTGCCACGCTTTTGCCGCAGGCGGGCTGAATTTCAAACACGGTGTCGTTCCGACAGCGGAAACGGATGTCCATGCGGCGAAAGGGATCCAGTGTGTGCAGTGTCATATCACGAAGGATCACCGGATAGCCGGAGGTGCCGATATCAAGGCGCGGGAATTCCTCGACGTGGGGGTTACGGTGGCTTGTGAGAACTGCCATACTGGAAGCCCACACAAGGGAAACGACAAGGTCAGGATTGACGATCATGCCAAGAGGCTGGCCTGTCAGGCTTGCCATATTCCCGGAGTCGCACGCGATCCGAAACAGCCCACGCTGGTTTTCAGGGATTACACAAAGCCTGTCCTGAACGAGAAAGTAGGGCTTTACGGGCCTACAGAAATCATCAAGGGAAACCTCAAGCCCGTCTACCGATGGTGGAACCGTTACACCATGAAGAACACGACACCGGTCGGCTCAATTACGGATAAGACCGCAAAGATCTATCCCTATAAAACAGCTGATTTCGTTATTATCGCTGACGCTGAAACGGGGAAGGCGGTTTATCTCAAGTCCGGTGTCTATTCAATCACGGGAGATATCAACGCTTCCGCCAAAAAAGGGGCAGAGGATTCCAAGATGCCTTACAGCGGAAAATGGAAGCCACTTGAAGAAACCTTGCATTTCACACTGAACCACCAGGTGGCGCCCAAGAGCGGCGCCCTGTCCTGCAAGTCCTGTCACAGCCCGGATGGCGTCATGGACTTTCAGAGACTCGGTTACTCGGCAGAGAAGGTCAAGGAGCTGATGCAGTACCGTTAGCAACAGTCATGGTCAGTATGAAAAGGAGCCCGGTTGCCTGTATGGCATCCGGGCCTTTTTCTATATGGATATCGCTTTCGGCCACTTCATTCGAGGCGCTGGCGGTCGCCGGCGTCGCGGTCCGGCAGCACCAGGCGCTTGGAGCCTGTCTCGCGGAGTCGCTGGAGGGGATCGCGGGATGGCTGCGCGGCTGAACTCCGAGCGGAGCTGCTGCCCTGTCAAGGCGAAAGTGGACGCGGGGGCGTCGCCGAGCCGATCGAACCGTCCGCAGACCCGGAGCGCCGGGTAATAACTTTCTTCTTGATATCATGTTGTTTTTTCTGTATTGTCTGCCGCAACGAGACGAGCCGACCTGAGCTCGTTGGCGTTTGCGTGCCGCCCGGCAGCCATTCGCTCATCTCTTTCGCTTCTCGCCGCTGTGTCCTTTCGGAGCCGAAGCGGATCACGCCCACCCTGATCTCCCCCGTCAATGAGGAGGGAGCCAGGAAAGGCCCACGGGCTGTGGAGTGACCGGGCAGGGTCGGCCGCGATCCGGGAGGAGACTGAATGAACCCGTATACACCACAAGTATTGCCTTTAGACGGCATCGACTGGGCCACCCACGTCACCCTGATCGGCCGAGCCAATGCGGCGCTGGCCCGGTACGACGGCATGCTTCAAAGCATCGTGAACCCAGCCGTCCTGCTCTCGCCGCTGACGACCCGTGAAGCGGTTCTTTCGTCCCGGATCGAGGGAACCCAGGCCAGCATGGAAGAGGTGTTGAGATACGAGGCTGATTCCCGGGAACCTATGGAAGCGTCACGGATTGCCGACATCACGGAGATCATCAACTACCGCAAGGCGATGGACCATGCCGTGGAGTCCCTAAAGACAAGACCGTGCTGCCTGAACCTCGTGAAGGAACTCCACTTCATCCTTTTGGACAGTGTGAGAGGCAGAAACAAAGCGCGGGGGGAATTCCGAAGGACGCAGAACTACATCGGCCGGCCCGGCGACCCGATCGAAAAGGCATCATTCGTGCCCCCCGTATGGGAAGACGTCGAGCCTTCCATGGGCGCGTGGGAGCGATATCTCCACGCGGACGAGAAGGACCGTCTTGTCCAACTGGCGGTCGTGAAAGCCCAGTTCGAGCTGATCCACCCGTTTCTGGACGGCAACGGTCGCCTGGGCAGGATGCTCGTCCCCATTTTCCTTTTTGAAAAAGGCCTGCTTTCCAGCCCCATGTTTTACATGAGCGAGTATCTCGAAAGGAACCGGGACACCTACTACGATCGCCTTCAAGCCCTCTCACGCGAAGATGCGTGGAATGGCTGGATAGCCTTCTTTCTGCGAGGCCTTATGGAACAGGCAGCGGCCAACACAGCAAAGACGCGCAAGATTCTTGATCTTTACGAACGAATGAAACAAAGAATCCCGGAGATCGTGCGTTCTCAGTATGTGGTGCAGGCCATCGACGCGCTCTTTGACCGACCGATCTTCCACAGCAGCGATTTCATCGCCCGTTCCAAAGTTCCGCGGGACAGCGCCTTGAGGATTCTCAAAGATCTTAAGAGAAATGGCGTAATCCGAGACATCCGGCCGGCGAGCGGCAGGCAGGCGGCAGTGGTCATATTTCATGAACTCATTGATATAGTGGAAGAAAACGTTTGAGTTGTACGGGTGCCACAAAAAAGACTTTGAGTTGCAGATTATTAAATTTTTGCAACACAAAAAAAGAACTCGACGCCCTGGCGCAGATCGTCGAGGAGTCCTTCAACAAGCTCCGCATCGCCGCGGTGATGCAGAGGGATCGCGGTTTCGCCGCTGCGTTCAAGGCGCGGCTGGCTCCTGGCGATCGCCGATCCCGCGGGCGCTCCGGCCGTGGACCTCGACAGCCATCTCACGCTCCTGGCCAAAGCCGCGCAATGATTTTCCTCTTGATATCCGCCGGTTTTTTCGGTATGGTCTGCCGCAACGAGCCGACCTGAGTTCGTTGGCGTTTGCGTGCCGCCCGGCAGCCATTCGCTCATCTCTTTCGCTTCTCGCCGCTGTGCCTTTCGGAGCCGAAGCGGATCGCGGTATCCGGACAGCCGTATCGGGCAGACCCATAACGGCCGCCCGGTTGCGTTCCTGGTAGGTTTTTCTTTCATCCCGGAAGGAGAACCCGATCATGGCGACGTACGAGAAGAGCCAGCTCTACCAAGTTCCCCTGGCTGAACTCCAGCCCGATCCCGGCCAACCCCGCAAATACATGGACCCTGTCGCGCTCGACGAGCTCACCGCCTCGATCGCGCAGAGGGGGATCATCGAACCCATCGTCTGCCGCCAGGACCGGGCCACGAATCTCGTCTACGTCGTGGCGGGCGAGCGGCGCTGCGCGGCGGCGCGCAAGGCGAGCCTCCCCTCCGTTCCCGCGGTCTTCATCGATGGGGCCGACTTCGCCGAGGTCGCCCTGGTGGAGAACCTGCTCCGCCAGGACCTGAACCCCGTGGAGGAGGCCGAGGCCCTGAAGCGCCTCATGGACGACCACGCCTACGAGCAGGAGCAGCTCGCGGCCGTGATCGGCAAGACCCAGTCCACCATTTCGAAGTCCCTCTCCCTCAACCGGCTCCCCAGGGAGATCCGGGACGAGTGCCGGCAGGACCCCACGGTCCCCAAGAACGTCCTGGTCGAGATCGCCCGGAAGAGGCAGGAACGGAGCATGCTGACCCAGTTCCGGAAATACCGGGAGCAGCAGGCCAAAGCGGCCGCCAAGGAGGCGGGGACTCCCCGCGATCTCGGCCAGGCGAAGCGAACCAGAGCCGAGATCATCGCCGCCAGCATCGGCGCCACGGCGGAGAAGATCTGCAACCTCGAATTTCCCGACTTCTCCGAGGCGGACCGAACCATCATCATCGAGTCCATGAACTTCATGAAAGAGACCCTGGACGAGGCCCTGCCCCGGGCCATAAACAACCGGAAAAAGCCGATGTGAAAATGATCGGAGGTGTCGTTAGTTCATTATTAATATCATAATGTTCCGTCATATTCCTCGAGAATATGACTTTGAAAATACGGCCGTTTAGGGGCCGCCATTAGATGGTGCGGCGCGACGCCTCAATATCGTTGCGAAGGCATGAGATGCTGTTGACCGAATCGGAAAGTATCGAACTGAAGAAATCCACCGGCGAGTTGAAATCGGGGATTATCTCCCTGGCGGCGATGTTGAACAAGCATCAGCGGGGAGAACTCTGGTTCGGAATCAGGAACGACGGTACGGCCGTGGGCCAGAGCATCTCGGAGGCCAGCCTGAGGGAGGTCTCGCGGGCGATCGGCGACCATATCGACCCCAAAGTCTACCCGACGGTCGAGCTGGTCACGGTGGATGAGAAACCCTGCGTCCGGGTGTTCGTGGAGGGAAAAGATGCCCCCTACTTCGCTTACGGCAGGGCCTATGTCCGGGTCGGCGACGAAGACCGGCAGCTGAGCGCCAAGGGCCTTGAGTGCCTGATCCTGCAAAAGAACCGCGACCATCTCCACTGGGATACGGAGTCCTGCGATCGGGCGGCCCTTGACGACATCGGCAGCGGCAAACTTAAAAGCTTCCTCAAGGCCTGCGGCCTCAAATACGACACGCTCCCCAACGCCCTCGAAAAACTGGGCCTGATCCGGGATGGCAAGCTGTTGAATGCAGCTATCCTCTGTTTCGCCCGGAAGCCGGAGAAATTTCTTCCCAACGCCCGGCTGCGCTGTGCCACCTTCGGCGCCATCGACACGACGGTCACTGTGGACATGAAAGAGTTCACGGGCGATGTGTTCACCCTGATCCAAAGGGCGGAAGAGTACATCCTGGAGCATATCAATATCGGCATGCGCCTGGACGGGCTGTTGCGTGTGGATGTGCCTGAGATAGATCGGGAAGCCTTCCGGGAAGCGATCACCAACGCCTTCTGTCACCGGGATTATCGCGAGTACGATTCGGTCAACATCGCCATCTTCAAGGATCGGCTGGAAATCCGGAGTCCAGGACTCCTCTACGGCGGGCTTACCGTTTCGGACATCCGGGAAAAAATGGTTTCTGCCCGGCGGAACGAACTGCTGGCTGACCTTTTCCAGCGCAGCCATCGGATCGAGAAATGGGGCCGCGGCATCAAGATGATCCTCGACCGGGAGCCGCAGACGGAGTTCGAGGAAGTGGGCGCGGTGCTGTTCGTGGTGAGGTTCTGGAGAAGGCCGGCCGATCCGGGGGCTTCCGCAGAAGGGAAGAAAACTACCCAGAAAAGTTCGGTGAAAAGTTCGGTGAAAAGTTCGGTGAAAATAGTTGATGTCATCCGGCAGAATAGCTCTGTTACGGCGGTAGAGTTGAGTCAACATCTGGGGCTCACACTGCGTGCTGTAGAAAAGCAGCTTGCGAATTTGAAACAGGAAGGTGTGCTTCGTCGCGTCGGACCGGATAAAGGAGGCCATTGGGAGGTCAGCGAGGATTGACGATCAACCATCGGAGCTAACCCCTGATATCATGAGAACCAAGGGGATTTACATTCGATAGGATCCGCGACCTTGAATTTCCCGACTTCTCCGAGGCGGACCGGACCATCATCATCGAGTCCATGACTTCATGAAAGAGACGCTGTACGAGGCCCTGCCGCCGGGCCACAAACAAGCGGAAAAAGCCGATGTGAAAATGATCGGATGTGTCGTCAGTTCATTATTAATAACATAAGCTTCCGTCATATTCCTCGGGAATATGACTTTGAAATGCGGCCGTTTCGGGGCCGCCGTCGCCCGGCTGGATGGTGGTGGACCGGAGCCATTTTGCTCGGAGCTGCTTTCGGGCAAGCTCCCGGAGGGCTAGACTTCAGCGACGCCGCGAAAGTGATGATGCTTTGCCGGATATGGATATCACGCCGGTCCTAATTCGCTGCCGAGAGTGGCGCGAACACATCCAGAGCCCCATTCCCACAATTCTCCAGAAACTTCCGGAAATCACAGGTGACGATCGCCTCAAAGGCCTCAACGAAGCCCTGCTGCCCCTGTTCAAGAAAGGTCGCATTCTCCTCCTCGTAGACGGCCTCGATGAGATCCACAACGATGCCCATCGCAGCATCTTTGTGGAACATTTGGAAGCATTCATAGAGGAGCACAAGTTAACCCGTCTCGTTGTGACCAGTCGGGAAGCCGGATTCAGCCTTGTCGCGCCGTGTATTGCTCGTTTCTGCGAACGCTGGCGCGTCGCCCCGCTGGAGGGAAACGCCATCACCGCGCTCTGCGATCACTGGCAAGGCCTTATGGCAGGAGACTCTCCGCAGGCGAAAGCCGAGGGTCGCGAGGTCGCGCAGTACCTTCTGGGAAATGCCTCATTACGCCGCCTCGCCGAGAACCCGCTCCTTCTCACCATGCTTTTGGTGGTAAAGCACGGGGCCGGACGCCTGCCACCGGACCGCGTAAGTCTTTACAGTCGCGCCGTCGAAGTGCTCCTCGACACTTGGAACATAAAAGGGCATGACCCTCTCAACCCCAAGGAGGCCGTACCCCAACTGGCTTGCGTCGCCTTCGAGATGATGCGGGCCGGAAAACAGACGGCGACGGAACAGAACTTGCTGAAACTCCTGGAGGAGGCAAGAGAAAAGGTGCCCCAGATCCGCCGTTATGCGAAGGACACACCGCATGAATTCCTGAAACGAGTAGAGCTACGCTCCAGCCTCCTGGTCGAGGCTGGACATCAGGCTGAAGCGGGTCAGACTGTCCCGTTCTACCAGTTCCGGCATCTCACCTTTCAGGAATACCTTGCCGCCGTCGCGGCCGCCGAAGGACACTACATGGAATATGAC
This sequence comes from Deltaproteobacteria bacterium, assembly GCA_021372695.1. The sequence continues at coordinate 14,951 of JAJFTY010000037.1, forward strand.
AAGAACGACACCGTCCTCACGCCGCTAGCCCCATATCTCACCGCAGAGGAATGGAAAGAAGTTGTCCCGATGGCCGCAGTGCTGGCTAGGAAACAGGCTGAACCTCTCATAGCCGCTCTCCTTGAAGAGACCCGCCGGTTGCGTGAAAATGTAGACGATGGAAAACAACTCTTAAATGAAGACAGGTGGCGTATCGCCTCTGATCGACCGAAACTGCTTCCGCCCGTAGCGCGGTTGGTTCAGTGTCTGGTGGAGGAAGCGGAAGCCGCTCCAGAGACATTAACCGCGGCGCTGCAACTCATCGCCTTCTTTGCTCAGGGATGCTCATCTGGAGAGGATTGGGTGGCGCTGACACGAGGGCCTTATGGTGCGGAACTGCTGCATCAGGCATGGCTGTTATACTCAGCGATGCTGTGGCCAAGGGCGACAGATCTTTTGACGACATGTTCGTTTCTTGCGAGATCACGCCAGCCATTGAGATATTGGAACAGTACCGAAGGCCGGTCGGAATTGAAGCAATTGCTCGGAAGTAAAATTCCAGAAGATATCGCGCGCGGGTTGTTCACCTGTGCGGGGTTACTATGGAACCCGCCAAGACACGACAGTCCGGAGGACAATTCGCTGGCATTAGACATAATCGTGACGTTAATGGCCGGAATAGAACGGCACCTTTTCGACGACGATCCGCCTCTGCATGTCCCGGCAGCCCAACTCTTGGCACTCATTTGGCACAGGAGGAAGAAGATGGCCCATCCCTCGCCAGCGATTCTGAACCGGTTACTGATACTAAGATTGCACAGCACTCATGGTGATGGAGTTTTATGGAGCGGTATCGCGCTTTCTGCGATATACGGACTGGCACGGAGAGCATGGGTGCCGACACTGACGGAGGAGGAGGTCCGGCAGATTCGACAATCGGTGGATGAACGTAGGAACACAAAGCAATTCGAGCCTTATACCACCATTGGCGATCTCGTGGTCGCGTTCCATGCCAAGACTATCTGGTCAGAACATGAACTGGCACAGCGCTTGGCTACAGTAAGGAGGAGTTCTGGTGACCTAGGGAAAACCTTCACCGACAACATGCTAAGACGAATTGGCGCTGTGGGGCAGAAGTACCTGAAAGCTAGAAAGTCACTCCCACGGGTACGGAAATAAGAAGGTCTGTCACCCCGAGTTGCGATGCGAGAATAGAGCAACGCATGATCGAACATTAATCGTTTACGTTTCCCCTTCACCCCCAAAACACCTGGGCAGTATCAGAAGCACGCGTATTCGGGTAACAATGGCGCATTAGACAGATAGCTGAAAAGGGGCACATCGGGACAAGCAGGGGGTATGGCTGGGACCCGTTCAGCATTTGCTATGCGGCGCGGTGTGCGCAACGACTTCGTCAGAAGTTGGAAACCCGTGGCGGAAACGACGCGGAATCTTATAAGCGTTTTGGAATGAGGATGTCGAACAACCAGTTCGATAGTGGCGCCGAGAGCCCCGTACCTTAAGTAGCAGGTTGCTCACTTTCGAGTTGAAATCTGCTAACTCCCCATAAAACCTTGACTCCAATAAATAGCGTTCCTGATATTCCCCGGGGCTCACTCAAGCCAGCCTCTCCTTTGGCCGTTCACCTTCGCCGGCGGGATGGCGGGTCAGCCCCCGCCCCTTCCAGATCCGGTAGATCGCCGGGTAGATGACGAGTTCCAGGATCGTCGAGGTGATCACGCCACCCACCATCGGGGCCGCGATCCTCTTCATGATGTCCGCGCCCGCCCCATGGCTGAACATGATCGGGATCAGCCCGGCCAGGATCACGGAGACCGTCATGATCTTCGGCCGGATCCGTTTTACGGCGC
>JAJFTY010000039.1 GCA_021372695.1 Deltaproteobacteria bacterium
TCTTCAGCCGAGTTTTTTGAGAAAGAAGATCTTCATTGTGACTAAATTAAAGTTGACCTCTTTGAAGAACATCACGATTACGTGGCTGAGAAAAGAATTGATCTTGCATTTTCTGAAGAAGGTTTGGTAATTAAATATTAGATGGGTAATCCAAAACACCAACAAAGGAGGACCGCACCATGGCAGACTTGCTCGAACTAACCGCGGATATCGTATGTGCTCATGCATCAGTCACGGAAATATCTCCGAATGACCTGTTGAATGAGATCAAAGCAATCCATGCTACACTTCAGGCCCTTGAAAAAGGCGAAACACCGGGAGAAGTCAAGATTACCGAGCCGAAGAAACGAGGTAGAAAAGCGCAGACTCCTGCGGATTTGCCTGCCGAGAAGGTGGAAGAGAAACCTGCTGCTCCTCCGGCGCCGGCAATGACCATCGAAGAAGCATTCAAACCGGACCAGGTTGGATGCATGATCTGCGGAAAGACCGGCATGAAGACCCTGAAACGTCATCTTTCTACAGCTCATGATTTGAAACCCGGAAAATACAGAAAGCAATTCAATATCCCCAAGGATCAACCATTGGCGGCAACGGAATACGTTGCGAAGAGACGTCAGGCTGCTCTGGATCGGGGACTGGGTGAGAAGATGGCTGCTGCAAGAGCTGCGAGGAAAAAGAAAACAGACCCAGCAGCAATAATGAACTCGTAAGTGAGACAAAATATGACAATCCCGGATACCAATATCACCCTCGAAACGCTGCTCGATCAAATTCTCCTTGATGTTCAATTCGTCGATACGGATGGATTCCTGCGCTACCTGAACAAGACTGCTGCGGCTCGTCCGGCAAATTGCAAAAGGGAGATTGGGGTGAATATCCGGGATTGTCATGCCAAAGCTGAAAGCCTTCAGATGGTCGAACGCATCATGAAAGATTTCAAGCAGGGACGCAAAGAGCCACACTACTACGTATCCCAGACTGGCAGGGTGGCGATCAAGGTGCGCGTCTTTGATGCTGACGGTAGCTTTATCGGAATAATGGCATATTCATATCCGGCAGGTTTTCCGAATCCTGAAAGAACCTTTTGATTATGCTCGTGCAACAAATTTTTACTCTTCCGGGAAGGGTGACGAGTTAAAGAAATGCCCCTGCCAGAATTCACCCAAAAACTTGTTGAAACCAAGCTCACCGAATATTGTGAACGCAGAATCCCCATAGATGTCCGTGATCAGGTTAATCTTACCTTCAAGATCATGCGGGATAAAGTGACCCTTATTGAAACGAGACCTTATCATCAAGACCCGTCGATCTGGACAGAGACTCCTGTGGCCCAATTCCGCTTTGATAATGAAACGAAGAAATGGACACTCTACTGCATGGATAGAACAGAGCGATGGCATCTTTACGACCTGATAAAACCAAGCGTTGATTTTGATGATATGCTGAAGGCCCTTGACGAAGACAGAATAGGTATATTCTGGGGATAAAGCGAGACGAAATCTTAATGCATATCAATAATAGGAGGAACTCATGGCATTGACAAAGAATGAGATGGTCCAGCGGGTTCAGGATAAAACCGGTCTCACTAAGAAAGAATCCCTTGCGGTCGTGGAAAGCCTCTTCGACACCATCAAGGATGATCTCAATAAAGGTAATGATGTGATGATCTCGGGATTTGGTAAATGGTCAGTCAAATCCAAGAAAGCAAGAAAGGGACGCAATCCCCAAACCGGTGAGGAAATAATGATTGATGCAAGAAGGGTGGTTTCATTCAAGCCATCTGAGAAGTTGAGAAAATTATCTTAGCATTTGACTCGATCCTGATTCATTTTGGGAAAGAACATGTCCTCTCCAGAATTGCTGAAAGATCTCCTCGTCACCATTCTATCCATGCAAAAGGTGCTGCAAGATCCTGAGAATGAGAACTTCAGGGGTGCTCAAGAAGCCTATTTGAAATTGCTGGATGGGTTCTATGAGGAATTTCAGGACATGATGGCGCCGCAGCAATATGATGCGGCAAAGGTTGATTCGGACTATTTTGTAGCGTTAATCCAATTGGCATATTATTATCAGAATAACCGCGAATCAATGGATGGCCTTGGGGAGAGGACTGAACCAGACTGGAAGCTTTTCACAAGGTGTTAGGAGGGCAGTATGGCAGAGAATTACCGCATCAAATTCAATCCGGCAACAAAGGAAATCGAGGTTGAGGGATCCGAAACCTTTGTGAAGGCCTATTTCGCTAAACTCCAGGCGATGATGTCAGGGATTCCAGAGGAGAAGACTGCCGGCAAGGAAGCGCCAAAAACTGCTCCCACGAAGAAAGAACCCGGGGAAAAGAGAGTAACCAATATCGATAAGGTCGTGGAGCTTGTCCAGGGAAGCACTGAGGGAATTTCAACAATTGACTTACAGGAGAAGACCGGATTGGTTGAACGTCAGATCTGGGGTATCGTCACCCGTGCCGCGAAGCTTGGGAAGATCAAAAAGGTAAAACGGGGTGTGTACATCGGGGCATGAAAGGATTCCCCCAATGGAGCAGCAAGACAAAAGTCACAGCGTCCTGATCGGCTACGTTCTCTGGATCTTCGGGTTTACAGGATCGCATCGGTTTTATTATGGCAAACCGATTTCAGGGACGATTTATTTCTTCACTCTGGGTCTTCTGGGAATCGGTTGGCTGATCGATCTCTTTCTAATTCCCTCCTTGGACCGTCAAGCGGACATTCGCTTCCGTTCAGGAAAAGTTGATTATACTGTTGCGTGGATGCTGCTTACCTTTCTGGGCCTCCTGGGAGTCCATCGGATGTATATGGGGAAATGGATCACCGGTCTCATCTATCTATGCACTCTCGGACTATGTGGGATCGGGTACATTTATGACTTCTGGACGTTGAATGATCAGATAACGGTCATAAACGGTTCCCAGCGGTAATCAGCAGGCGGAATAGATGGCTGCCCGTAGGATTCCAGTTGATAGACTGAGTCCTGAAGCCTTACGAGGCGTTATCGAAGAATTTATCTCCAGAGACGGAACCGATTATGGCGAAGTCGAAGCTTCCCGGGAAACGAAATTCAGGCAGGTCAAGCAGAGGCTGCAAGATGGATCGGCTGTGCTGATTTATGATCACGATGGTAGGCGTAGGTATACATGACCAGTATATAACGGTGTTTCTGAGGAGGAACTGTGAAAGACAGCAAGAGTATCAATGGTCCAGATTTACAATCCGATACCGAAAAATACAAAATTGTTTTTCGATCACAAGTCATGACCAAGCTGCTCCAATCAGTGAACAATGTTGCCAAAAAAAACACAAGCGTGCTGATAACGGGTGAAACCGGTACAGGTAAAGAACTAATAGCGCGCGCAATACACAATTTGAGTTCTAGACAAAAGAAACCTTTTATAGCCATTAACTGCTCCGCGATTCCTATCAGTCTTCTTGAAAGCGAAATATTTGGCCACGAAAAAGGGGCATTTACTGGTGCCACAAGGCGTAAGATTGGGAGATTTGAGTTAGCTAATGGGGGCACCATATTTTTCGATGAGATTGGTGAGTTACCCATGGATTTGCAGGCTAAGCTCCTGCGGGTTATACAAGAACGGCAGTTTGAAAGACTGGGCGGCGAAGAAACGATTTCGGCTGACGTTCGTATTCTATCAGCGACAAATCGAGACCTTAAGGAGCAGATCGCAGATAGGAAATTTAGAGAAGATCTTTATCATCGGATATGTGTGTATCCCATACATCTTCCGCCACTAAGAGAAAGAAGGGAAGATATCCCATTGTTGGTTGGGCACTTTATAGAAAAGTTAATTTCCCAAAAGGGATTTTTTGTGTCTAAAATGGATAAGAGGGTGGTCGATGTTTTAATTAATTATAATTGGCCGGGTAATGTTCGAGAAGTGGAAAATGTAATAGAAAGAATGATGGTTGATGTGAAAGGCGGAGTAATTATGCTGGATCATCTGCCCCCAGAATTGTTGTTTAGTGCCCAATCTGAACAAAGGAATACATTTGACCGGAATATTGAATGTCTTGGAAAATATGAATGGTTATGTAATTATATTCTAACAACCGACAATGTGACACTGGAGCAGATAACAATTTATGCGAAAGAAAATGGGATATGGCCCTCCAAAAGAGGAGTCGTAGGTCTTGGCCGCCGATTAATGAAAATATTCGAAAGCAACGCAACATTTGTTCGATGCTTTGACAAGGCGAGCGCGAAAAGAATCTTCGACGTACTTTGTCTGAATGAGAGTTTAAAAAAAGAACAATCACGAAATATAGAACGAATTATCAGTAACATACCAGATAATCGCAGCAATTCTCAAAGTTGTATAGCCGCTCAACGACAATCAGAAGATTCCAGTTGTCAACGACAAGAATGTAGCAATGGTGACGAGGTAACGAGGAAAATCCTCAGGGCGATTTTTGTTCCAACGTTGCTTTACGACCTAACTAAGGGGGCTATGAAGTGGGTGGAAGAATTAGGAGATCAGCTAAGTGAAGATAAAAAAGCCGCGGAATAAAGACAAAGCAAAGGAAGCTGTCTAAAGGCATCAGATAGCAGTCCGCTGCTTCTAACATCAGGATCTTTCCAGATCACGCCTCGTTTCATTCAATAGTGACTAATCTTGCGATGCCTCTTGTTAAGCGATCGTGACTGTGCTGAAAAAACTCCTCTCAGAGATGAAACATTCTCTCGTGATGTGCGGCCATCCCCCCCGGCGCGGTAGTGTATATAGGCAAATTTCGCTTGCCCTCTGACTGTCGGTTCTCCTTCTCTCGGGACACTGATCCAAGATGCTCCAAGATGCTCCAAGATTCTCCCAGAATGCTCCAAACTCCCCGTAACCCGATAGTCCTGCGCAGGTAACAGGAAAGAGTTTTTTCGCAAAAATGTCTTTATAATAAGCTCCTTAAGGGGAAAGCGCCTGGGCAACGGAAAGTCTTTTCTATCAGACGAAAAATAGAAAAGTGACTGGGGGGAAATGTGCTGTTTCAATTAAAGAAAACAGGCTTAGGATGGCTTTTTAACTGCCGCAGTCTCTGCGTTCGGAGCCCCTGGAGCAGAATAAATGCGACATAACCTAAAACGATCAAAGATTTAAATTTTTAAATATCAATATCTTAAATGCATTTTTTGAGAAAGAGTCTGCTTGGCATGGCACTTGATATTGACAGGGCAAACCGAAAGAGGCTCTTTGAAAACTGAATACCTAGCCACGAGATCCAAGACCCTCATTTTCTAAGGGAGGGAGCGAGTATCCGAAAGGACCGCTTGGGGAACGGCAATGGCGGCGCGATAACAGCCGGCCGGAACAATGGATGTAAATTCACCGAAAACCCGGATGAGGGAAGAAAACGGTGCCCCGCCACAGGCTGGTAGGAAGGAAAACCGAAAACCACCACAAATGCTCACAATCTATTAAAACATCTTACTAAACAAGGAGGTCAATATGTCAAGAGAGGAGAAGGGCACTTTGATTTCTGTTGGAACGGGAGGGGTTACAGGTTCAGGTTCGGTTCTCGCGGGCGTAGCCTTGGGTGCGTCTAAGGGCGCAGTTGGAGCAGCGGCTTTGTCATCCGGGCTATCTGTTGTTGGATCACTCGTTGGCGGGGGAATGCTGGCAGGCATCGGTGTGGTTTGTATAGCGCCAATCTTGGGCGGAGTAGCCTTTTACGGAATCTATAGGCTTTGGCAGAAAATCTAGCTACTCAAAAATTGTTGCCGCTTGGATATCACGCCCCAGCGGCAGCAATTCATAAAGAAGAAGGAAGGAGGACTATCATGATTCTTATTAGATTTATTACGTTAAGCTCCTTCCTTGGTTCGTTAAACCGAGACGGGAGGCTCTATTAAGATGAATACTGAGCTTTCGCAGGATTTTGGCGAATGCCTAACCGCCTCGGAGCTGGCTAAATTACTTAAACTTGACCGCAGGACTGTTGTTAAGTATGCTGACCGCTGGGGTGGTGTGGAAGTCACGCCCGGCACGTGGCGGTTCTTTGAAAAGAGAATACTGGAGGTCCTAAATGCCGAGCAAGGTTTTGAAAAGAGGCATATCACGATACAGGGCAAGTGTTACGGTTCAGGGGCAAACGCTTCAAAAACTCTATCCAGACATGAGCAAAAAGTCATATCAAGCAGCTCTGGTGTGGGAAAAGGAAACAAAAAAGGAGTTGGAAGAGAAACTATCCCAGATAAATTTGGCATCTTTGGCGGTAGGTCAGTGGTCCAATGAATACCTGACTGAGGCTGAAAACCGTTTTGCCAAAGACACGTTTCAGGAAAAGAAGGCGGCATTCACCAAATTCTATAAGGATACCGCTCTCCAGCGTGAATTTCCAGTTTATGATCTCACGATCACGATCTGCCGAAATTTTTTGCTGAAGCAAGCAAAGGAGAGATCAGGCTATGCCGCGAATAAGGACAGAAAGAATCTCGCTGCCGCATGGAGATGGGGCTTTGATAACATGGAAGGGTGGCCCAAGGGTGTCAATCCCTTCCTCTCGGTAAAGAAATTTCCGGAAGAGCGGCAACCGAGATATGTTCCATCTGAAGAAGACTTCTGGAAGGTCTATGAACAGGCAGAAGGCCAAGACAAGGTGATGCTGCTGACATTTCTCCATTTGGCGGCTAGGAGAACAGAGGTATTTCAAATAAAATGGTCGGGTGTTGATTTTATTAACAGCCGGATTTGCCTTTGGACAAAAAAGAGAGAAGGCGGCCACAAGGAATTTGATTGGCTTCCCATGACATCGGATCTTCGACAAGCATTGCTCCAATGGAGAGAAGAAAGATTGCGACAGCCGACCGAGGACAAGGAACACGCTTTCGTTTGCCTGGATGAAACACCTTTTTGTGAAAAGTATTACGGAAAACCGTTTATTCATCGACAGCATCTCATGGAGCGCCTGTGTATTAAGGCCAAGGTCAAGCCTTTCGGGTTCCATGGGATCAGGCATCTGACGGCATCGATACTGTACCAAAAAGGTTACGCCCTTTCGGTCATCCAGACGATCTTGAGACATGCGAGTCCGAATACGACGGCTCGTTACATCCATAGTCTCGGGTTGGAAGAAACAAGGGGAGCGCTTGAGGAAGGCCTTAAGGGCCCTGCCCAAGTAATCGAATTCAAAAACGCAAACGACGGATAAAAAAAGCCCCCAGAGGTGGCATCTCTGAGGGTGTCTTTTGTGTCCAGACTTGTGTCCGGCACTATTTGATCGGGGCTATCAATTGTAACCCCTCATTATAATTGGTAGTCCCAAGGGGAGTTGAACCCCTGCTTCCGGCGTGAGAGGCCAGCGTCCTAACCACTAGACGATGGGACCATCGATCATTAAAGGCAGAAAGGGAAACCGAAGCCCGGTTCGGTTTCGAATCCGCTGCCCCCGCCATCCTTGCGCGGGGGTCTTGTTTTTTAATGAATGCCGCCGAAATTGTCAAGGCCAAATTGAAGATCGCGGCGACCGAGGCCAAATCTTCGCTCCTCCAGGGAGCGAGCCGCATCGTCCCGGCTCGTTCGCTCCGCTTGGCCAACCGGAAAGCACGGGCCAGGATGCTCATCCGGCAGACGCGATCCGGTCGAGCGCCCGCCGGATCTTCCGGAGCACCTGCTCCTTCCCCAAGATGACCATCACCTCGTCGATTCCGGGGCTCACGGTCCTCCCCGTCAGGGCGACGCGGAGCGCCTGGGCGATCCATTTGAGCTTCGTTCCCCGCTCCTCGGCAAGCGCCCGCAGGAAGGCCTCAAGGCCGTCCTTGGTATAATCGGACACGCCGGGCAGCCGCTCCGCAACCGTTTCCAGATGGCCGGCATACTCCGGCGTCAGAAACTTCGCCGCCGCTTCCGGGTCATAATCGACCTCCTCCCGGAAATAGAAGGCGCCGGAATCGGCCATCTCCACGAGCGTCCGGGAGCGGGTCCGGAGGTTCTCCGTCACCTGCGCGACGTAGCGGCGATCCGAGACATCGAAGCCCTTCTTTTCCCAGAAGGGCATCGCCAACTCCAGCAGTTTTTCCGCGGGACAGGCCGTGATGTAATGCTGGTTCAGCCAGAGGAGTTTCTCCGGATTGAAGATCGCGGGCGACTTCCCCACCGCTTCGAGCGAAAATGCCGCGACCAGTTCCTCCGGCGTAAAGATCTCCTGGTCCCCATGCGACCAGCCGAGGCGGACCAGGTAGTTCACCAGCGCCTCGGGCAGATAGCCCATCTCCTGATAGGCCATCACCGATGTGGCCCCGTGCCTCTTGCTGAGGCGGGCGCGGTCCGCGCCGAGAATCATCGGCACATGGCCGAAGAGCGGCACCTCATACCCCAGCGCTTCGTAGATCAGGATCTGCTTCGGGGTGTTGTTCACATGGTCGTCGCCCCGGATGACATGGGTGATCCCCATCTGGGCGTCATCGACGACCACCGCGAAGTTGTAGGTCGGATATCCGTCGGCCCGCTCGATGATCAAATCGTCCAGCTCCTCGTTGTTGAAGGAGATGTTGCCCTTGATCAGATCGTGCACGACCGTCACGCCCACCTCCGGGCAGCGGAACCGAACGACCGAATCGTGCGACCGGCAGAGCCCCTTTTCCCGGCAGGTGCCGTCGTATTTGGGTTTGCGGCCCTCGGCGAGGGCCTTTTTCCGCTGCGCCTCCAGCTCCTCGGGCGTGCAGGTGCAGTAATAGGCCTTCCCCTCATCGATCAGCTTCTGGACCATCTCCCGATGGATCTCCACCCGCTCCGCCTGGAAAAAGGGACCTTCGTCCCAGTTGAGGCCGAGCCAGTTCATCGCATCCAGGATCGCCTGCGTCGACTCCTCCGTCGAGCGCTGCTGATCGGTATCCTCGACCCGGAGCACGAACGTCCCGGCCATCCGTCGCGTGTAAAGCCAGTTGAACAGGGCCGTCCGGGCGCCGCCGATGTGGAGGTAGCCCGTCGGCGACGGGGCAAAGCGTGTTCTGATCTTCTCTTCCGTCATCTCATCACCTGCGGAGTCTTCCCGCCGGGACCGGGTCTCCGGAACCGGCTGGGAGTTTTTTCGCCATATAGGGCCTCGTCCGCCTTTTTGTCAAGGCGGATTTCACCAACCCTGCCAAAGCCTTAGCCGTGCTCTCCGGTCCGGCCTTTCCGGAAGCGTCCGGTTTCATCCGCCCTCTTTCGCGAAGAGTCCGAAAAACGGCATCGGGTGAACGGTCCGGCCATGAAGATTTTATTTGTATTTACCTCCGGTTCCGTTTATGTATGTCCCCGGGAAACGGACGGCCCTTTGGATCAGCCCCGGGCGAGAAACTGGAGCTTCCGGGCCGCCGGACGAAGATAAATTATCCTTGACAATGCGGCAGGATTGTAATTTACTTCGACCCTTTATACGGCACCCCTGTTGGGGGGTCGAAACGCGAAAGAGAAGATTTTGAAGATCAACATCAACAAGATCCCCGAGGGGGGGATGCCCCTTCGGTTCGAGAAGGATGCGGAGTGGTTCCGGGAAAACCTGACAGGAACGGCCCCCTGCGATTTCCTGCCCGGCCGCATCGACGTCGTCTGCACCGTGCGCCGGATGAAGGAGAACGTCTTCATCGAGGGGACCATTGCGACGACCGGGGAGATGCCCTGCTGCCGTTGCCTGGAGACGGCGCACCTTCAGCTCCGCTCCACCTTCAAGTACACGTTTGCCCCTTCGCCCGGCCAGCCGGGGGAGGAGATGGAACTGAGCGCCGAGGATCTCGATTTCGCCTATTATGAAGGTGAGATCATCGATCTGGATGCGTTGATCATGGAGCAGATCCTGCTGCAGATCCCGATCAAACCGCTCTGCACGGACCTCTGCCGGGGCCTCTGTCCCCACTGCGGCATCAACCTGAATACGGCAAGCTGCAACTGCAAAGATGAGTTTTTCGATGAAAGGCTTGCCGCGCTGAAAAAATTGAAGGGTCAACCTTAGAGAGAGAGGATACGTCATGCCAAACCCAATCAAGAGACATTCCAAATCCAGGAAGAACACCCGAAGGGCGCACGATTTTCTGAAGCCGGTTTCGGCCTCCGAATGTCCGCAGTGCCACACGCCCAAGCTCCCCCACCATATCTGCCCGAATTGCGGCACCTACAAGGGCAGGGAAATCGTCCCGATTGAAAAAGCTTCCTGAAGCTTCGGACGGGGAAACGAACATGGGTCGATTCGGTCTTGTCTTTCCTGGGCAGGGCGCGCAGCATCCCGGCATGGGTGAGGACCTTTACCGGGGACATGAGAGCGTGAGAGAGCTCTTCTCCGCTGCGGGGGAGATCCTCGGCAAGGACATGGCCTCCCTCTGCTTCACGGGGCCTCAGGAACTCCTGGACCTCACCACGAACACCCAGATCGCGGTCCTCTTGGCGGATCTGGCCGCCTGGCTGGCTTTCTCCGAACGGGTGAAGGTGAAGTCTGTCGTGATGGCGGGTCACAGCCTGGGAGAGTACGCGGCGCTCCACGCGGCCGGCGCCATCGGCCGGCGCGAAGTCTTCACCCTGGTCCAGAAGCGGGCGCTGTTCCACCAGGAAGCCGTCCCGGTGGGCGAAAGCGCGATGGCGGCCATCCTGGGCCTCCCGCGGGCGGAGGTGGAGGCGCTCTGCCGCTCTTGCGACCGTGAGGGCCATGCCGTGGCCCTCTCCATCGAAAATGCTCCGGGACAGATCGTCATCTCCGGACACACCGCAGCCGTCTCCGAGGTGATGGCCGCGGCGGCAAGCCGGCCGGAGATCCGCGCGGTTCTTCTTCCGATCAGCGTCCCCTGCCACTCCCGGCTGCTGGCTCAGGCGGCGAAGCGATTTGCCGAGGAGCTCGCCGCCGTCGAATTCCGGGATTGCGACGTTCCCGTGATTCCCAACTGCGACCCCGCCGTCCTCCACGCCCGGGAGCGGACAAAGGAGCTGCTCATCCAGCAGATCGTCTCCCCCGTCCGGTGGGTGGAGACGATCGAAAAAATGGCGCAGATGGGCGTCGATACCGTCGTGGAGCTCGGCCCCAAGAGGATCCTCTCCGGGCTGATCCGCCGGATCGACAGGAAGCTCCGCCTGCTCAACGTCGAAGACGAAGCGTCGCTGGAGAAGACCGTGGCGGCATTGAACGGCTGAAGGGGAGAAACCGGCCGCACCTTATTTTGTGCAATGATATCCCTGCCCGGCAGGGCTTAATCCGACAGGAGGAAATTTACATGACACTTGAAGAAAAGGTCATCGCCATTATCATGGAGCAACTGGATGTCACCCGGGAAGAGTGTCTTCCCGAGGCGTCGTTCATCGACGATCTGGGGGCCGATTCCCTGGACCTGGTCGAATTGATCATGGAGATGGAGGAGACCTTCTCCATCCAGATCACCGACAACGAACTGCAGCAGATCCGTACGATCAAGGATGTTCTGGACTACCTCAAGAACAAGGGCGTCACGTGGCATGAGTGACAGCCAGGGGCCTGTGACGCAGGCGGAGGAAGGCCGGGTTTCGAGCCGCTCTCCGCTTTTGCGCAGAAGGAGGCGCGTTTGAAAAGAAGGGTGGTCATCACGGGCATGGGCGCCGTCACACCGCTCGGCAACAGCGTCGCAGAAACCTGGGAGGGGATCTGCCAGGGGAGATCCGGTATAGGCCCCCTGACCCGTTTCGACTGCGCGGAGTTCGAGACCAGGATTGCCGGCGAGCTCAAGGGTTTTGACCCGCTTACGTACGTGAACAAGAAAGAGCTACGCCGTTTCGACGATTTCATCATCTACGCCCTGGCTGCCGCCGACATGGCCGTGAACGACGCGAAGCTCACGGTCGGTGAGGCCGGAGCGGAGCGGACCGGCGTCATCGTCGGCACCGGCGTCGGCGGCCTCACCACGATCGAGAATGAAAAGCTGGCGATCACCCAGGGCGGCCCCCGGAAGATGTCCCCCTTCACCATCCCCGCGATCCTCTCGAACCTCGCTGCCGGCCATGTCTCGATCCGCTTCGGGGCCAAAGGTCCGATCGGTTGCCCCGTGGCGGCCTGCGCCGCCGGCACCTGCGGGATCGGGGACGCCGCCCGGATGATCGAAGGCGGCTATGCCGACGTGATGATTGCCGGGGGTGTGGAGGCGGCGATCACCCCGATGTGCGTGTCGGGATTCAACGCCATGCGGGCGCTCTCCAAACGGAACGACGAGCCGCAGAGGGCGAGCCGCCCCTTCGACCGCGACCGCGACGGCTTCGTGGTGGGCGAGGGCGCCGGCATCGTCGTCCTCGAGTCCCTGGCCCATGCGCTGGAACGGGGCGCCCGGATCCTCGGGGAGTTCGCCGGCTACGGCCTCACGGCCGACGCCTTTCACATGGCCGCACCGCCGCCCGGACACGAGGGCGCGGCCCGGGCCATGAAGGCGGCCCTCCGGGATGCGGGAATGGCCCCCTCCGCCATCGATTACATCAACGCCCACGGGACCTCCACCCCCCTGAACGATGGGTATGAAGCCCAGGCCATCAGGACGGTCTTTCAGGAACATGCGGGTACGGTGGCCGTGAGCTCCACCAAGTCGATGACCGGCCACATGTTCGGGGCGGCCGGCGGCGTGGAGGCGATCTTCTGCCTGAAGGCGATCGGCGAGGGGATACTCCCCCCGACGATCAATCTGGATCATCCGGACCCGGAATGCGATCTGAACCACGTGGCAAACCAGGCGAGAAGGCAGGAGATCCGGACCGCCATGTCCAACACCTTCGGGTTCGGCGGAGTGAACGCCGTCCTGATCTTCCGGAAGTGGGAGGGTTAGCGATGCCGGCAGAGCAGATCATCATCGCCGCCGATCACGGCGGCTATTCGCTGAAGGAGGCGCTCAAGCCGCGCCTTCCGGAGCTGGGTCTCGCCGTGACGGACATCGGCACGGACAGCGACCAGGCGGTCGATTACCCCGACTACGGCGAAGAGGCCGCGGCCGCCGTTTCCGCGGGCCGCTTCGCGCGGGGAATCCTGATCTGCGGCTCCGGCGTGGGCATGTCCATCGTCGCCAACCGCTTCCCAGGCGTCCGGGCCGCCCTCTGCCTCGACGCGGAGACGGCGCGCCTGAGCCGGATGCACAACGACGCCAACATGCTGGTTCTTGCCGGAAGGAAGACGGACCCGGAGACGGCTTTTGGGATCGTCCGGACCTGGCTTACAACCCCCTTCGAAGGGGGGCGCCACCAGCGGCGGCTGGACAAGATCCACGTCCTGGAAAAGAAATTGAACGGAGGCCACTAATTATTGCTCCGGCGGCAATACATGGCCAATTCCGTCATTACTACGAAAGCTGCGCGAAGATGTAACGGTGTCCACTCAGATGAACTCGCAGCCCGTCGTCACCCCGGCGAAGGCCGGGGTCCGGCGGTTTACATTCCTGGATACCGGCTTTCGCCGGTATGACGTTGGTGGTCTTTTTTCGTTGCAGTAATTAAGCGGTACGCAGGCGCCGCCCGTTCTCGCGCGTGCCGCAGGAAAAAGAAGGGCAAGAAACAGGTCAATTCATGTCGTATTTGATGCAAGCCGACCCGGAGGTTGCGGAGGCGATCCGCCAGGAGACCCGCCGGCAGTCGGAAAAACTGGAGATGATCGCCTCCGAGAACTTCGTCAGCGAGGCCGTCCTGGAGGCCCAGGGCAGCGTCATGACGAACAAGTACGCGGAGGGCTATCCGGGAGCGCGGTACTACGGCGGATGCGAATTCGTCGACATCGTGGAGCGGCTGGCCATCGAGCGCAGCAAACAGCTCTTCGGGGCTGAACACGCCAACGTCCAGCCCCATGCCGGTGTTCAGGCCAACATGGCCGTCTATTTCACCGTGCTCGAACCGGGGGACACGATCCTCGGGATGAGCCTCTCTCACGGCGGCCACCTCTCCCACGGGAGCCCGGCCAGCTTCTCGGGGAAGTTCTATCGCGGCATCTTCTACGGGGTGGACCGCAAGACGGAGACCATCGATTTCAACGAGGTCGAGACCCTGGCCCGGCAGCACCGCCCGAAGATCATCGTCGTGGGCGCGAGCTCCTATCCCCGGACGATCGATTACACGAAGTTCCGGGCCATCGCCGATGAGGTCGGGGCGGTCGTCCTGGCCGACATCGCCCACGTCGGCGGGCTCATCGCCGCCGGCCTCCATCCATCGCCGGTGCCCTGCTGCGAATTCGTCACCATGACCACCCACAAGACCCTCCGCGGCCCCCGCGGCGGACTCATCCTCTGCAAGCAGGAGTTCGCCCACGCCCTGGACACGAAGATCTTCCCGGGGATGCAGGGTGGCCCCCTGATGCACATCATCGCGGCCAAGGCGGTGGCGTTCAAGGAGGCCCTCACGGCAGAGTTCAAGGCGTATCAGCGCCAGATCCTGAAAAATGCCCGGGCTCTCGCCGATGCGCTCATCGCCTCCGGCTTCCGCCTCGTTTCCGGCGGCACCGACAACCACCTGATGCTCGTGGATCTGACCGATCTGGCCATTTCGGGAAAAGAGGCGCAGGAGGCGCTCGACCGGACCGGCATCACGGTCAACAAAAACAGAATTCCGTTCGACACCCGGGGGGCCCAGGTCACGAGCGGCATCCGCATCGGCACGCCCGCCCTGACCACGCGGGGGATGAAGGAGCCGGAGATGACGCAGATCGCCGGTTTCATCTCCGCCGTACTTAAGAATATCCACGATGAAAAACGGCTGGCCGCAGTCCGGGAAGAGGTCCGCCTGCTCTGTGAGCAGTTTCCCCTCTACGCGGAACGGATCCGGGAGAACCGGTAGCCCCTCTGCGAGACAGGCGATTTGCCACCATGGAAGTAAACAGAACCGAAGAGAGACTCCCCGCCGGAGCGGACGGACGGCCCGCCTGGGATGACTATTTCCTCGACATCGTCTCTCTCGTCGGGCGGCGTGCCACGTGCCTGCGGAGGCAGGTGGGGGCCGCCCTGGTCCGCGACCGGCGGATTCTCGCGACCGGGTACAACGGCGCCCCCTCGGGATTGCGCCACTGCCTTGAGATCGGCTGCCTCCGGGAGCAGCAGCACGTCCCCTCCGGTGAACGCCACGAACTCTGCCGCGGTCTCCACGCCGAACAGAATGCGATCATCCAGGCGGCGCTGCACGGGGTGAGCGTCAAGGGGGCGACCCTCTACTGCACGAACCGCCCCTGCATCATCTGTGCGAAGATGATCATCAACGCGGGGATCGTCCGGATCGTGGTCGGAGGCGACTACCGCGACGACCTCGCCGAGCAGATGCTGGCCGAGGCGGGAATCGAGGTGATCCGGCGATGAAATGTCCCTTCTGTGCGCACGGGGAAAACAAGGTGATCGACTCCCGGATCAGCAAGGATGGAAACGCGATCCGGCGGCGCCGCGAGTGTCTGGGGTGCGGGAACCGGTTCACGACGTACGAGTTCGTCGAAGAGGTACTGCCGATGGTCGTCAAGAAGGACGGCCGGCGGGAGCCCTTCGACCGGACCAAGATCCGCTCCGGCATCAAGAAGGCCTGCGAAAAGCGCCCCATCAGCACCGACGCCATCGAGACTGCGGTGGACAACGTCGAGCGGGCCTGCCAGGAGTACCAGGGGAAGGAGATCCCCTCCACGGCCATCGGGGAAAAGGTGATGCGGGAGCTCCAGACCCTGGACGGCGTCGCCTATGTCCGCTTCGCGTCGGTGTACCGTGAATTCAGGGATGTCAGCGACTTTCTGGACGAATTGAAGGACCTTCTCCACACGAAGAAGGAAGGGGAGCCGGAAACTCCGGAGGGATAGGGATGTTCACGGGAATCGCGGCCGCTCTCGGGTCTGTCCGGCGCCTGACGCGCCGGGGGGAGGATGCCGTCCTGGAGATCGAATCAGATCTCGACCTCGCCGACGTCCGGATCGGAGACAGTATCTCGGTCAGCGGCGCATGCCTGACCGTGACCGCGAAGGCCGGCCGGGTCTTCTCGGCCGATGTCTCCGCGGAGACCCTCTCGCGGACGACACTCCGGAACGTGGCTGCGGGCGGCCGGGTCAACCTGGAGAAGGCGCTCCGCGTCGGCGATCCCCTGGGCGGGCACATCGTCCTCGGGCATGTGGACGGCGTCGGCCGGATCGTGGAGAGGAGCCCCCGTTCGGGATCCCTCATCTTCGGCTTCGAAATCGATTCGGAGATGGCCCGGTATGTCGTGGCCAAGGGATCGATCACGGTGGACGGGATCAGCCTGACCGTCAACCGCTGTGAAAAGAATCGGTTTTATGTTAATATCATTCCGCACACGGCCGCGGCGACGACACTCGGATTCAAGAAGGCGGCGGATGAGGTGAACATCGAGACGGACATCATCGCGAGGTACCTGGAAAAACTGATTTCGCCGGAGAAGGAAAACGGCGGGTCAACCGGGGCGGCGGGCAAACCCGCAGGGGGAGTCGACCTGCGGATGCTGGCCGACCATGGGTTTTTGAAATAGCAGGAAATTATCAGGAGACCATATGGGTGCAAGTTCCATCAAAGAAGCCATTGTCGATATCAAGAGCGGCAGGATGATCATCCTCGTCGACGACGAGGATCGGGAAAACGAAGGGGATCTCTGCATGGCGGCAGAGTACGTCACGCCGGAGGCGATCAATTTCATGGCCCGGTACGGGCGGGGGCTCATCTGCCTCACCCTGACCGAAGAGGCCGCAGACAAGCTCCGCCTCTTTCCGATGGTCCGGGACAACCGCTGCCGCTTCGGAACCGCCTTCACGATTTCGATCGAGGCGAAGCAGGGGGTCACCTCGGGGATCTCGGCCGCGGATCGCGCCCGGACCGTCCAGGCCGCCGTGGCCGAAGATGCGAGGCCCGACGATCTGGTCAGCCCCGGCCACATCTTCCCCATCCGGGCCAAGCGGGGCGGGGTGCTGGTGCGGACGGGGCAGACGGAGGGCTCCGTCGATCTCGCACGCCTTTCGGGCCTGAAGCCTGCGGGCGTCATCTGCGAGATCATGAAGGACGACGGGACCATGGCCCGGATGCCCGATCTGGAGATCTTCGCGAAGGAGCACAACCTCAAGATCATCACGATCAAGGACCTGATCGACTACCGGATGCAGCACGAGTCCCTGATCCGGCGCGCGGCAGCCGCCACGGTCCCGACCCGCTACGGCGGGGACTTCAAGCTGATCGTCTATGAGAATGACGTGGACGACATGCAGCACGTGGCCCTCGTCAAGGGGGAGATCACCCCCGAAGACGAGGTTCTGGTCCGCGTGCACTCGGAATGCCTGACGGGAGACACCTTCGGCTCCGAGCGGTGCGACTGCGGCGATCAGCTTCACCGGGCGATGAAGATGGTGGAGGATGCCGGCAAAGGGGTGATCGTCTACATGCACCAGGAGGGGCGCGGCATCGGGCTGATCAACAAGATCAGGGCCTACGAGCTCCAGGACCAGGGGCTCGACACGGTCGAGGCGAACATCGCGCTCGGCTTCAAGGAGGACCTCCGGGATTACGGCATCGGTGCCCAGATCCTCGCCGACATCGGGGTGCGGAAGATGCGGCTCCTCACCAACAACCCGAAGAAGATCGTCGGCCTCGAGGGATACGGGCTCACCATCGTCGAGCGGGTTCCGATCGAGATCCGGCCGAACGAAAACAATATCCAGTACCTCAAGACCAAGAAGAAGAAGATGGGTCACATCCTGAAGGTATAAAGGGGATTCACCGTTTTCTGAAGGAGAACGAAGATGGCAAAGATAATCGAGGGGAAGATCGTCGCCAAGGGGATGCGGTTCGGCATCGTGGCCAGCCGCTTCAACGACTTCATCAGCAGCCGCCTGATCGAGGGGGCCGTCGACGCCCTGACCCGAGCCGGTGGCGATGAGAAGGAGATCCAGATCGTCCGGGTCCCCGGCGCCTTCGAATTGCCGCTCGCGGCCAAGAAGATGGCGAAGAGCGGCCGCTTCGACGCGGTGATCTGCCTGGGCGCCGTCATTCGCGGCGCCACGCCCCATTTCGAATACATCAGCGCGGAGGTTTCCAAGGGGATCGCGGCCGTGGGGCTGGAGACCGAAGTGCCGGTGGCGTTCGGCGTGCTGACGACCGATACGATCGAGCAGGCCATCGAACGGGCCGGCACGAAAGCCGGGAACAAGGGCTGGGACGCCGCGATGTGCGCCATCGAGATGGTCGATCTTTTCAAGAAACTGTAGTCAGGACGCCCGGCCGGAATGTTCCGGAAGCGCCCCGGAAGGTGGCACAGGGGATCGTGCGGATGAGTGGATTCGAAATCTGAGGGATGCATGCACCAGAGGCGGAAAGCACGGGAAGTTACCCTTCAGGTTCTCTATGCGCTCGACGTCCAGGAGATGGGCCCGCAGGAGGCCATGAATCTTTTCTGGGCCAATTTCGACGCCCCGGCCGAAGCGAGGAAATTCTCCTCCTTCCTGATCGAAGGGACCTGGGAGAACCGGGCGCAGATCGATGAACTGATCAGCGGCAATTCGGAAAACTGGACCATCGCCCGAATGTCCCGCGTGGACAAGAGCATCCTGCGGATGGCCGTGTACGAGCTTCTCTACTGTCAGGACATCCCGCCGAAGGTGACGCTGAACGAGGCGATCGACCTCGGAAAGGTGTTCGGCTCCGAAAACTCGGGGGCCTTCATCAACGGGATTCTGGATGCCCTCTACGGAAAGCTGCGCAGCAAAGATGAAGATCAAGCTATCGACGGCCACGCCGGACACGTTGAACCGTGACACCTTGGTCCTCGGTTTCTTCTCCGATGAAAGGCCTCCCCGGGGGTACTGCGGCTGGGTCGACTGGCGGATGAATGGGATGATCTCCACCGCCATCGCCCGGGGGCGGATTTCCGGTGATTACCTGGAGAAGCTGCTCTATGCCTTCCCCAAGCGCATCCAGGTCTCCCGCCTTCTGCTCCTCGGCCTGGGTGCGATTTCCGAGCTGACCTACGACCGGCTCTACGACTCCGGCTACGAGACGGCCAGGACGGTGAGCGGAATCCTGTCGAACGACCTCGCCCTGCCGATGCCGGCCGCCGGCCGGGGCCCATTGAAACTCCCGGGGATGACCGAAGCGCTGATCACGGGCCTCTTTGACGGCTTTTCCTGCAAGCCCGAGGAGCTTTCCGCCCTCCGGCTGGAGATCCCGGCAAAGCCGGACCATGCGGATGGGATCCGGGCCGGGGTGGACCTCTTTCGGAAGCATGTGGGGCCTGCCGGATGCGAAATTCTCTCCGGGGAAGAAGCGGATGCCCCGGAGGCCGCCCCGGCGGACTGAAATCAACGAAAATCGGAGCCATGAACTGACATGAAGGTGATCATCATCGGGGCCGGCGAGGTGGGCCACCATATCGCCGCCAGCCTCTCGAGCGAAGGACTCGACGCGGTCGTCATCGACCGCAGCGAGG
>JAJFTY010000064.1 GCA_021372695.1 Deltaproteobacteria bacterium
TGCGCCGTTGGCGCCGCCGCGCTTGTCGGATCCGCGGAAGGTGGAAGCCGAAGACCAGGCGGTCGAGACCAGTTGCTGCACCGTGAGACCCGAAGACAGAATCTTGGTCTTCAGCGCCGCGATATCGGCCTCACCGATCAGCGGATGGTCCACGGCCGGAATCGGGTCCTGCCAGATCAGCACTTCCTTCGGCACGAGCTTGCCGAGATAGCGTGCGCGCGGACCCAGGTCGCGATGCGTGAGCTTGAACCAGGCCCGGGCGAAAGCGTCGGCGAGCTGGTCCGGATTCTCCAGGAAGCGCCGCGAGATCTTCTCGTAGATGGGGTCGAAACGCAGGGAGAGGTCCGTGGTCAGCATCGACGGCGCATGGCGCTTGGACGGGTCATGGGCATCCACCACGGTGCCGGCGCCGGCGCCGCCCTTCGGTTGCCACTGATACGCACCGGCCGGGCTCTTGGTCAGCTCCCATTCGTAGCGGAACAGGGTTTTGAAGAAGTTGTTGCTCCACTTCGTGGGTGTGGGGGTCCAGATGACTTCCAGGCCGCTCCCGATCGCGTCGCCGCCTTTGCCCGTGCCGAAGCTGCTCTTCCAGCCCAGCCCCTGCTCCTCGATGCCGGCCGCTTCGGGCTCGGGCCCGACGTGGGACGCGGGGCCGGCGCCGTGGGTCTTGCCGAAGCTGTGGCCGCCCGCGATCAGGGCCACCGTCTCCTCGTCGTTCATCGCCATGCGGGCGAAGGTCTCGCGGATATCCTTGGCCGCGGCGATGGGGTCCGGGTTGCCGTTCGGGCCTTCCGGGTTGACGTAGATGAGCCCCATCTGCACAGCGGCGAGCGGATTTTCGAGGTTGCGGTCGCCGGAGTAGCGTTTGTCCTCCAGCCATTTGCCCTCGGAGCCCCAGTAGACGTCCTTTTCCGGCTCCCAGACGTCCTCGCGCCCGCCGGCGAAGCCGAAGGTCTTAAACCCCATCGACTCCAGGGCGACGTTGCCGGCGAGGATCATCAGGTCGGCCCAGGAGATCTTCCGGCCGTATTTCTGCTTGACCGGCCAGAGCAGCCGGCGCGCCTTGTCGAGGTTGACGTTGTCGGGCCAGCTGTTGAGGGGCGCGAAGCGCTGGCTGCCGTTGCCCGCGCCGCCGCGGCCGTCGCCGATGCGGTAGGTGCCGGCGCTGTGCCACGCCATGCGGATGAGCAGAGGTCCGTAGTGGCCGAAGTCCGCCGGCCACCACTCCTGCGACTTCGTCATCAGTTCGCGGAGATCCTTCTTCACGACCGCCAGGTCCAGGCTCTTGAACTCCTTCGCGTAGTTGAAACCCTCGCCCATCGGGTTGGACTTGGAGGAGCGCTGGTGCAGGATGTCGAGCCGGAGCTGGTTCGGCCACCACTCCCGGTTCGTCTTGCCGCCGCCGGCAATGAGTTCGTGCGCCATGCCCGTCTCCGGGCGCTTACTCTCTTCATTCATGATCTCTTCCCCTTTCGTTGTACGAATTATTCGCAACGCCGGGTACTTATTGAAGCCCGTGATCGGGATAGATGCAGCCGGGCCTGGACAACGTTGCGTAGAGCGGCGCCAGGGCAACTTCAGTGTAGGGAAATTTTACCCGCAGGGATCGACCTCGCGCAACTGCGTTTTCACAGTTTGTTGTGGCGGGAGACTTCGGGACACGGAAGCCTGTCTCGATCACAAGCCAGCGGGCTCTGTCGCAGGTAGCAGCACCGAGGTTTCTCCCAGCGCGCTCGCGGAAGCGAACCAAACATGGGACTGGCGCATCTACCCGTGGGGGCATACGGCCCAACAGCCCTGGACTTAATGCCCCCACGAATATCCAACTTTTCGTTCAAACTGCCTTTGTTGCCTAGGATCGAGATTGGGCGACAGCAATCATGGTACCGGACAAGTGGCGCCCGCCGCTAGGCAGGATGCATCGCACTGTAAGGTTCCATAGTAACTCGTGTTAAGTGCGGCCTGGCATCCGAATATCAAAATGATATCTTTGACCGTATTATCCTTGATGGTGATGGAACCGCTACCGATAATGCCACTGCCGTTCGCAGCTTGTATGCCGATGCCGTTATTTTGAATCACTGCCGTATTGGTTGACTGAGGATAAAGCGTGACATGGGAAGCATTAACAATCCCAATGCCTGTGATGCAGCCATACACCCCCAAACTTCCGCTGACCGCCAAAGATGACAGATTAAGGTCAATTCCAGTCCCCGCACCGGCGGTGCCGCTTACCGTCAGCGTGCCTCCCACTGACAGTGTCGCTTGCCTCATACGTATTCCAAAGTCGACATTATTCTCAATAGTCGCCGTGCCGCCGTATATGGAGAGATTGGCTCCTTCCGTTAGATTTACCCCTACGCGTCCATTATTAGACAGCACCACGGTGCCGGCGAGTTCGGCGTCTGCACCTCCCCAGATGTTGAGGCCATTTCGTTTGTTATTACTAACAGTCATGGAACCGCCAGACAAGTCAAAGCTGGCGTTATATCCCAAACGAACCCCATCAAACCCATTGTTGTCGCTGAGAAGCGAACTGCCGTTCTGAAGAGCGATGGAGGAACCCTTGGAGGCATGGATACCGGCTCCGTCTCCTGTATTATTACAATTTCCACCATTTTTGACGGTGATGGACGATCCATCGGATTTGAGTACGGAGCTATTGTTTATAGTAATCCCACGGCAGCCATTGCCGTTTGCCGTAACCGTGGCTGCCGAGAAGTAGGCGCTGGAACTGTCCAAAATACCGATGCCATCACCGGTGCCATCGGCAGCCAGGTTGTTGTTGCTCGCGACCGTTCCATAAAAGGAGATGCTGGAGTTGCGGAAGGCCTGGATTCCACGGTTGGCGCACCGCTGCACCGTCACATTCGTGAGCCGCGCCGTGGAGTTTTCGTCGATGATGATCCCCTTGGCCGTCGCGTCCTGGACGACGACATCGGTCACCTCGACGACGGCCCCCCGCCGAGCCAGGATGCCATTTTGGCCTCCCTGGAAGGTTACGCCGGAGACGACCACCACCTTGCCGCCGTCGATCGTCAGGATGTCGGCACCCGAGGCCCCGTTGAGCGTGGTGACGGTCTTGCCGCCTCCCTGAATGGTCACGGCTTTATTATTGGTCGTCAGTGCCCCCGTGTAGGTACCGGCAGCTACGTTGATGATATCGCCCGATTTCGCGGCGTCAATCGCCTGCTGGATCGTCGGGACATCTGCCGGAACATTGATTGTCACGCTTCCGGATAAGGCCGTCCTTACACCGCTGGTCATCTGCAGAGCATTAATGGCCTCGGTCAAGTCGATTTTGTTGTCATTGTTGACATCTCCGATTAGGAAAGCGAAACCGGAAGAGGAGAAAATCATGGAAAACAACGCAAAAAACAGAACAGCGCCGATTTTTTTCATAAAGACCCCCTTAATTGATTGAAAATCTCAACAACCTGTTGACCCCAAAGAGATATCAACCTCTTACAAAAGCCTCCACAAAGGTATAATAACCTTGACGCAAGCCGAAGTATCGCCACCCTTCGGCAACTCCTTTTCAAAGTGACCTCATGAAGGTTAGGTGGTTAGAATATTTGGTTAACGATTGGACTGGGCAGGAGGAGATTGAAACTGGACTATCTTCAATCCATTGAAGATGCGCCTAAGCTCAGATGGAGATCAGATCAGATGGAATTCAAACGTAGATAAATCAAAGAAGCCTCCAAAAGAGTCTTCGGACTCCCTCAGAGGCTTCACTTGATCACTTTTTGGTAACCCCACCTTCTCATTTTACTCACCAGAAGGCCAAAGGTTAGGTTGTCAGGTTACTGGGTTTACAGAGCGAATAGGAGATACGGTGACCATCGAATGCTCTTATGTGAATGGAAAGTCAAGAAAATAATTGCCTCTTTTTCATCACTGCTTTCCGATTGGAATAAAGCATTTTGCCGAAGTTGACGATTTGTGGAGTACAGGACGTACTGGCGAACCGTCGCCGAGGCGGTGCACAGTTGCTGAGATGTCAGGGGGTATGGCGGACGATACCGAAAAACCGGCGGGACATCAAGGTGAAATATATCAACGCCCCGCCCGCCCACTCAGCGGCAGGACCATCGAGGAGGAGATGAACATCGTCACCGTCGCGATCAGGAAGGCCGTCCCGTAGCCGCCGGTCATATCGAAAATGAGGCCGCCGAGGGCCGGCCCCACGGCGGCACCCACGCCCCAGCTCGCCTCGAGCAGCCCGATCGTCTTCCCGAAGGGACGCCGGCCGAACGTATCCAGGACCAGTGCGGGCATCCCCGATGTCCGGCCTCCAAAGGCGAAGCCGTAGGCAACGGCAAAAGCGTAGAACGCGAAGGGGGCCGCGGATTGGGTGAGTGAGAGGAGCGCCAGCGCCATGATCAGGGAGCAGAAGAGGACCGTGCCTTTTCGCCCGAGCCTGTCCGAAGCGATGCCCATCACGATCCTTCCGGGAATTCCCGCCCCACCGATCAGCCCGAGAAGCAGAGCCGCCTCCCCCGCCGATATTCCGACGTCCGTGGCATGCGGCACGAGATGGGTGAGAACGAAGAACTGGCTGTAGGCGCAGAATATCTCGTGAAGCGCCAGGAACCAGAAACTGCGGCTGCGCAGGACCTGTTCCAGCGAAAGCCCCGGCAGGTACGGGGCTCTCCGGCCCTCCGGCGGGCCCGGGTTCCCAGGCTCTTCCCGGGGCATCCCATCGGGCAGCGAACCGACCTCGGAAGGGTCCTGTTTGACGAAGCCCAGAATCGAGAGGGTGATCGCCCAGGTCAATATCCCCATGGTCAGGTAAGCCGTGCGCCAGTCGTATTCGGCGATCAGCCACGTGGCCAGCGGCGGAATGAGCAGCATCCCCAGGCCCGAGCCCGAGCCTGCGATGCCCATCGCCAGGCCCAGTTTCCGGTGGAACCATCGTGACATGATCGACGTGATGAGGACATAAACCATCCCGGTGCCCATGGCGAGCAGCACGCTGTAGGTGACGAATACCTGCCAGAGCTCCCCGGTGAAGCTGGTCAGCGTCAGGCTCAGCCCCGTAAGGAGACCCATCAGGAAGATGATCCGCTTGGGGGTGAAACGGTCGACGGCCCAGCCGGTGGCCGTGGCGAACAGGGCGGAGAGGATGACGTATACGGAGAATATGGCTGAGGTGGCGGTCCGGTTGAGTCCGAATTCAGTCTCCAGGGACTTGAAGAAGACGCCGAAGGAGAACCGCATTCCCCATATCATGGTGCCGGTCAGAGAAAGGACTGCAACGATGACCCATCCGTAGAAGAACTTTCCCTGCCTTACCGAGGAAATCAAGATCGACCCGCCACTCAATGTAATTCCGGAATCCGGACCGCGGAATCCGGCGAAGGCGCTATCTATCGACGATTTCCGTTCGGAAATCAAGGCGATTCTCTAGTGCAGGGCATTCCGGTTGACCGTATTTGCGAGGTCAGAATCTGACGGCTACCGGATGAAATTGGTCCGTAGCCTCTCTTCGGTTTCCGGAAGGGGAACCCCGGCTTGCTTGCCCGCGGCGATCGATTTTAGGAGCCATGCCATGTTCCGGCCCAGCGTTCGCATGATCTGCAACCCTTCGAGGTCCTGCAGCACCTCCTCGGGCGTGTTGCCGTGCACCATGTTCCAATATTGGGAGGAGACAACCGGCATGTTGTTAATGGTGAAATACTTGTTCAGTTG
>JAJFTY010000065.1 GCA_021372695.1 Deltaproteobacteria bacterium
CCCCCCAATCGGACGCACCTTGCCCCCTTCTCTTCCCACGACGTTTTTTGAGAATCCCGTGAATGCCTGGAAGAGTGCTCGCAACCAGTCTGAAACCGCATCCCAATATGAATGAACCTACATTCATATTGGGATCACTCGTTAGGATACGCATCTCGTTTCAGGCAAGTGGCTGGACTCGCGCTACTTTTCGCTATACTCTTTACAGAAAACCCGGGAAGAAAAACCTGTTTGAAGCTGAAACCTGAACGATGTCAGACAAAGAGTATTGTCACGTGTATTAGAATTGTTGCCCTGACATAACGAATTAGACTGTGCCGTGAGCCGGGTTGCCTTCGGGATATCTTCCGCCCCGGGCATCGGGGAGCCAGACTAGTATCTCGGCAACCCGGTATGTCTTGTGTTTCCCCGTTGGTGCAATGCTTCCAGAAATATCAATCCGAAGAAGGCACCACCTTCGGTTCCTGGATTTGCATCTCTTTTTCGCAGCATGAAGGGTTTCCCTCGCCTGCCTTCGTGCAGAGAATTTCCGTCCCGCATTCCTTACAACGATACCTTTTGCCCAGTTGAGCCATAGCCGAGCATCCTCCGATTATTACATGTGAAACAACATCAAACGCCTATTTCTTGATTTCCATCGGTTGGCCGCAGCAACTCAATGTTCCGCCACCAGGCCGCGTCACGATGTGCTCCGCTCCGCACTTCGTGCAGACGTATCTTTTTCCTGCCTGATTTGCCATTCTGAACCCTCCGTTCCAGATTATCGTCAGCCGCCGGACGAACGTGATGCTGAACGCAACTTCGCCTCTACAACTCGATCTCTTTCAGATCGGGAGCGACTATCAGCTTCGCCTCCGTCACCGACTGCAAATCCTCCGCGGACAGACCCGGATAGATCTCCTTCAGCAAAAGACCCTGCGGCACCACCTCGATAACCGCGAGGTCAGTAAAGATCATGTTGACCTTCCTCAGGGCCGTCTCGGAATAGGTCAGATTGCGGAGAATCCTCGGTTCGCCCTTCGTCGTGGTGTGTTCCATGGCGATGAAAAGCTTTTTGGCGCCGACCGCCAGATCCATTGAACCGCCAATGTTGCCGACTCCATCCAGCCC
Source organism: Deltaproteobacteria bacterium (assembly GCA_021372695.1). The sequence goes on from JAJFTY010000065.1 coordinate 1,111, forward strand.
CCTGGACGGGTTGTACCATGAGGCGAAATCTCCGGCCTCGTTCACCTGGAAAGCGCCCATGACGGTAACGTCCACGTGCCCGCCGCGTATCATGGCAAACGAGTCGCATATGTCGAAATAGGCGGTGCCGGGAAGTTCCGTTACGGCCTGGCAACTTGCATTGACGAGATCCTGGTCGACGTCTTCGCCTTCCGCGATACATCCGGTTTTCAACATCCCTACCTCTGACTGGAGTATCACGTCCCTGCCCTCGAGCCAGTTGCCGACCAGGGTGGGAATTCCGATGCCGAGGTTCACATAGGAATTGTCCTTGATCTCCTTGCTTACCCTCAGGGCGATGATTTCGCGGGGAAGTCCTTCAAATTTCCTCAAAACCAGCTCCTCCTTCCTGGAGTCCGACAGCGGTCGGCTACGCCAGGAACATAAACGGGTATGGATGCCCGTCGAACACTGTTTCCTACCCCCGCCCTCTCGGCGAATGGGCGCTTGCTTCGTTCAGCACGAACCCGAGGACAGTCGTTTTTGAATACAAATCCGTTTTAGAGATTCGTGATATCGAATGCGATCCTGGGCACCTTCACTACTCTCTGGACAAAAATTCCCGGGGTATGAATCCCGTCGGGGTCCAACCCGCCTGTATCCACTAGGTTCTCAACCTCGGCTATCGTGACCGCGGCCGCCATCGCCATGACATGGTTGAAATTTCGTGCCGTTTTTCGATATACCAGGTTGCCTTCGGGATCGCCCGTATGAGCATGGATCAGTGCAAAATCGACTTTCAGCGCGTATTCCAGAACACAGGCCTGCCCGTTGATACAGCGAGGCTCCTTCGGTGTCCGATTCGCCTGAACGCTCGTGAGTACCGACTCCTGCACCGGAGTCCCCGATCCGGCGGGAGTGTAGAACGCCGGGATACCCGCTCCCGCCGCCCTGTACTTCTCGCTGAGCGTCCCCATGGGGTAGACTTCCAACTCGATCTCACCTGCCCTTATCAACTGCTCGAAGGGATGCTCCAGCCCCTTCTTTGCCGAGCGAAAGAGCCCATAGGAGTCGATTACCTTACGGATTTGCCGGTTCTTCACCAAATCGTTCAATTCATTCAGGGCACCCAGAAGCGGACCTGATCCGCAGGCCAGGGTAAGGTCCTTAACCCCTTTATCTATCAACGCCCGGAGTAGCACTCTCGGTACCCCCGCGGCGAAAAATCCCCCGAGAGCCACCGTGGCGCCGTCTCCAATTCCAGCTAATGCCTCTTCAACATTCCGAACTACTTTGTCCATTAAAGAAAACCTCACTTCGCACTCAGAGTTGCGTTCAACCTGACGCTCGACCTTCGATACCTCGGCGATAGGCTGGAAAGCCTGCCCCACACACCGCATGCGGTTGCGCCCGGCTCAATCCGGCTTTCGCCAGGGTGACGCGTTGTGCGCCCCCCCTGATTCTTCCCCGCGCCTTGCCCCGCGCATGCGGAGCAAGGCCGGAAAAGCAGTCACGTCAAACGGCTTTGTATCAGTTGAGCTTGTCCACCAGGATCTTCCCGTCTTTTATGACCAGCTTGATATTCCTGGAGTCGGTTATCTGAACGGACGGATTACCGGCCACGACGATCATATCCGCAAGCTTGCCGACCTCTATCGTTCCGATGATGTCTGCCTTGGCGAGGTTCTCCGCCGCCCTCTTCGTGGCGGACACTATGATGTCCATGGGCTTCATGCCCAGCTTCGCCATGAGTTCCATCTCCAGGTGAACCGCTTCGCCAAATTGGACCTTCGGGGCTCCGGCATCCGTGCCCAGGGATATATTCACTCCCGCGTCATAAAGGCTCTTCGTGATCTTCTCCAGGTCCCCATACCTTTTCGGGAGTTGCGGAAACCAGTCTTTGTAGAAGAACGGGGTAGCAGCGCAGGGCACAAAGTACGCGTTGTTCTGGAGCATCAGTTCCGCCAACCCTTCCGGCGCCTCGGGATTGGCTGCCCCGGCAAGCACTAGGTGCTCTATACTGTCAACCCCGGCCTTTACCGCATCCAGGCCATCCTGCGGCGTTTCCGCGTGGACGGCGGTACGAAGACCATGTTTGTGGGCTTCATCGACGATGGCGGCAAGCACCTTCAGGTCCAGCTTCGGAACCTTTCTCGGGTATCTCCAAACGTCCACGTCCGCCAGGCCGGTCTTGATGAAATCCACGCCGCCGTCCACCAGCTTCTTGACCTCTTCCCGGGCCGCATCGGGTTCCGAAACCTGCCTGAGGCCGTGATCGACAATGTGCTGGATCCCGCCCCAGATGGTGTAGCCGGGGTGGCCGCCGGGGGCCGTGAAGAATGGTCCGGCGCAGACGAACCTGGGACCCTGTAGTTTTCCGGAGTTGATTTCGTCCCGAACCTGGACGATATCGGGGAAGAAGTCAGCCATGCTCCGCACTGTGGTAACACCGTTTTCGATGGCATGCTTCCTGACACCAGCGTAATTATCGGTGGCTTCACGTCCACCGAAAGGCACCTCGCCCTCCTTGAGCTGGTAGTCGACAACTCCGCCGCAGTGGACATGGCAATCGATAAGACCCGGCATGAGTGTCGCCCCCCCCAGATCAATTACCTTTGCCCGTTCGGGGATGCTTCCGTTCAAGCCAACCGTGGTGATGAGGTTTCCCTCG
>JAJFTY010000219.1 GCA_021372695.1 Deltaproteobacteria bacterium
TATCCTTCCGTCGAGAAGCTTCAGAAGGCCCTGGATCAGTGGCTCCAGCATTACAACTACGAAAGGCCACACCGAGGTTACCGGAACATGGGCAAGAGACCGATCGAGACTATCGAGGCTGGCAAGGTTATCAAAGAGCAGATAACGACCAAAGAGGCGGCTTAAACATCGCCACCGAAGAGGGACTGACTGTCCGGGAAGTCCTTAACTTTTACACATGATCGGTGCAATCTTCATGAAATTCGGCCGCGCGCCGACAACGTGGATGATTCGTTTCATATATCAAAGAAAATACAATACGTTTTCATTTGTACTCCCGACGTTTTCTTTTTTTTCGTATCGTAACATTAAAAGAATTTTCGCTCATGAAAAATCAGTCCGGTCTATTCATTAGTTTGCTATTAATAAAGCATAGAGAAGGTAGAAACTCAATTAATACAGACTGCGCATGTGGATTAGCTTTTTTTCTGAAATCGATGTCATGCAGTCGCTTGTATTGACTCCAATAGTTCATTTCATAATGTTCAATAACATGCTTCCGAACTTCAGGATCATTCGATTCCAGCATATTCATTAATCCAACAAACAATTTTTGAATGTCGGCATTGTATCTCGACCAGAAGCCATAGCCGCCTGTCAAAATGGATATTGACATATCCCCCGGCCCGTATCCGGACCCTGGTCGACCATCATAATTTACGCGATACCATCCATTTGTCCCATCCATAAAGTTAGAAAATAATGGTCTTGTGAAATCGCGGTTAAAAGAGGCATAAACAAGTTGATTGGCCATTTTTACCATAACCTCTTTGGTTGGAAAATCCAAATCTAAAATATTCTTAGATTTCATGAGAGTTTCAAACACATGTACAAGTCTCCGGGCATGGCTTAAATCCCACCCTACACCTTTGCCCTGATATTTTATCTGATCTGTACCTGAAACTTTGGGAAATTCTTTTCCGCTATATCCGGCAAATGCAAAATCAGGATGTTCATCCCATACCCCTGGTTGAAAGATTGCACCAGCAACCGGCTGTCCATCAAAATTTTTCAGCTCTGTATAACTAAAACGGCTTTCCAGCAGTTTGATACCCGCTTTTAGATAATTCAGTAACTTTTTGTATTCTTCCTGCGAGATTGGCACTATGTCTTTTTCTTTTTTATGAGTGGCAAGAATATTGGCAACCCCAGCAATAATCCACATATCGGTATCCGTAACTGCGTTGCAATATGCAGGGCTCTTGCCATTACCAAGTTGTTTATCGATTCTCTTGTTTATATATTCTAAATGGTTCATGCCTGTTGGCACATCCCTACCATTAAAGCGGCAGCCCCAGCCACGCACCTGAAATGGTCCCGGCGTGTTAAATATCCAACGATTATAATGCTCAATTAACAAGGGAATAAATTTATTTAGCGCCTCCTTCATAATCGGTGTTCGCTTTTCTTCTTTAATATCAGCAATAATACTAACCGTATCTGATAGCAGATACAGGTATTGCGAACTGGATAAAATAGATTCTCCACCCTGTTTATCCAACCACATTCGATATTTTCTATCCAATGAATGAACTGAACGTCTCGGGCCGCCAGGGTAGTAAGCGTAGAGATATTGATCTGTTTCGGTTAGCGTATCAAGGGCTTGAAGATACAAACTGCTGAGGTCATCAAGAATTGAGTACTTCTGGCAATAAGCGGCATACTTAAGCAAATTATTGGTTCCGTTTTGGATGCTGTAAAGGCTCTGCAGATTATCTCCAGATTTCTTTGCCAATACAAGGTATTGTGCTCTTTCATTATTCCAGAGTTGCCTGATCCGTTCGTGGTATCGCTCGTCGGCATTTGTTTGTTCTGTCTGGGCAAAGGCTGAACCAGACATCAAAAACAGCATCAAAAAGCTAAGCGTGGCGAAAAATGATTTCCGACTCATATGTTGCCTCCGACACTAAAGGGTTAAGAGTGCCGCATCAATAATCTTGCGTATTTGCTGGCGGTCTTTGCCGTCAAAGCGTCTCGTTTTAGGGGACTTCGGCGCGCCGATGTATTTTAATATATTGATTTAACTACTAAATTATACTACGGCGTCCGCATTTTACGTAACAAACATCCGGGAAAAATCTTTCACTCCCATCTCACAGGGAGAGGCCCAAGTCCGACCACTCCTTTGCTTTCGAAACCTCAGACCGTCGGAGCTTGCTACTACCGATACTAGGCGATGGCTCTTTTCAGACCCTCGCGAAAATCCGCCCCGGCGCTGAAACCAAACGCTTTTCTGGGCTCTGGAGGTGTCAAGCCTCCGGCAGGGCTGACCGTCAGGCTTCGAGGAGTCCCAGATATTTTCCTGTAAAGTCGGTTAGTTTTGCGATCAACTCAACTAGATCGCGGATGGAGATCTCGAAGCGGCGCCAATGTTGACGGGATCCGAGTGGTTGTACTTCTCCATGGCCTCGATGATCGCCCGGGGGGCATCCTCCACGTGGAAGAATTTCCCGCGTTGCCCGGCTGCTCTCCCAGACCTCGACGCCATCATCGTCCCTCAGCTTGGCGTCGACGCACTCTTTGATCAGCGCCGGGATGACACGGGAGGAACTGGGATCGAAATTATCCCCGGGGCCGTACAGACTGACGGGAAGCAAAACGATGGAATTGAAGCCGTACTGCTGCCGGTAGGCTTGGGACTGTTCGTGGATCATCTGGATGCCCATCATGAGGTTCTCGTAGAAGAGAGCGCCTGGGTTTGCCTGGTTGAATCCGGCTGGGCGGTGATGAATGCCTTTTTCATCGAACCTCCGGGCTGACCTGATTAAAGCTACTGGCGGGCGGAAAAGGTCTCGTCGAGGCCGACCTTCCAGCGCCCCTCTTCGCGGAACATCTTGAGGAGTGCATCATGATCGGACTTATGATAGCGGAGGATGATCTCAGCCCGACCCCTGTTCACCTTCCCCATGCTCCACTGGCTTTCCTTCAGGACGGTCTTCGGATCGAACCAGGTGAGATATGCTTTCCAGTACTCCCGCGCGAGTGGCTCGCCGTTCTGGAAGGCGTGCCGGATCTGCTCTTCGGTATAGTCGTGACCGATCTTTCCTTCGGCTTTGCGAACATTCCGGATGATGTTCCGTTGCGTCTCTGACGTCAGCCCACGCCAGAGGGCCGGGAAATCGCCTGCTGCCATTTTCTGAAAGACAGCTTCGGCAGCATCGAGAATCTCCGCAGTCTCTTTCGGATCATCGGCAGCCGCAATGACGGCGGGAAACGCCAGAAGACAAAGCAATGCGATGATGATGGGCTGAAGGCGATGGATGAGTTTATCTGGATGCAAGGACGTATGGGGGTCGGGCCTTCGAAACAGAGGCCCGACCCAGGAAAAATCAACAATCTTAATGATGCGAGGGGGTCGGCGTCGGAGTACTGCCGCTGCCGCTCGAACCTGCTGCCGCGGCGGCAATGGTGGCTGCGGCGACAGCGGCGCCGACCGCGATCGTTCCCGCACCGACTCCGGCGGCGGCTCCCGCGCCGGCAGCGGCGCCGGCACCGGCGGCCCCCGAGCCAGCGGCAGCCTCAGCGGCCATCGACTGCAGAGGGATTACAAGCGATACCAAAAATAGAATAGCGATACCGATTGCGCATTTCCTGAACTTTTTCATCACAATCCTCCTCATGTCTAACGAAAAAAGATCATCTCATTCAAGCGTACAGAAAATAGAACCCCGAAAGACGTAATGGTCTCCAATGGATTGTTCAGTTTCGATGATTTTTGACTCCGGCAGTTTGTCAGTGGGGCACATCATAAAACCCGTGCCGATCTCTGTCAAGAAATATTTCACATTTTTTACCACAGCTTGATCACCACCGCCGCCGAGACGGCCACGTTCATCAGGATCTGCGTTATGTCGCGTATTTCCCGGAGCCAGGCGATCCGTTCTATCTTTTCGGGTACCACAATCGTGTCCCCCGGTTCGATCGCGGGAACCGGCTCCCCGAAGCCGGCCAACTCCCAACGTTCCCGGGGGTTGCTCCAGTTGAGCAATCCGCGGGAGAGCTTGCGGGCTGAGCCGTCCACCTTCATCACAAAGGTGTTGTCCGAATCGGCAAACCGGGCATATCCACCCGACTCGCTGATGTAGTCCTGGAAGGACATCCTGTCCGAATAGATCAGGCTCGCCTGGGTCATCACGGCCCCGACGACCGTCACGACACTGTTTTTCTGGGGAATGACGAGCTGATCCCCCTGTTCCAGTTCGAGGTCATAGGGGCTTCCCTTCAGCAGCCTCAGATGGGCCAAGTAGATCGTCATCCTTCCCGTCGCCTTGAGCCCTCGGATCGATTCCACGAACTTCTTCTTCTGTTCCAGTTCCCCCTTCTTACCCGCGACTTCTTCCGCCGACAGGGCGGTGGAGATCTGCCCGGACGCGTCGGCCAAGAGTTCCCTCTCCAGTCGGTCCGCCATTTCGAGGATGCTCCTCTGCTGGCTCTCCCTTACCCGCTCCCGGGTGAAGATGGCCCCCCTCAGGTAGGCCTTGTCCCGGAAACCGCCGGCCCGTTCGATCACCTCGGAGAGGCGCTCGCCCTTCCTGATGATGTAGCGGCCCGGGAACCGGATCTCCCCGGTAAGGGTCACGTACTTGTCCGGCCGCCAGTCAGGGATGCGCTTGACGAAGAGCCGGTCGTAGGGCTTGAGCACGAGGTTGTGGTCCGGATCGCCCGCCAGCGCCTTCCGGAGGTTGACGTTCCGCTGGACAAGCTTCGCCTCCTGCCCGTTGTCGGTCGAGAGCGAGCTGATCTCCGCGTCGTCGGGGTAGGCCGATTCGAGGATGTTTCCCGCCTTGAAGATGAGGTCCTTGACGGTCATTTTTTCGGTCAACTGGTAATCGCCGGGTTTGCCGACCTCGCCCTCCACGGCGACTGTTCTCTTGTACACCTCTTCCCAGACCGAATGGATGACGATCCGGTCCTGATCCTGCAACGGGATGTTTGCCGCAGGGTCGTCGGCCATGGCCCGACCCACGTCGAAGTAAAGGGTATGGTATTGATTGTTCGTATCCAGCCGGATGATCTCGCCCTGCTTGAGATGGGCGTCACGGGTCAGGTCGCCGGCGGCCAGGAGCCCGTCCTTCACCCTGAAGTTGTCCGCCAGGTCGAAGCTGCCCGGCATGCGGACCTCGCCTTCCACGGAGAAAAACGGCTTGTCCTTGAAGAACCATTTGCTGAAGACGTAGATCGAATCGAGCGGCTGCAACTCCACGTTGGCTGCCGGATCGCGACGCACGAGGAGATCGCCGAGATTGAAGGGGATCAGCACGGTTTCCATGGTCGGCGGTTTCTGCCGCTTGATCAGCGCGTAATCGAAATAGGTCTCCGGGAGCAGGTCGATCAGCGGATCATTGAGGATATCGCTCAGGCGCATCCCCGGCTTCAGCGCATATTTCCCCCCCTTTTTGACATTCCCCTGGAGGGTGACGATATTCGTGTCCTTGTCGACGATGGAGAAGACCTTGACGAGGTCCGCGTCCTGAAGCGGAAAGGCCCCGACGCTGCTCAGGTTCTTATCGTCGATGTCGATAACGATCTGCTTTTCGTTTTTGACCGTGCGCTCCACCTGGATCTGCTGCGTGTAGGCGGTGGGCACGAGTCCGCCGGCCAGTTCGAAAAGGTGCTCCAGGGAGAATTTATCCTTCATCTCATAGAGTGCCGGCCGCTTGATGTTCCCGGCGACACCGACGTAGGGGCCGATCACCGGAACGAAAACGATGTCGCCCGCCCGGAGGGTAACGTCCTTTGATTTGTCCCCCTTGAGGAGGAGATCGTACAGGTCGAATGTCTGGGCGACGGCATCCTTCCGCTTGAGCTCGATCTTTCTCATGGAGCCGATCTCCGTCGGCCCACCGGCGAGGAGAAGGGCGTCGGTGATCGTCGCAAAAGCGCTGATCGTGTAAGCCCCGGGGCGGCGGACGTCCCCCAGGACGAAGATGGGGATCGTCCGGAGGGCACCCATGGAGATATCGACGTTCGTGCCGGTGATCTGCTCCGCCTGCTTGATCAGGTAGCCCGACATCTGCTCGAAGGTCATCCCCGCGACGACCAGCGGTCCGATGTTGGGGATCGTGATCTTGCCGTCACGATCGACGACGAGCGTATAGGAGGCGTTCAGCCGGCCCCACAGCGAGAGCTTCACCTCGTCGCCCGGCCCCACAACATACTTGAGGGGAACGGGGATGTCCCTGCGGTCCGTGGTGAGCACGACGGAGGCGTCACGGAAGAAGTCGTACCCGAAGGGCTTGAGGTCGAGGGAGATGTCCTGGTATTTGCGGATCTGACGGGAGCGCTCGTACAGGGACTGATATTTGGCCTCCCCCTCGATCGTCTTCCGCTCTGCCTCGGTCTTCTCCATCTCGAAGGTCGCCACCGGTTTTTCGGCGAGCTTCTGTTCGAGGGCTTTTTTCTCCGCCTCTCCTACCACACTCCCCTGGAGTCGCGCCTTTTCTGCCTCTTTCCTTGCGGCCTCCTGCTTCTCCAGAATCTCCTTGCCCGTGACGATGTCTTCCGGCTTCAGGTCGCGGAACTCGGGACGGTTCTTGAGCGCCTCCAACGCCTCGGGCGTGAGGTTGCCTCCCGTTTTGGCGATCTCCTCGTTCATGGCGGCCTGCTGGGCCGGGGAAAGGCGTTTGAAGGCATCGATCTGCTGAGGGGAAAGCTGCAGGGGGGTCGACGGACGCTGCAGGGCGTCGATCTGTTCCGGCGTCATCTGCGGACTGGGGTACAGGCGCTGGACCTCATCGATCTGTGACTGCGTCGGCCTCTGGTTCGGGTATCGGCGCTGGAGTTCGTCGATCTGAGACTGCGTCAGCCTCCGGTTCTGGTACCGGCGCTGGAGTTCGTCGATCTGAGACTGGGTCAGCCGCTGGTTCGGGTACCGGCGTTGGAGTTCGTCGATCTGAGACTGGGTCAGTTGCTGGGCGAATGGTAGGCCGGGGACCAGCATCAACAGAACAACCGCCAACATCCATATCCGCTTTCTGAGAGATTTATTCATTTTGCTCACTTTTATGGCCGCTGCCGAAGGCGGCAGACGGTCGGTCTCATGGTTCGACAAACTTCCGGGGACGCCCTCTTTGGCCTATCGCTTCCTCCGCAGACGTAGGGCATTTTGCAGATTCGCCAGCCGCTCCGGCTCCTCCTTCGTTTTGAGATTCCGGATGTACTCCGTGAAAAATGCCAGAAAGATTGCGACAAAAAACGCAACCACGGTGGAAAGAACGCAGATCAGCGCCCGCCTGGGCTTGAATTTTCGTTCCGGCACATAGGGCGGGTCGATGACGTTGAAGCTGTAATACTTCTGGACCTTGGCCAAGGTCTCCTTCTCGATCTGCTTGGCGATCAGTTCATAAAGACTGTTCCTGAGAAGCGGATCCGCCGTCTTCGACAGTTGCTGCGTGAGAAGGGCCTGCTGGGCGGAGGCATCTTCCAGGGTCTGGCGACGGAGGAAGTCGCTCATGCCCACGATGTAGTAATTGAGGATCTTCTGGGCCATCTCGGGGTCCTTCGATTCGAAACTCGCGCGCAGAACACCTTTTTTTTCATCCGGTTTCACGCTCAGCAGGTCATCCTGAATCTTCTTGTAGGCGTCCTCGAAATTGGGCTGTTTTTCCTTCTCCTTTTCCTTCCACCGTTTGTTTTCGGCATCCCAGTCGTCTTCGAAAATCACGGGCATCAGGTTGTACTGGTCGACGATGATCTTCGTGAGTTCCCGGCTCTTCAGGACGACCTCGAACTGATCGAGGGAGCCGGACCCACCGATCCCCACCTCCGAAGCGATCATTGCGCCGAAACCGCCAAGCGCAGAAAGCCCCCCTCCCGTCTTTTCCTCCGTTGTCGGCGCAAGGGTGGCCTCCGAGCGGTAGATGTTCGTCATCCGGAGGCTGACCACAACGGCGGCAATCCCCGCCAAGACAACGACGGAGAGGATCATGAGCTTGTGCCGGAGCAGCACGATGAAGAGGTCGAGGAGGCTGATCTCATCTTCCTCCGGCATGACCGGAGAATAGAGGTTCCAGCCGGGTATGACCGGAGGGCAAGAAGCCACGGGAGTCTCCGGCCGCGGTGGAAGGTTTTGCGTTTCGTCAGGCACTTTTGACTCCTTTTTTATACAGCTCCGCTTCCTCGATTACATCGGCGCGCAATCAGCAACGCCGACAATCACTGCTAGCCAATGTCTATACTGGTTTCTGGTCATCATCCGGCCGGGTGGACCTTGAATAAGAAGCGTGCGTAAATTCCTGCTTCTCTGGATGAATCGGTGAATGTCCATTGCTGGTTTACGTACGACTGCTGCGATGGATACCCTTAATTCACCCTGTTGTCAAGTTTTCCCCTCTCCCGGCGAATGATGCCCCCGCGTCTCTATCGGAGCGAACGATGCTGCCTTGCCCCGAATCACATCTTTATCCGGTCTTCCTCTGTGTCAAGTTCGGCAACTGGGCAGCGAGGATCCCCTCTGTAGTGCGGCTATTTCTGGCAGCTCGGGCAGAGCCACGTGCCACGGCCGCTCTGGCTGATCCGCTCTATGATGCTGCCGCAATGCTTGCAGGGTTCTCCCTGCCGCGAGTAGACTTCGAGACGCTCCTGATTTGTCCCGCTGCGGCCGAAGAGATCTCTCCAGTCGGAGACCGTCGTTCCCCGGCAGGCCACGGCCCGGCGGAGAATCATTGCCGCCGCCTTCCCCACCTTCCGCCATTCGGCCATCGTCAGGCTGCCGGCTGGCCGGCGGGGATCGATCCGCGCGGCAAACAGGATTTCGCAGGCGTAGATATTGCCGATTCCGGCAATGAGCCGCTGATCCATGAGAAAAGACTTTACCGGAAGCCGACGTTCCCGCGCCACCTCCAGGAGGCGCCGTGCCGGGAGACTCTCCATGGGATCATCCGGAATCGCCGGTTCGATCCCCTGCGGCTGCAACGTGACAGTCGCGAAACGGCGCGGATCGATCAGCACCAACGCCCCCGAAGAGAAATGGATCGCCAGCCGCCGATAGGGAATATCGGCCGGCAGATCATCGGCCGCACGATAAAGAAGCCTCCCGGACATCCGAAGATGGATCTCCGCCGTCAAGCCGCCGCTCATATCGATCCGGATATACTTGCCCCGGCGTTTCACGGCCGCAACCCGGCGCCCGACCCACCCGTCGATTTTTCCCAACCGCGAATCGGATACGTCGATTCGGAGAACCTCCTGGCCGGGCAAGAGGGCGTTCATCTGGCGGCAAAGGGTTTCAACCTCGGGGAGTTCCGGCATCCTGCATCCTCGACGGGGACGTCATAACGATCATGAAAAAATTCAAAATTTTCCTCATCCACTCTCCCGTGTGGGCTGTCCGATTCTAGTCGACGGGGCGACCTTGTCAAGGAGAAATGAAGAGGAATTTTTGGTTCCGTTTTTCATTCAACCGGTCCAATCCATTCCGAATTCATATTTATTTAATTATTGCTAAATCTTACATTAGTGATAATCTCGTTTCATTGCTTAATGAAGAGTTACTCATCAGAATACAGAATTCATTGTTCCGGTTTTTTACGGGGCCACTATGAATAATATCGTTATTTCAATGGCATATGAAATGGGCACGGATCTTTCAACATGTGCCATTGTCTTGCTTGGCGGCGATTCATCATGCGTGATCAGAAATCGGAGAAATGAACGACAGGATGCGGTCGAATGGTTCTGCCCAGGAAGAAGAAGATCACCCTCGTCGGAATTGTCATCCCTGTGGATTGGGATGATCGCCAGGAGGTGATCGCCGCTGCCCTCGCAACGGCGGACGAAAGGGAGTACCGGATCGCCGGGAACAAGAGGGGAAAAGAGCTGCTCGGTTGTCTTCAGCGCCAGGTCGAGGCGACAGGCGACCTGGACCGCGATGAAAAAGGAAGGGACATCGTCGTCGTAAGGAGTTATATCGTCAAATAAAATATGGAAGTTGTGATCGCGAGGACCCGTCGAAATTATCTATTGACAGGCCATATCAAAAAGAGTAAAGCGTCGGCGAAAATGAACAGAGATCACCACAACATGACCACCGTTGCCGCCCGCAGGGGCAGAAGCGCATCGGCATACAAGATACGGCGACCCCGGCAGCAGTGACGCGCGTGAATAAAAGAGAGGCCTGTCCTCTCTTTTTGAGCATTTGAGACTAAAGGAGGAGAAATAGATGGAAAGTGAAGCACTTTTTGCGGAGGAGGCGGAGCCTCCAGGTTGTACGACCGGCAACGGTCTGCAACAGTACAACGAACATGTTGGAACATCCCTGAACACCCTCTACACCCCCGCTGCGGTCCCGGTCCGACCGGCGCCGAGGCTGTCCGCTTTCGGCGACAGCCGGGCGAGGGCCTTCCGGAAGCGTTTTTTCCCGAACATCACCCTCAAGGAATGGAACGATTGGCACTGGCAGCTTCGCAATTGCATCCGCGATGCGGAGACGCTGGGAAAGATGATCCGACTGTCAGAGGATGAGCTCCACGCCATGATCGGCCAGGCGGGCGCCCTCCCTCTCGCGATCACCCCTTATTACATGAGCCTGATCGATCCGTGGAATCCGCGTCACGCCCTGCGCAGAGCGGTTGTGCCTACTGTGTATGAGCACTTCCGCAGCAACGGTGAGGCGGATGACCCCCTCCATGAGGACGAGGACAGCCCGGTTCCCGGGATCGTCCACCGCTATCCGGACCGCGTTCTGTTCCTGGTGACGGGGACCTGCTCGACCTACTGCCGGTACTGCACCCGGTCTCGGATGGTCGGGCAGCATGGCAATCACTGCCGGAGCACCGATCAATGGGAGAGGGGCATCGCTTACATCGCCGCTCACCCGGAGGTCCGGGACGTCCTCCTTTCCGGCGGCGATCCCCTGACCCTGGCGGATGAACAGCTGGAATGGCTGATCGCGAATCTGCGGCGGATCCCCCACGTGGAGTTGATCCGGATCGGCACCAAGGCGCCGGTCGTCCTCCCGCAGCGCATCACCCCCGCCCTGGTGCGGATGCTGAAACGCTATCACCCCCTGTGGGTCAGCATCCACGCCACCCATCCCGACGAGTTGACGCCCGATGTCGCCCGGGCCTGCGCGCGCCTCGCCGATGCGGGCATTCCTCTCGGGAGCCAGACGGTCCTCCTTTCCGGGATCAACGACGACGTGGAGACGATGACGCGACTCGTCCACGGCCTGCTGAAGATCCGGGTCAAGCCCTACTATCTCTACCAGTGCGACCCGATCCCCGGCTCCTCCCATTTCCGGACCCCGGTCTCCAGAGGGCTGGAAGTAATCCGCGGACTCCGCGGATTCACCACAGGCTATGCGGTGCCGACCTACGTCATCGACGCCCCCGGCGGCGGCGGGAAGATCCCTCTGCTCCCCGAGTACGTCGAAGGACGGGAGGGTGGCGACCTGCTCCTGCGAAACTACGCAGGGAAACTCTTTCGCTATCCGGACGGCCCGTCGAGCGAAGGCGTGATCCATTAGGAAAGGGAGCGCTCACGAACTGATGTCATGGTGAGCTTGTCGAACCATGGACAGAATGACGTCATGAACGCGGCGGTGTCATGGTGAGCTTAGCTTGCCCTGAGTTTATCGAAGGAAACCATGACACCACCTTCTTATTTCGCCGCGTGCAGTTTGAGGGATGAGGCAATACTACCTCTATATTCTGCAATGTTCTGACGGCAGCTATTACACTGGCGTGACGAACAATCTGGCGTTGCGGTTTGCCGAGCATCAGAACGGTTTGATTGACAAATGTTACACCCACCAAAGAAGGCCGCTGAAACTTGTTTATTCACAAGTATTTCAGGATATAAGAGAGGCCATTGAGCGAGAGAAACAAGTTAAGGGCTGGTCTCGCCGAAAGAAAGAGGCCTTGATTTCAGGAGATTTTGAACGATTGGTCGGTTTATCCAAAAGCCATCCTTCGACAGGCTCAGGATGACAGATGTTCTGCGTTGACAGCAGGATGACAGATAGTCTGCGTTGACAGATGGTCTCATTTGGGTACTCTCATGGCAGGCCGCGGGGTATTCAACAAAAGGTTCTTCATGAGGATACAGCAGTGAAGGTCGGCATTACCTACGATCTCCGGGATGATTACCTCGCCGAGGGTTACTCGGCCGAGGAGACTGCGGAGTTCGACCATCCCCGAACGATCGACGCGATTGATGATGCTCTGCAGTCGCTCGGTTGCGAAACGGACCGGATCGGTCACGTCCGGTCGCTGACCCGCCGGCTTTCAGCAGGCGACCGGTGGGAACTCGTCTTCAATATCGCCGAGGGACTTCACGGTTTCGGCCGCGAGGCGCAGGTCCCGGCCCTGCTCGATGCCTGGGAGATCCCCTACACCTTTTCCGATCCGCTGGTGCTTTCGCTCACCCTCCACAAGGGAATGACAAAGCGGGTGATCCGCGACCTCGGAATCCCGACGCCCGATTTCGCCGTCGTCGAGACGCCGGAAGAGGCCGAGACGGTCGCGCTTCCCTTCCCGCTCTTCGCCAAACCGGTTGCGGAGGGGACGGGGAAAGGGGTCTCCGCGGCCTCCAAGATCGCCGACCGGGATGAACTCCTACGGGTCTGCGGCGAACTGCTGACCGCTTTTTGCCAGCCCGTCCTGATCGAAACCTTTCTCCCGGGCCGGGAATTCACGGTCGGCATCGTCGGGACGGGCGAAGAGGCGTACGCCCCCGGGGTCATGGAGGTTCATCTCACGGAAAAGGCCGAAAAGGAGGTCTACTCCTACGCGAACAAAGAGGACTGGCACGGACGGATCGAGTATGCCCTCGCCACGGATGCGACGGCCCGGGAGGCGGAAAAAACGGCGCTGGCCGCCTGGCGAGGCCTCGGCTGCCGCGACGGCGGGAGGATCGACCTGCGCGCCGACGCACGCGGGGTGCCCAGCTTCATCGAGGTGAACCCGCTCGCCGGACTCCGTCCGGAGCACTCGGATTTGCCGATACTCTGCGACCTCGCCGGAATGCCTTATCGTGAACTGATCGCCCGGATCATGCACTCCGCCCGGAAACGCATCGGTCACCGGTCATGAAAGTGGCGGTGATTCACGGAGAGGTGGCCGAGGGGGCGGGGCGGGACGAACTGGATGTCCTCGCACAGGTCGATTTCGTCTCCCGGGGGCTTGCGGCGCTCGGCCACGAGCCCGTTTCCGTTTCCGCCTCTCTGAACCTCGATGCGATCGCGCGTAACCTTGCGGAAATTCAGCCCGGGATCGTCTTCAACCTCGTGGAGACCCTCTCCGGGAAGGGAAATCTGATCCACATCGTTCCTTCCCTCCTCGACGCCCTCAAGATCCCCTACACCGGTGCGGGAACGGAGGCGATGTTCCTCACATCCAACAAGCTTCTGGCCAAGCGCTGGCTTGCCGCTGCCGGTCTTCCGACGCCAGCCTGGTTTACGGCCGCCGAACCGCATGAGGGACTGCGGATCGAAGGAGCGTGGCTTGTCAAGTCCGTCTGGGAGCACGCCTCGATCGGCCTTGACGAAGATTCTGTCCTCTTCGGGGCGGACCGGAAGCGACTTCTCGCAGCGATGGACGCCAACAGAGAGGCACTGGGCGGGGCCTGTCTGGCCGAGGCCTACATCGACGGCCGGGAATTCAACCTCTCGCTCTTGGAAGGGGCGGAGGGACCCGAAATCCTCCCTCCCGCCGAGATCCGGTTCGACGCCTATCCTCCGGGAAAGGTCCGCGTCGTCGGGTACCGGTCGAAGTGGGAGGAGGGAACTTTCGAATTCGCGAACACCCCGCGGACCTTTGAATTCAGCGGAGATAACGACGCGCTGCTCGCGCAGTTGAAGGAAATGGCCCTCCGGTGCTGGACGCTCTTCGGGCTGCGGGGATACGCCCGCGTCGATTTCCGCGTGGATAGAGAGGGGCGGCCCTGGATCCTCGAGGTGAACGCGAACCCCTGCCTCTCACCGGACGCGGGATTCTTCGCGGCTGTTCTTCGTGCAGGTCTGACACTGGAGGATGTCCTTCGCCGCATCCTTCCGAAAAATAATTCATCGAAGGAACATGCGTAATGTACAGGACGTTAATATTGTTGACATTATCCAATTTTTTCATGACTTTTGCCTGGTACGGGCACCTGAAGAACATGAACGGGATGCCCCTGCTTTTGATCATCGTCCTGAGCTGGGGGATCGCCTTCTTCGAATATCTCCTCCAGGTGCCGGCAAACCGGATCGGCATCCATTATTTCAATCTGGGCCAGCTGAAGATCATCCAGGAGATCATCACCATGGTGGTCTTTGCCTGTTTTGCCGTTCTCTACATGAGGCAGCCTCTGAAGCTGGATTACCTCTGGGCGGGCTGCTGCCTCGTGGGTGCAGCCTATTTCATGTTCCGGGGAGGCCTCCCCCATGCCTGAGAAGTATGGCGCCACGGCTGGCCTCTTCAGAGAAGAGGTGAAACCCTCAGATCGGGAGGCGGTGGGCAGGCTCGTCCGGTCGACGGGGTTTTTCTCGGCGGAGGAGGCGGAGATCGCCGAGGAGCTCGTGGAAGAACGGCTGGCCAAAGGTGACGCGAGCGGCTACTTCTTCCTCTTCGCCGAAGAAGGCGCGCGACTGGTCGGCTACGCCTGCTTCGGTCCGATTCCCGGCAGCGTGCACAGCTTTGACCTCTACTGGATAGTGGTGGACCCGGGCGCACAGGGGCAGGGGGTAGGCCGGAGGCTGATGGCCGCCGCAGAACGGATCATGGCTGCACGCGGGGCGCGCCTGATCTATGCCGACACCTCTTCCCGCGCCCAGTATGAGCCTACGCGCTCCTTCTACCTCGCCTGCGGCTATCGGCAGGAGGCCTTTCTGACCGACTTTTACGCTCCGGCCGACGGCAAGGTCATTTTCGTGAAGCCCCTTCCCACCTGAAAGGCTTTCAGTCGCTTACGCTTTCCTTCCCGTAGAACTCCGCGAACATCCCCCAGAGCGCGATGAGCAGGGACGTGACGACGGGGCCGATCACAAAGCCGGAGAAACCGAAAAGGATGATTCCCCCGAGCGTGGAAAGAAAGATGAGCAGGGGGTGCATCTCGACGTCTTTTCCGATCAGGATCGGTCGCAGGAGATTGTCCACCGTGCTGATGATGAAGGTCCCGACAGCAAGGATCAGCACCCCCTCCCAGATGTGGCCCGTCAGCAGCATGAGAATGCCCGCGGGCACCCAGATGATGGAGCAGCCGACCACGGGCACGATGGCCATCACGATCATGAGAAGCCCCCAGATCAGGGCACCCTCGATACCCGTCACGAAGAAGACCATGCCTCCCAGCACCCCCTGGATGCCGCCGATGATCAGCGTCACCTTCAGCGTCGAGCGCGCCGTCACGAGGAAATTCTCATAGAGCAGCTTCTCGCGACCCATGCCCAGGGGCAGGAACTTCATCGCCATCTGGAGAAACCGGTCCCCGTCGCGGATGAAGAAGAAGAGCGTGTAGAGCATGATCGCAAACTTGACCAGCAGCCCCAGGGTGTTCTGCGTCAGTTGCTTGAGATGGACGAAGATGTAATTCGTGATTCCCTGGGCGACCTCCGTGGTCTTTGCGATCAGCGTCGCCTTATTGATATGGAGCACACGGACGATCGAATTGCCGGAGATCGAATCGATCATATGCTGGATGCTGCGATCCACATGCTTCGCGTCGGGGCTGAGCGTCTGGTAAATCTGAACGGATTCGTTGAAGACGAGCGTCCCCACGACCCCCGCCGGCAGCAGGATGATCAGCGCGATGACGAGAAAAATGATGGCGGTGCTCAGGTTCGGCCGGCCGAGTTTCCCGTCGATCCTCCTGTAGAGGGGTTTGAAGATTCCCGCGATCACGGCGGCCCAGAATATGGGAAAGAAAAAGGGCCAGAGAAGAAAGAGGAAAAGGAGCGTCACCAGACCGAGGACAGCCACAAAAGGGATGCGGCCGTCTTTTCTTTTTCCCGTCATGTTGCCCCTTTCCCGGCACCCCGCCGATTTCCGCGCTCCCCATCTCGACCGGTTTTGCAGAAAAACTACACAATTCCGCACCCGAAGGCAAGGATCTTTTTGGTTGACAGGGGTGGCCGTTCTTCGTATAGGCAAGCCCATCACCGCCGGAAGGAGCCGACACAAATGCAGGAGATGGACGACACCGAATTTGAAGACCTGATGGCAAAGCCCTACCGGGCATGCATCAGGCATTACCTCGAAAGCATGGAACCGGCGGAGATGGAGCGGGAGCTCCAGGAGATCATCACCATTTTCCCGGATCCGATCTACGACGGCTTGCAGGATTTCATGGAGGCAGCAATGCGGCTTTTCGTGGGCCACCCCGGGAACTGGGACATATCCGGAATGGATGCGGCGGCGATGATCGCGGCCCTCGCGGACGAGAAACTTCCCGCGGCGGCCGGCATCGCGGGTGACGACCGGGACGCTTTCTACGGGGCGGTCTTCGACATGGTGACCCTCTTCTTCTCCGCCCAGGGTGCCGGCTCACCGGAACTGCGCAGGATCATGGGGATCACCTGACCGTCCGACGATCGGAAAGCCCGCCGGGCGCTTGACCGGGAGCTCATCCCTTCTGCCCTTCACCGACGGAGACGAGAGCACCGTCAACGAAGATGGTCAAAGCTTCGCCTCGACCGACTTGATTTTCCCTTCGATCCGGTTCACCGCCCCCTCGCGGTAATCCATCTGGAGGGTCATGTAGATCCGCCCGCAATCCTTGCGAAGTTCCTTGAAGCAATTCTCCACGACAGCCATGACCTCTTCCCACTCTCCTTCGACGGCCGTGCTCATCGGTCCCATCTTGTAGGGGAGACCGCTGTCCCGGATGATCCTCACGGCCCTGGCCACATAGGGGCTGACGCTCGTCTGCTTGTCGGTGGGAAAAATCGAAAAATGAATCAGTACGCTCACAATGCCTCTCTTTCTCTGTCGCCGCCTTCACGGGCCGATTTGCCCGTGCTGACGCCGTGGCCCATTATCGGAGGCCGGAGGAAGTCCCGAGTTACTTTTTCAGCAGCGTCTCGATGATCGGCTCCACGCGCTGGCACTGGCGGCAGAGGATGTTTCCTTTCGGGTCCACGAGGACCATCGATGGAACGCCCCGGATGTCGTATATACCGCCGACGGTGCCGTCTTCGTCGAGCAGAACCCGGTAGGGAAGCCCCTGTTTGGCAGTGAATTTCGCCACCCTCTCCCTCGGCTCCTGGATGTCGATATTGACCATCTCCAGCCCCTGCTTCGCATAGGCCGCATGGATGGCCTTGAAATGGGGGATCTCCTCCTTGCAGAAGGTGCACCAGGTCGCGCTGAAGATGATCAGGACCGTCTGTTTCCCGCGGAAGTCGCTCAGGCGGAATTTCCGGCCGTTCAGATCCTTGAGCACGAAGTCCGGCGCCTTCTCGGTCAACTCCGCCTTGGCGGCCGGACGCTGCTGCGCAACCGGGGAGGGCCTTGAGCCGAAGGAACGGCCGTCGGGCGGCCAGACCAGAACCGCTGCGACCATCACCGCCACGGCGTACCACCAAAACCCTGCGCGCCGGGCTGCTGCGCGACCGATGCCCCTAAGAAGCCGGCGGGAGCCATCCCCGAGCCAGTTCAAAACTCGTTCTTGAAAATCCCGATGAAACATCGCTTCTCCACCTTACCAGAACATCCCGGCGTTGATCAGAAAATATTCCCCGGCCCCCAAGAGCATCCAGCCGAAGATCCGGCTGATCCGGGTCATCCACGCACCCGACCTGGGGAGGGCCGCAAGCAGGCCGGCAAAGGTTCCCACCAGGATCAGCAGGGTCCCCATTCCGAAGGCGAAGAAAAACATCAGGCTCGACGCGAGGACCAGATTCTGCCGCGTCGCCGCATAGCCGAGGATGACCGCCAGGGCCGGCGCCGTGCAGGGACCCGTGACCAGCCCCGAAGCCGCCCCCACCAGAAAGCTGCCGACGACCCCGCCCCTTTTCTTCCGGGACTGGGCCCGCGTGATGAAAGAGGGCATCCGGATCGTGAAGGTGAAGACGTCGAGCATCGACAGCCCCATCAGAATGCAGAGGTTCCCGATCAGGAAATAGGTCCAGGGGCTGCTCTGGATTTCACCGAAAAGGCTCCCGGAGAGGGCGGCGACCGCGCCCAGGACCGTGTAGGTGACCGCCATGCCGGTCACGTAGACCAGGGAGAGGATGAATCCCCTGCTCTTCGAACCCGCGCCGTGAGCGCCGATGTAGGCAACGGTGATCGGAACGACCGGGTAGATGCAGGGGGTGAAGCCGATCAGCACCCCCGCGAGATAGACGGCCAGAATCGAGAGAAATACCGACCCTTGGAGGTAGGCGGACAGGCCGTTGATGAAATTCTCTATCATGCCGCCTCCTGGACGGACTCACGCATTGTCCTGTGTCTCCTTGGTTTTGCCATCTGCTAACACAAACCACCGGAAAGGTAAAATCCTTTTATCTCGTCTTCCCGGACGGGAGGACGAGCGAGGATATGCCGCGGATGATTCGCCCGGCAACGGTTTCTGCGGTCCGGAGCGCCCCGAAGGGGCACACTTCGATGCAGCAGTAGCAGCGGATGCAGCGGTCATAATCGAAACAGAGCCGCTCCTCATCAGAAGCGATCGCCCCCGCCGGACATATCTTCCCGCACTCCCCGCACAGCCGGCATGCTGCGTCATCGCAGACGGGCCGCTGGAGGACCTGACGCCGGATGAAGCCGTGGAGCAACTTCGGGCCGTAGACGAGGGAGGTCAGGCGCGGGAGGCGGAAATCTCGGATCGTTGGCAGGGAACCGTCGAGATCCTCCTCCGGCGCCGGGAAACCCATCTCCCGGGCGGCCTTCAGGACAGGGAGCTGTTCCGGATCGAGGTCGATCGTCCGGCAGACGACCCGATCGATGGCAAAGGGGTCGCGGCCGGCAAACAGGATGCCGAGCTCCCGCGGAACGCCCCCCAGACCCGGCCCCTGCCCCTCCATCGCCCGGACGCCGTCGAGGATGTTGAAGGCCGGCCGCAGGGTCTTTCCGATCAGGGCAATGAGCCGCGCGAAAGTCTGACGGTCGACCCCGGCCCGCATGTGCCACTCCGGCTTCCGGTAGCCGATGATGCAGCCGAAGAGGTTCTTGACGGCGAGGGTCAGAAGCAGCTGGCTGTGGGTCTTGAACTTGGGGAGATTCACGATGAAGTCCGCCCGGACTGCATCCTCCGCGATTTCGATCGCGCCGAAAGGTTCGCCGATGTCGACGCGGACGGCGTGCTCAAACGGCCGACATTCGCACTCGAGGCCGCTCAGGGCATTCCGGATTCCGCTCATGCGCAGAATGAGATCGAATGAGCCCATGGCAGGGCTGTCTGCGACGAGCGGGCGGACGCCGCGCTCATTGCAGTACTCCACGACAGCACGGACGACGGCGGGATGCGTGAGGACGGCCTGGCGCGGAAGCGCGGGCGAGAGCAGATTCGGCTTGATCAGGACCCGGCTCCCCTTTCCGATGCCGCCTCCCCCCATCGCCTCCATCATTTCGAAGATCAGGGGTCGGAGGGCATCGCTCTCATAGGTTGCATTGCGGACGACGACGGTCATGGTTTTATCTCATCGATGCGGGATCAATCCGTTTTTTGCCTGTCGTGGAATCAGTTAAGCCATTTCGCAGTTTTTCTCAGGATAGCTGAAAATGGCCAGCGTGGCAATCAGGGATTGGGCCATCGGGGACGGTATCCTCATGACCGGCCGGGCCTCATGTCCGGAAAAGGCAAGGGGGGCTTTCGCCCCCCTTTGTAGAACATTTCCACCCGCAGATGCTGCGGATCAATAGTTGAAGATGTACGGCAGCAGCAGGAATCCGATCGAGATGAGGATCATGTAAAAAATGAAATAGATCATGCAGTATCCCATAATGTCCCGGAAGCCGAGCTTCGCGACCCCAAGGAGCGGAATGGCCCAGAAGGGCTGGATGACATCGGTGATCATGTCGCCCCAGGCATAGGCGATGACCGTCGCCGGCGCGCTGACGCCAAGGTTTTTCGCCGCCTGCATGATGTACGGGGCCTCGATTGCCCATTTCGACCCGCCCGACGGGACGATGTAGTTCAGGATCCCCGAATACCACATGACCACGAAGGGATAGAGCTCCTTGGTGGCGATGGCGGTGAACCAGGCCGCCATGACCTCGGCAAGACCCGAGAACTTGATAATCCCGAAGATCCCAGCATAGAAGGGGAACTGGATGACGACCCCCCAGATGAAGGTCCCGCCCTCGTAGGCCGCCTTGAGGAAGGAGGCCGGCGTCCGGTGGAGGATCACCCCGATGATCAGAAAGGTGAAGTTGACGACGTCCAGATTGATCCCGGCAAAGCCGTTCTTCCCGAAATACCAGAAGAGCCAGATCACGCCGCAGATCCCCACGATCATGTTGATGAGCGGCGAGTGCTCCAGTTTGAGGGCCGGGGTCAGCGCCGCCGTCGGCCGGATCGGCGGTTCGAAAGCGGCCTCTTCCACGATCTTGGGGTCCGCTTCGATCTCGTCCCCCTTCTTCGGGTGCATCAGGGGACCGATGATCGTCAGGAAGATCAGCACCGCGAGCGCCAGCAGGAGGTTGAAGGGATGGAAGATCGTCTCGGTGATCGGGATGATGCCGATATCCTTTGCGAGAAAATGGTTGGGCGTGGCCACCAGAAGCGGCGCCGAAGCGGAGAGGCCCGAATGCCAGAAGGTTCCCAGGCCCAGGTAAGCGGTCGCCACCAGGAGACGGTAGTCCACGCCGCGCTGCTTCTTGACCATGAAGCGGACGAAGACCGCGGATCCCACGATGCTCAGGCCCCAGTTGATCCACGCAAGGCCCATGGAGACCAGCGCCATCAGGGCGATGCACCCCTTCGGGCTCTTGGGCAGGCCGGCAAGATAGTTCAGGATGCGGCTGAAGATGGGCGTCGTCGCCAGGATGTAGCCCGTCATGATGATCAGGCACATCTCCATGCCGAAGGAGAGCAGGACCCAGAACCCGTTCCCCCAGTATTGAATCAATTGATAGGCCGATGATTTCGTGAAAAGAAGTCCCAGGATGTAAGCGACGATCGTCAGAATGACCGCGATCACCCACGCATCGGGCACCCAGCGGGTGCTCCAGCGGGTGCTGGCCGAAGCAAGTTTCTGTAACATATCCACCTCCCGGTATGATTTGCGTCATTGGTGAATGAATCTGTTACGAGTTGCGGCTCACTTGTTCCTTGGAAATGGCGCATCGAAAACGGCAGGCTCCTCGAAATCGGCCGGCGAAGGTCACCTCCTTTCCGTTCCATGAAAACGCGACCGAACCTGTAGTGCAACCTGCGGGTCTTACGTGCTGGATAGTGGGGCTTTTTCAAGAAAGGGGCTCATCCTACTCACCCGATCGGAAAGGCATCAAGTCAACGCGAGCCCGAGGCATGGAGGAATGGAGATCCTGTAGTTGGCGAGTGGGAGTGAAATACTACAAATAGGGGTGCTGCGTCAAGCCGATTATGCTCAGCAGGAAACTGTTGAATGTCGGACCATTAGCCTCGGCGGACCGGTCGAAGGCCGTCATGCCCGACCGTGGATCGAGTCCGGAGCGGGCTTCGATCGGGAATCGAGCGACATAATTACAGGCGGGCAAAGGCATCCCGGGTCGCCTCGAGGAAATCCAGGCGGTGGAAGAGAAACGCCCCCACGTGGCCGGTCGCAAGCCAGCGCATCGTCGAACCGGGCCAATGGGCGTGCAGCAAGGCGGCCGACGCCGGCGGAATATAGGCGTCACGGCTTGCCGCGACCAGGAAGGCCGCCTCCGGCCGCCGCGGGGGTGAATAGCCGCGCAGATCCGTCAGGTCGAGGAGCTCCCGCATGAGTCCGATCGCCGGCGCATCGTCGTCCAACTCCCGATTCAGAACCTCCCAGGCGAGGTAGTTCTTCAGGATCCCTTCGGTGAAAACCGCGCTCGCCGAATGGGCCGTTACGCAGCCGACCATCGCTACCGGCACCGCCTCCAGGGCGGCAACCCGCGCCGCCATGCTCCCGCCCATACTGATCCCGCAGACCCCGAGCCGTTCGTAACCCTCCCGGCGCAGCCACTGCATCAGGGAGCGCCCCTCCTCGACGACTGCGCCCCCCATGGCCCAGAGATCGCTGAAGCGGTTCAGCATCTTCTTGTGCTGGCCGGGCGGCCTCCGCCGTCCGTAATAGGGATTCTCCAGGATCAGGGAGCCGATCCCGTCGCGAAGCAGGGGAAGGGCGAGAGCCCGGCGGCGGCGCGCGAACCCCTCGTCGCCGGTCGCCGCGAAGTGGATGCAGATCGGCGTTTTCCGGGAGGCCTTCCTTGGGACGACCAGCTCAAAGTAGGCCGTCCGGCTCTCCGCGGGCAGCGGGAGATCGGTGTAGGGAGACAAAAAGGCGCCTGTGCGGAACAGGGCCGTCCCGTCTTCCGCGCTCCTCTCCCAGCAGACCTCGATCGGTTGAGGCGGTCCGAGATGGCTGCCGATCCTGCGGATCTCCCTCAAGCGGGGGAGATCGCCCCACCCGTCCTTGAAAAAGAGGAGACGGTTGGAGTGGCTTGCATAGAGACGGTCGAGAATGCTTGTCATCAGCGGACTTCCCTCTGTCCGTTTCCGCAATTTTCTGCTACAAGAGTGGCCGGCTTCCGATGTTATCCACGCACGCATGCTTTGATACAGGCAGGGATCTCTTTTTGTCAACCGTTTTGGTTCGGTGAATGGAGGTGAAGATGGGTCCGGATTCCGGAGATCTCCTTCGTCGCCACAGGGAAATCGCCCGGGGTGAACGGCAGCGGGGACGTCCGGTCATCGGGACGCTCTGTTCCCATGTCCCCGTCGAGATCCTGCATGCCTGCGGCGCCCTGCCGCTCCGCCTGTGGGGAAGAGCGGACGAGATCGGGCGGGCGGACGCGCTCCTGCAAACCTACATCTGTCCGCCGGTCCGGCACCTCATGGCGCAGGGGCTTTCCGGCCGTTATGACTTCCTCGACGGCCTGATCCACACCTACTGCTGCGACGCCGCCTGCGGCCTTTTCAACATCTGGCGGCGGAATCTGAAGCCAGGATTCTCCCGCATGGTCAGCCTGCCCTACCAAGCAACCGGCGCAGCCGTCGACTATGCCCTGACGGAGTTCAGGGGGCTCGCCCTTGCGCTCGCGGCCTTCACCGGGAGGTCCTTCGCGGAGGGGTCCCTCGCGGAATCGATCCGCCTCTACGAAGAGGCCCGCGGCCTGCTTCGCGATCTCTACCGCCGGAAGCAGGCTGGTGAAGCCATCTCTTACCGGGAGATCCATCGACAAAACCTCCTGTTCCAACTTCTCCCCGTGGAACGTTTCATCGCATTTGGCCGCGAGTACCGGCCGGAGGCCGCCGGTACGGCTCCCGCCAAGGGCTTCCGAATCCTCCTCTCGGGGAGCGTCATCGCCGACGAGGAGATCCTGGAGCGGATCGAGGCGCTCGGCGGCCGGGTCGTCGCCGATGAAACCTGCATCGGCCTGCGTCCGCTTCAGGGAAAGATTTCAGAAGACGGCGATCCCCTCCGGGCGCTGGCGGCCTTTTATCTCGAAAGGCCCCCCTGTGCCTCCCGGGCCGATCTCCCCTCCCGCCGCGACTACCTGTTTTCCACTATCGCGTCCGCCAAGGCGGAGGCGGTGATCTTCATCCACCAGAAATTCTGCGACCCCCATCTCTCCGACCACCCGCTGCTGAAGAAGACCCTGGAGGAACGGGGAATCCCCCAGCTCCAATTCGAACTGGAAGGGGAGGGGATGACCGCCCAGATCCAGACCCGCCTCGAGGGGTTTTTCGAGATGCTGGAGAGAAACGCATGGAGATGAAGAAGACCAAAAAACGGCTGCGGGCCAACGGCCGGCTCCGGGAGATCATCACCGATTTCTACGCCGACGGCCACAAAGCCAAAGCCGAGGGGCGTCCGGTCGTCTGGATCCCGCCGATGAACGGGATGATCGAGCTCTTCTACGCCATGGACATCCATCCCGTCTTCCCGGAGAACTGGGCGCCTCTCTGTGCGGCGATCGGGACGAACCGCCAGAATTTCGCTTCCGCGGCGGGAAAGGGCTTCTCGGCCGACCTCTGCGGCTATTTCCGGAACAACGTCGGTTACGCGCTTGAAGGAATCGAGGCAGCGAACCAGCCGCTGGGCGGCCTCCCGAAACCCGATTTCCTGATCTCCTTCGGCGCCGGCTGCATCCCGACCCAGAAGACCTTCCAGGTCCTCTGCGACCATTTCCGGGTGCCGGTCATCCGGGCGGACCTGCCCCAGGTGGCGATGGAGGAGATCCAGGAGCACCACATCCGCTACGGCATCGTGCAGACGGAGCGCATCGTCCGGTTCATCGAGGAGAAAACCGGGCACCGGCTGGACATGGACCGTCTCCGCCAGGCCGTCGCCTACACCGACGAGGCATGCCGCCTGTGGGACGAGATCATGGCCCTGCGGGCTGCGGTGCCGGCCCCGTTCTCCGCGGCGGAGATCGGCATCATGTTCGTCATGGTGACCCGCCACGGGACGAAGATCGCCGTCGATTTCCTCCGGGAGGTCCTCGCGGAGGTGAAGGAGAGGGTGGCCCGGGGCGAGGGGGTGGTCCCGAACGAGCGGATCCGCCTCTTCTGGGACAATATCCCGCTCTGGCACAACATGCCGGTTTTCAACTATTTCGAGAAGTGGGACGCCGTGGTCGTGGCCGAAACCTATACCGCCGCCTGGTCACTCCGCCTCGACCCCGAAAAGCCGATGGAGAGTCTTGTCTACAAGTCGCTCGTCTCGTATCCTCTCGTCTCCTGCGTCTCGCTGGGAAAAAGGCTGGAACTGATCGTCAGGGCCGTCCGGGAGTACAAAATCGACGGCGCGATCCTTCATTCGAACAGGAGCTGCAAGCCGATTTCGATGGGACAGATGGATATCAGCCGGGTCCTCTCGGAGCAGTTCGGCTGCCCTTCCGTGATGTTCGACGGGGATCACATGGACCCTGACCGGTTTTCCTTTGGCCAGTTCCAGACCCGGATCGACGCGTTCATGGAAATGCTCCTTGAAAAGAAGAATTTGTGATGGTATGGCGCATCGTGGACTCACGCGGCCGATCGGGAAAGGGGCTTGGCCGTCGCAAAAGGTGCAATGAACGCAGCAAGGAATGCATTGCCCGTCCCCGTGGACGGCAGAGAGCCGAAGCGGTGCCTTTCCTGCGGGACGACGGAGAACATCGGCCGCCGCCGCTACTGCTCCAAAGACTGCCGGCAGAAGCTCCGGCAGCGGCTCGACATGCGCATCGGCCTTCTCCAGGCGCTGAACGCGCGGTACGCCACCTTCTACTTCTCCGAATCCCTGATCATCATGGACGTCCTCCCCCACGGCTACAAGGAGATCTGCAGCTTCTTCTTCCCGCGGACCCGCGGGAAGAATCCTGGCGAGGATTTCAGCCGGATGGCGGATATCCTGGGAGAGACCTGGTGGGCGGAGCAGCGCCGGACCAAGAAACGCTATTTCGCCACGCTCCACGTCCTCAACCGGGCAGCCTGGAACCGTGTGCCGCCGCAGGCCGTAAAGCCCCGAATCCTGCACACGCCGAACGTGCGGCCGGCCGCCCTGATCTACCTGAACCTGGAAAAGTCGAACCTCGATTCGCCCGAGCTGCGGAAGGTCATCCGGGACGCCTACCGGCGCCAGGCCAAGATCCACCACCCCGACCTCGGGGGCGAAGCGGTGATGTTCCGGAAGATCCACCAGGCCTACGAGGATCTGATCCGCTGGGCGGAGAACCCGAGCTTCATCCGCCATCGCGGTTTCCCGGACAAGTGGTTCTACGAAGGGGACAAGGAGAAGTGGTCCCAGCCGACCCCGCTCCATCCCCAGGGCCGATGAGGACTCTCCACGTCGTCCAATGGCCTTGACAGTCCGGAGCCCTCTTCATATACTCAACGCCGTTTCAACATGCCGGTCCGATTTCGATGGAGGAGCCTGAAATGAAGAAGATCACGATCCCCGCTTTTCGCCAGAGAAAGCTGGAAGCCCGGAAGGTCACGATGATCACGGTTTACGACTACATCTTCGCCCGGCTGGTCGAGGCGTCGGACGCCGAGATGATCCTGGTCGGGGACTCCCTGGGGATGGTCATCCAGGGGCTGCCGCTCACGAATCCCGTGACGCTTGACGAAATCATCTACCACACCAAGAACGTCCGGCGCGGCGCTCCCGATACCCTCGTCGTCGGGGACATGCCTTTCATGAGCTACCAGGTCAGCCCCGAGGCAGCCCTGGCCTCGGCCGGGCGCATCGTGAAAGAAGGCGGCGCCGACTGTGTCAAGCTGGAAGGGGGGATCCACGTGGCCCCCTCCGTCCAGAAGATCGTCCGGGCCGGCATCCCGGTCGTCGGCCACATCGGCCTCACCCCTCAGAGCTCATCCGCATTGGGCGGGTTCAAGGTCCAGGGGAAGAACAAAGAGGAGGCGGATCAGTTGATCGCCGACGCCCGGGCACTGGATGAGGCGGGGGTTTTTGCGATGGTCCTGGAGTGCATTCCGGGCGGTGTCGCCAAGGTGATCACCGAATCGGTCCGGGCGACGACGATCGGGGTCGGTGCCGGCCCCTGCGTGGACGGCTATAATCTCAATGCCTACGACCTCCTCGGTCTTTTCGGGGATTTCGTGCCCCGTTTCGCCCGGCAGTACAAAAAAATGGGGCCGGAGTGCACCGAGGTGTTCAACGCCTTCACCCGCGATGCGCGCTCCGGCGACTATCCCGCCAAGGAGGAGACCTACGGCGGAGGCCCGGAGATCGGCAAGCTTTATCCGCTCTCCTGATGGCTGGTCCCGACTCCCTCTCAGATGGAGCCTGCGGGACGCCGGAGGAAGGAAGAGACATTTCACCCCAAGGAGGAGAGATGACCCAAGACAAAGAAT
The DNA here is from genome assembly GCA_021372695.1 of Deltaproteobacteria bacterium. The sequence continues at coordinate 26,923 of JAJFTY010000219.1, forward strand.
CCCGCGGCCGCTTGCGCAGTTCCATCATCACCCAGGGGATCGACCGCGCCACCCACCGTTCCCTCTTCTATTCCATGGGCCACTGCCGGGCGGATCTGGAGAAACCCCTCGTCGCCGTGGTCAACTCCTTCAATGAAGTCGTTCCCGGCCACGTTCACCTTCAGGCGCTCTGCCAGGCGGTGAAGCTCGGGGTGGCCGAGGCGGGGGGAACCCCGCTGGAGTTCCCCTGTATCGCGGTCTGCGACGGTCTCGCCACCGGCCACCAGGGGATGAAGATGCCGATGCTCAGCCGCGAGATGATCGCGGATCTGGTCGAGCTGATGGTCATTGCCCACGGTTTCGACGCCATGGTGCTCCTGACCAACTGCGACAAGGTGACGCCCGGGATGCTGATGGCCGCAGGAAGGCTCAACATCCCGGCCATCCTGGTGAGCGGCGGCCCTATGGAGAACACCTCCTTCCAGGGGAAACAGGTCTGCTACACCGACCTCATCGAGGCGGAGGGGAAGGTCATCCGCGGCGAGATGAGCGAAGCGGAGCTTGCCGAATTCGAGCAGGTGGCCTGCCCCGGGTGCGGCTCGTGCGCCATGATGGGGACCGCCAACACCATGAACATGCTGACCGAAGCGCTCGGCATGACCCTCCCCGACGGCGCCCTCATCCCGGCCGTCTACGGCGCGCGCGTCGCCCTGGCCCGGGCCGCGGGCCGGGCGATCATGCAACTCCACGACAAGAACATCCTGCCCCGGGACATCATGACGGCCCACGCCTTCGAAAACGCGATCGCCGTGGACATGGCCATCGGCGGCTCCACCAACACCTGCCTCCATCTCCCCGCGATCGCCCGGGAGGTCGGCATCGAAATCGCGATGGAGAAGTTCTCCGAGATCGCCGAACGGACGCCCCATCTGACGCTGCTCAAGCCGGCCGGGAAATACTTCACGGGCGACATGTACCGGGCCGGCGGCATTCCGGCCCTGATGAACGAGCTCGACCGGCACGGTCTCATCCATCCGGACTGCATGACCGCTGCCGGAAGGAGCGTCGGCAAAAACATCGCCGGCCGCGAGATCACGAACCCCGAGGTGATCCATCCGGTCGAACAACCCATCTCCCCAAAGGGTGGGCTCGCCATCCTCCATGGAAACCTGGCCCCCGAGGGGGCGGTCGTCAAAAGTGCCGCCGTCGCCCCGGAGATGCTGGTCCACTCGGGAGCGGCGCGCGTCTTCGACCGGGAGGAGGAGGCGCTGGAAGCCATTTTCGGCGGGAAGATCCGGCCCGGGGATGTGGTCGTGATCCGCTACGAGGGGCCCAAGGGAGGCCCGGGAATGCGCGAGCAGCTTCTGCCCACTTCGGCCATCATCGGCATGGGGCTGGGAAAAACGGTCGCGCTGATCACCGACGGGCGCTTCTCGGGCGCGACCCAGGGGGCGTGCATCGGCCACGTCTCGCCGGAGGCCTATCTGGGCGGGCCGATCGCCCTCATCGCCGAAGGGGACACGATCCGGATCGACATCCCCGCCCGGGAACTGGAACTCGCCGTCGATCCGGCGGTCCTGGAGGAGCGGAAGAAGCACTGGAAGCCGCCCGAGAGCACGACCATCGCGAGGGGATCGCTCCTGGAGCGATACCGGCGGATGGTGGGTTCGGCGATGAAGGGCTCCGTTTTGGAGTAGCCAAACGCCATGCTCGGACGGCGACCGAACCGGTAGACTTTTTTGAGAAGGCCCCGGACCGTTCGGGGATGGACAGACTTAAGGAGAAGCAGACAAGCATGACGATCCGCACCATAGCCTTGCCATACGGAGAAAAGAACATCGAGGTCCGCATCCCGGAGCGCAATCTCATCGGGGTATTCTCTCCCCGGGACACCGAGCCGGCCGCGGATGTCCGCGCGGAGATCCGCAGGGCACTGGACTCTCCGATCGGCGCCCGCCCGCTCCGGGAGCAGCTTCGGGGCAGGAAGAACGCCATCCTGATCACCGACGACAACACGCGCCTGACGCCGACGGAGATCATCGTCCCGATTCTCCTCGACGAATGTAATGCGGCCGGGATCCCCGATTCGGCGATTCAGGTGATCATTGCGCTCGGGACTCACCGCTTCATGACGGGGGACGAGATCCGGGAAAAGTTCGGTGAGGAAACCTGCCGGCGTGTGCCGGTCGTTAACCATCCCTACAGGGACCCGGCCGCACACATCGATCTGGGAACGACGAAGGACGGCGGGCGAATCTCGATCAACCGCGCCGTCGTTGAGGCCGATTTCAAGATCGGGATCGGCAGCATCGTGCCCCATCACATCCCCGGGTTCGCGGGCGGGGCGAAGATCATCCAGCCTGGGGTCTCCGGGGAGGAGACCACGGCCTACACCCATCTGCTCTCGGTAAGCGCCCCCCGCTCCTACCTGGGCGTCCTGGAGAATCCCGTCCGCGCAGAGCTCGACGCGATGGCCCGCAAGGTCGGGATGGATACGATCCTGAACACCGTACTCAACCGGCACGGCGAGGTCGTCCGGGCCTTCTTCGGCGACGTGGAGGCTGCCTTCCGGGCCGGGGTCGAGAGATCCCGGGAAGTTTACGACGTGCCGATCCCGGCGGAGGCCGATATCGTTCTCGCGAGTTCCCATCCCTGCGATCTCGATTTCTGGCAGGCCCACAAGACCCTCTACCCGTCGGACCTGGCGGTCAAGGCGGGGGGCATCGTGATCGTGGCGACCCCCTGCCCGGAAGGGATCTCCCAGATGCACTGCCGTATGGTCGAGATGACCCCTCACGGCTCCAAGCGGCTGCGGCAGATGGTAGCGGCCAGGGAGCTCGAAGACGAGGTGGGGGCCGCGCTCGCCATCGCCTGGGCCCAGGTGCGGGAGCGCGAAGAGGTCTGGATGGTCTCCGACGGCATCTGCGCGGAAGAGTCGGCCAAGCTGGGCTTCGGCCACTTCGCCGACCTCCAGGCAGCCCTCGACGCGGCACTGGCCCGGAAGGGACCCGCCGCACGGGTGACGGTTCTGACCCATGCGCCGGACATGCTGCCGAGAATCATGATGCCATCTTGACGAGCGGCGCCGGCATCTGCATCCACCAGCCCCCCGGTCAGCCTCGATAGTGCACGACCATCATCGTGATATCGTCGGCCTGGGGCGCCTCCCGCACAAAGGCCTCAATGCCTTCCATGGTGCCTGTGACGAGCTCCCGCAGGGATCGATCCCGGAGCCGGGCAAGCTCCTTTTCCAGCCTCTCCTCCGAAAACAACTCGCATCGGGCATTCTGTGCTTCCGTGACGCCGTCGGTGTAGAGGAAGAGCCGGTCATTCTTTTCGAGCATGATGGTTTTGGAATGATAGACGAAGTCCCCCATGATGCCGACGGCCATCCCTTCCGTGCGCTCGATCTGTAAGATCCGGCCGTCGGCCGGGATCACATAGGGGGAGTTGTGGCCTGCATTGCAGTAGACGACTTCGCCCGTTCGGACATCCAGAATGCCCAGGAAGAGGGTCACAAACATCATGGAAGGATTGTCGAGCGAGAGGTCTTCATTGACCCGGGCCAGAATCGCATCGGACGTCAGCCCCTGCGTGGCCTTGGCTTTGATCAATATCTTGGTCACCGCCATCAGGAGGGAAGCGGGAACCCCCTTTCCGGAAACATCACCGACGGTGAAACAGAGGTGATCTTCATCCATGAAGAAGAAATCGTAGAGATCCCCCCCCACCTCCTTGGCCGGCTTGAGCGTCGCAAAAATGTCGAGATCCGACCTTTCGGGAAAGGGGGGAAAGACTCGCGGCAGGATACCCATCTGGATATCGTGGGCGACCCTGAGGTCACTTTCGATCCGCTCCTTGGCTGCGGTCGTTTCAGTCAGATCTCTGATATACGCCTGCAGGGAGCCTTGCATGGCGGAAAAGGCGCCGGCCAGCCTGCCCACTTCGTCCCGGGTGCGGCCGGCGGGGATAGGCACGTCCAGATTCCCTCCGGCCATCATCTCGGCTGAATCGGTAAGCGCCCGCAGGGGCCGGGTGATCCCCCGGCTGATCCAGACGATGACGCCGCACAGGAAAATCAATCCGACCGCCCCGAGCAGGAGGGCCTGCCGATAGTGGCGCGAGACGTCGGCCATCAGCTCATCACGGGGGAACACCAGCCCCAGGGACCACCCATTGGACGTGAGGGGGGTATAGGCAAGCCAGCAGCTTCTGCCATCCATCAGGCTGTCGGTCTGTATGAAGCCCGATTTGCCCGCCGTCATCTCCGCGCCGATCTTTTGCAGTAAAGGGTCCTTTCGCGTCTCGGCGATCCTGAAGATCGTCTCAGCCATGATCCAGTCGCCCTTCGGATGGGTGACAAAGGTGCCTTTCTGGGAAATCAGAAAGGCATAGCCTGTTTGGCCGATCCTGATGTCCGATACGATCTCCCGCAGCCGCTCCAGGGATATGTCTACGGTGACGATGCCCGTAAACCGGGGTTGTCCCTCCTTGGGCTCTCTGTAAAAGGGGACCGAGTAGGTGGACATGATGATGTTGCCTGCCCCCTCATCGAAGTAGGGTTCGGTCCAAACGGGGCGGTTGAGCGCTTTGGGCGTCTTGTACCAATCCCAGGAAAAGTAATCGTAGGGAATGAGCGTGGAGACGATGCCGTTTTTCCCCTTGTGGAGGTAGGGAGAGTAACTTCGGATCTTCGGATCCCAGGCAAAGGGCTCGAAGGCAACGGCGCTGCCGTAGACGTCCGGATTCGTCTCCAGAATCTTCAGCATATGCGCGACGAGCTTTTCGCCGGAGATCGGCTCTGCGATGAAAAGCGAGAAATTCTCCGGTATCTTCTCCGTTGCCCCCAGTATCCGGTCGATGCGGTTGGCCGTGCCCAGGGCCAGTTGCCTCGCGTATTGCTCGACGTTGGCCACGATCAGCCCTCGGGAAATGGCATAGTAATAGCCGAAAACCGCCCCGAAAATGACGGTCGTGCTCAACAGGATCCAGGCGCTGAAACGAAAGGCGATCCCCTTGCCGCGACGGATTCCGGGGTGATCGATCTTTACAGCAGCATTGCTCTCGCTCATCCTCACCAAACCGATTCTCAATTAGCCCGCCTGCTGGCGGTTCAAAAACGTCAGTTTCAGTACATTGGCGCCCGCTTCCGTCCGGTAGCGCACCCCGTCTGCCATCTTGCGGATGAGGAAAACGCCCATGCCGCCGATCTTCCGTTCCGGGATGTCCACCTCCAGGTCCGGTTCACCCATGGAGAGGGGATCGAAGGGGGTGCCCAGGTCGCGGATCTCGACCTCCAGTACGGGGCCTGCCTTCCCCGTCATGCGCACTTCGACCTGGCCGACCTGCGGCGGTCTGTAAGCATAGTTAAACACGTTCACCAGTGCCTCTTCCGCCACAAGCTGCACTCGGTTCAGATCCTCTTTGGCGAGCCCCGCCTTTTCTGCATATTCGCTGATGAAAGCGAGGAGTTCCCGCAGGCTCTCCATCCGGGCCGGCAATGTTTTCACCAACATGAATCCTCCCCCTCGGCAAATCGCTATTTTGCCGCCTCCAGCGCCGCTTCGACGGTGTCGTATATGGGCAGAATGGCGGAAAATCCCGAAATTTCGAACACCTGCTTGACGCCGGCCTGGAGTCGCGCAAGAAAGAGCACCCCCCCCCTTGCTTTCATCCGCTTGGCGGCAAACAGAAGCACCCGGAGGCCGGCACTGCTGATGTAGTCGAGCCCCTCCAGGTCGAGAATGAGCACTCTCTGTTTCTGCTCCAGCCACGGGTTGAGTTTCGCTTCGACCTCCGGAGCCGATAAGGCGTCCATCCGGCCGGTGATCGAAAAAACCGCGCCGGCCGACGCTTCGGTGATGACCATTTCCATGAGTTTCCCCCTTCCTGATCGTTCTTTTGGTTATGCAAGCATTATCCGAACAGGGACCGGCCGCGGAAGCCGTGCGGCGAACCCTGAAGGGACCGTGGGCTCTCTCGAAACGCCCCGGTCATCGTGGACGGACCGGTTCCGTCGCCGCGGCGGCACGCCCTTTCCCGATGATGGAAAGCAGCGCGGAAACGATGGCACAGATCGTCAAAACACCGCCGCAGACGTAAAGCATCCTGCCATAACCGCCATGGATGATCAGAAAACCGCCGGCGAGCGGCCCGAGAAAATAACCACCCTGGAACATGACCATCGACAGATTGGTGTTCAGGGCGCGAAACTTGAGCGGAGAAAAATCGAAGATCAGGCCGCTCAACACGGGAAGGGCCACCCCCCAGCCGATGCCCAGCAGAAGCCCCAGGCTGTACAATGCATATCCTCCGCCCACGTTCGCCAAGACCAGATATCCCGCCGTGAGCCAGAGGAAGGAAAACGCCAATGCCTTGGGTTTATTGAGACGATCGAAAAAAGAACCTGCCAGGAGCCGCACCCCGATTTCCGTCAACGTGGAGAGGGTGAAAAACCAGCCGGGGTTGGGAATGTTCAGTTCTTTCCCGTACCCCCGCAGAAAAAAGAAGACCGGGGTGAACGTGGCCCAGAGCAGGAGCGAGAGGATGAGCATCAGAAAGATGGGCGGATCCTGGAGGTTCCGGCAGATCTCGCGCCTGGTGACCTGTTCCCTGCGTGCATCTTCCGAACCCTTCGCGGGCTTGATGAAGAGGCGAAGCAGCGGAAAGACAGCGATGATCGGTATGGCCGAAAGCATCAGAACGTACTGGAATCCCCCGGCAAAACGGGTCAGGGGGTCCAGAACGGGGGGGATGACCGCATAGGGGAGCAGCGTCATCACGGAGATCAGGCTGAAAAACTGGGCGCTCCGGTCGGACGGAATGCAGGCCACAAGCCGGGAGGTCAGCGCCGTGACCATGACGACATAGGCGATGCCGTGAACGATCCGCACCAGGGTCATGGTCCAGAGATGTTGAGCCGCGGCATAACAGAGAAGGGTCGGTATCATGAGGAGGCAACTGGCGCCGATCCAGAAGCTGGCGTTTCCCGTGTTCAGGAATGGGCTGATCCCGGGCCGGACCACCAGGACGACCAATGAAAAGACGGCGATCAGGAAACCGAACCACTCTTTTTCGATCGGCAGCGTGCCCAGATAGTCATGGAACTGGAAAAAGAGGGCCACATTGCAGTACGAGATGAAGAGGATGGCATTGAGGGCCAGAAATTCTCCGTTGATGATTCTCTGCGAAGGGCTTGCCGCTTGATCCACGCGATCTCCTCATATCCAGTTCATGAAGCCATGACTCTCTTCAACGCGGCCACGAAAGCCTCCATGATCTCCATCTGCGCCAACGTGATCCGGATGTGATTGGGATAGCGGAACCCGGTCATGGGACGGATCATCATGCCCTCGTACATCAGCCTGCGGTAGGCGAGCGTATCGCTTCCCGGGAGTTTGATGATGATATAATTCCCCTCATTGGCTATCACGGGGAGGTTCATCCGGGAAAGCTCTTCCCGCAAAAACGTCTTGCTCTGCCCGACCAGATCGCGGGTTTTCTGAATATGGCCCGTATCGTCCCGGAGCGCCGCAAGGGCCGCCTCCTGGGCGAGGCTGTTTACGGAATAGACGACGCAGGTCCGTCTGATCATATCGACGACGCCCAGGTCTCCGACGAGATAACCGATCCGGAGGGCGGCCAGGCCGTACATTTTGGAGAAGGTGCGGAAAACGACGAGGTTCGGGTAATCGGCCAGAAGCGATACACCGTCGGGGAAATCCTCCGCAGCGACGAATTCGCAATAAGCCTCGTCCAGGACGACGATGCATTCGATTCCGACAGCGTCCAGGAAATGCAGCAACGCCTCTTTGGTCCAGTAGGTACCAGTGGGATTGTTCGGATTGCATACGAAGACGATCTTCGTATTCCCGTCGACTCTCCGCAACATCTCCCGATCGTCGAACCGCTCCGCCTTCAGGGGAACGATCCTGGCCTCGACGCCGGAGAAGGTGGCGACCCATTCATAGACGGCGAAGGTCTTGTCCGCCGTGATGACGTTGTCCCCTTTTTCACAGAAAGCCTTGATCACGAACGTGATCACCTCGTTGGCGCCGTTGCCGACGATGATCTGATCGGGATCGATGCCGTTCATGGCGGCGATTTCCCGGCGCAGGTAGTAGGAGTCGCCGCTCGGATAGACGGCGCCCCTGGGCGGGGAAAATCGCCGGATCACCTCCTGGGCTCCCGGTGGCGGCCCCAGCGGATTTTCGTTGTTGTTCAGGCGGTAGAGCCGTTCGCAGCCGTAGAGCTTCATGAGCTCCGGATCGGGCTTGCTCGGCACATAGGGCTCGAATTCCCGGACATAGGCGGGAACGAGGATGTCAAGATTGGGCATCGTCATGGTGTTGGAATATCAAGAGATCGGATTGCCCGGCAAAGGGAAGGATGAATCCCGGCTGGAACCGATGGGCCATGAGTACGGAGACAAGCTCCACGTGCCAGGGCACACCCAGATCCAGTTCGAAATAGAGATTGATCAGCCCGTCATTCCTGAGGAAATGGAGGTGCCGTTCGACGTTGGCCGAGAAATCTTCACCCGGCCAGAGGGGGCGGAGCGTGACTTCATGGCGTTCACGATGGACTTCCGCGGAAAAGAGCGAGGAGCCCGATCGTGTCTCGCCCATATCCCGGATCGCCCTGATCTCCCTCGCCAGGGCGAGACGGCCGTATTCCCGGCGCAGATAACCGTCAATCTCCGTGCAGGACCAGACCTCGCCGCCGGGATCCTCGTGCAGATGGCGGTAAAATGAAAACTCGCTCACCGGCGCCCGCTCTTTTTCATAGTGGAGAAGGGAGCCAAGCATCTCGAAATGGTTGCGGAGACAATCTGAAAGACCCGAGAGACTCAGCAGACCCAATGCCCTGGTGCGGGCGATCCGGGCGATGCAGGCATCCAGGAGCGTTTCGCAGATCGTCTTCTCCTCTCCTTCATCGAAGGCATAGGGACCAAAGCACTGGACGATCTTTTCGGTGCGATAATGGAAAAGGATGCCGCCCAGGATCTCCTTTTGGGGGTTCAGTGCGACAATGGCGTCATATTCGCCCCCGGCAACCATGTCGACCACCTTCCCGGGGTAGGTCAAGAACGCAGGACCGAGCGGCGCGGCGGAGGATTGTCCGGCCAGAACGGCGAAACGTTTCAGCCTCTCCCCGTCCGGGGTCTCCAGGGATAGCTTCCCGGCCGATTGCGGAGGAGGGAGGGCTTCCCGAAAGGCCGGGTAAAGCTTCTCCTTGGTCACGGCCAGACAGATCCGGTTGCCCTTCTCCGCGACGATATCGAGCCGGTCTACGGACCGGGAAGCGATCATCAGACCCATCGCGTCCAGATCGGCATCGCGGTCATGGGCGATGGTCGATGCGATATTGAGGCCGCTCAGATTCAGCTCCGAGGCGGAAAAGCGGAAAAGGACGCGAACGTAAAAGATCCCGCCGTAACATTGCACCTCCAGAGCCTTGCCCGGGCAGACGGCATTGCAGAGGTGGAGATAGATCTCCTCAACGGCCAGGCAGAGCGGGAGATACTCCTCCTTCTTCAGGCCGAAGACGATCGCCGACGACTCGACGAACTGCATGACGACGCGCAGATAGGCGGGCCGGGCGCTGATCCCCAGAGTTAATAATCGCTTCCTCTCATCATCCATGGTGCCGTTGCCCCTGCAGCCCTTTCATTTTTGGACGCGAGTATAGGGCAAAGCGGCCGCCAAATCAATGACGTAAATATCTGTCCGGCCGAAGGAGGAATGGGTGGTGACTCAGTTTCAATCGCAAAGACCAGCCTCGACTTGCGCTCAGAAACATTTTTCGACCCTGCAACGTCTCGCGCAGCTGCACCGGCAAAATTAGCTGCGCTTCGCTCCGCTGATTCTTCGAATTCCGCGCCTGACGTCGCTCGGACAATTGCCGTTGCGGCCGCTGCGCTTCGCCGGCAGAGGTACCCCGAAAAATCTTTAAATCGCGCTACGCGAGGCCTCTCTGCAATCAGAACGAGTCACTACCGAGGAATGGCTGTTCTTGCCAGACAAATGGCGGCTGTGTTATAAAGCGGACGCCTTTGGACACCTGTCACAGACAGGACAATCCCGACTCGTCATCATCCTTGCCGCCCCGATGAGCCGCAATGGGACCCGCGACGGGGACCCGAGGAAGAATAGATGCTGAAACCGTATGTGCCGGCGATCGGCCAAGCGACTCTCCGGGCTGACGCTGAAACCAAGGTGACCGGCGCGGAAAAATATGCGGCGGATGAGTACGGCGAGGGCATCCTCTGGGCAGGCGTCAGAAGGGCAGGGATTCCCCATGGGCGCATTCGCGGCGTGAATACGGAGGAGGCCAGGCGTCTGCCCGGCGTCGTCGCCGTCCTCACCGGAAAGGACGTCCCCGGCACCAATCGTCAGGGAATCGTACACAAGGATCAGCCCGTCCTGGCCGATCTCAAGGTCAGACATTGCGGCGATGCCGTCGCCCTGGTTCTGGCCGAGGATCGGGACACCCTGCAAAAAGCCCTTTCCCTGATCGGATGCGATTTCGAGCCGCTGCCCGGCGTTTTCGGGGTGGACGACGCCCTGAAGCCCGATGTCGCACGCATCCACGAGGAACATCCGACCGGCAATATCCTTCTCGCGGCGACGATCCAATCCGGAGAATGCTTCGAAGCCCTGCCGGGTTGCGATGTCATTATCGAAGAAACCTTCGAAGTGCCCGCCCAGGCCCACGCCTTCCTCGAAACCGAAAACGGCGTCGCCTGGCAGGCTGCCGACGGAACGATCGTCATGTCGGTTTCCACACAGGCGCCGTTCCGGGACCGGTGGGAGATCAGCCACGCCCTCGGTATCCCCATGGACCGTCTCAGAATCATCGCTCCCTATCTCGGCGGGGCCTTCGGCGGCAAGGATGGCGCCACGGTTCAATGCCTACTGGCCCTCGCGGCGATGCACGCCGGGGGCAGACGGGTGAAGATGTGGTGGAACCGGGAGGAGAATTTCATCGCCGGCTACAAACGCCACGCCGGCCGCATGCACTACCGGCTCGGGGCCACAGCGGACGGGACGCTCCAGGCTCTGCACTGCCGCATATACTATGACACCGGCGCCTATGCCCATCTGGGTGGGGAAGTCCTGGCCCTGGGCATGGAGCACGCGGGCGGTCCCTATCGCATCCCCCATACCCTGATCGAGGGGTGGTGCGTCTACTCCAACAATCCCGTTGCGGGCGCCATGCGGAGCTTCGGCGTCGTCCAGGTCAGCTTTGCCTTCGAACGGATGATGGATCTGCTTGCCGCAAGGCTGGGCGCGGATCCCCTCGAACTGCGGATGAAAAATGCCCTCGTGCGCGGGGACCGGAACACTTCCGGGGTGGCGATGACGCAATCCACGGGGATCTCAGCCTGCCTCGATCAGATCAAAGGACATCCCCTGTGGCAAAAGCGGGCGGCATGGAAATCTTCCGCCCCACCCTTCAAGAAGCGGGGGGTGGGCGTCGCCGCCGTGTGGAATGCCATGGGATACGGCCGGGGACTGCCCGATGCGGCTGTCGCCAAAGTGGAGCTGACGCCCGATGGCCGGATCTGCATATACAACGGCGTCTCCGACATGGGGCAGGGAAATGCCACGGCCTTTCTCCAGATCGCCGGCGAAATCCTCTGCCAGGAAAACACCGCCATGCTGCTGGTCCAGCCGGATACCGACAGAACGCTTCCCTCCGGCTCCGCTTCGGCGAGCCGCACGACCTACACCTACGGCAATGCCCTCATCGGCGCCTGCGAAGAGCTGAGCCGGCGCCTGATCGGCAGGGCGGCCATGATCCTCCTTGCGGACACGACCGACGCGCTGGAGCTCCTGCCGGGGAGGGTGAAGCACCGGAGTTCGGGAAGGGAGTTGTCGCTGAAGCAGATCGCGGCCATGATGCGCGGCGAGGAGAGGATCTGCATCCATCAATTCTTCATGCCCGTCGTGCGGGACGTTCCCGACACGGGCAAGGAGTTCAGGCTAGGTTTTCCCCATCTGCTCTTCTCTTTTGCCGCCCACCTCGCCTGCGTGGAGGTGGACGAATTGACGGGCGCAATCGAGATCAAGGAGTATCTGGCGGCAACCGAGGCGGGTCGGGTCGTCAATCCTCACACCTTCGAGCAGCAGGTTCAGGGAGCCATCGCCCAGGGGGTCGGTTACGCGCTCTGCGAAGAGCTCCTCCTGAAGGAGGGGCGCATCCTGAATCCCAATTTTGATACCTACCTCATTCCGACCGCCTGCGATCTCCCGGAGATGAGTTCGGTGGCGGTGGAGATCGATGAGCCCACAGGACCTTACGGCATGAAGGGGGTCGGCGAGGTGGGGACCAACGGGCCGCTTCCCGCCATCGCCAATGCCGTAGGCGATGCCTGCGGGATACGTCCGGTCCGCTCACCGCTCACCGCCGCCTACATCCTCGCCTGCATCGGGCGGAGGGAATCGCGGGCCAGGGAGTAACGGTCATGAAGATCCATTTCACGCTGAACGGGAAAAGGGTGGAAATCGACGCGGCGCCGGACCGCCGCGTGGTGGATCTCCTGCGGGAAGATCTCGGCTTGACGGGAACCAAAGAGGGCTGCGGGATCGGAGAATGTGGCGCCTGCACGATCCTGGTCGGCGACGAGCCGCGGCTCTCCTGCCTGATGCTCGCGGCTCAGCTCGAAGAGCTGGAGGTGACCACGATCGAAGGGCTCAGCGCGGGCGCGCTGCCGAACCGGCTCCAGGAGGCCTTCATCTGCTGCGGCGCCGTTCAGTGCGGCTTCTGCACCCCAGGGATGGTAATGGCGGCAACAGCCCTGCTCCGGAAGAGTCCCCATCCGGGCCGCGACGAAATCCGGCAGGCGCTCTCCGGTAATCTCTGCCGGTGCACGGGATATCAGAAGATCGTCGATGCGGTGGAATCGGCCGCTTGGACGGAAGGGAAGGCCCAATGAGGCCCGTCGACCTTCCCGGCACGTTGGAAGAGCTCTGGCGCCTTCTTGCGGATCGACCACGGTCTTCGCTCTACGCCGGCGGCACGGACCTCCTGCCGGAGATCCGCTCCGGGAAGACCGACCCGCCAGCGCTGATCTGCCTGGAAAGGATTCCGGAGCTTCGGGGGGTGACGGAGACGCCTGCGGCCGTGCGCCTGGGGGCCTGCACCACCCACGCTCACCTGCTGGCGAATCCCGTCATTCGGAAAGAGTTTCCCGTGCTGGTCCAGGCGCTGAAGACGCTCGGCTCCCCGCTCATCCGGCAAATGGGGACCATCGGCGGCAACATCTGCACGGCTTCACCCGCCGGCGACACCCTGCCGCCGCTCTATGTCCTGAAAGCGGAGGTCGAGCTTCGCACCCACGATGACCGCCGCACGCTGCCCATCGCGGAATTCATCACCGGACCGCGGCGCACGCAGCTCCGGCCCGGCGAAATCGTGGCCGCCGTCTTCTTGAACAAATCGCCGTGCCACAACCTCCACCACTTCGAAAAGGTCGGGCTGCGAAAATCCCTGGCCTGCAGCGTCGCCAGTCTGGCGGCGGTGCTGAACCTATCCGAGGCGGGAATCGTCGAAGCCGCACAACTGGCTTGGGGAAGCCTCGGCCCCACCGTTGTCACTTCCGTCGCGGCCGAGGCGGAGCTGATCGGCCGGCCGCTCTCCATTGCTGCTCTCGAGAGGGCTGCCGATGCGGTCCGGAAGGCGATTTCCCCCATCGACGATATCCGCGCCGATGCGGCCTATCGAAGGGCCGTGGCGGGCAATCTGCTGCTCAGGCTGGCCCACGCCTGCGGACAGAGCCAGGGGCGGGCCGATCATACGACAAAATAGGGGGTGTTTTCACATGGAAACCGATCAGGATCGAGAGACGATGCCCTTGGAAGAGTTTTCCGTGGGCGATTTCCGCAGGGAGGATGCCCCCGGGCTCGTTCGCCTGTTTCACGCCGTCTATGGAAGCGGGTATCCCATCGCTCATTTCTACGATCCGGCGGCCCTCACCGCGGCCAACGAGGAGGGAAGATGCTACTCCATCGTCGCACGCACCACCTCCGGCAGGATCGTCGGCGCCTGGCACCTCAGCCGGACGGCGCCCTATGCGTCCCTCTATGAGGCAGGGGCCGGCCTGGTGCTGAAGGAGTACCGCAACAGAGGCATCAACAACCAGCTTTCCGCCTACATCAGCAGCGAGTTCGTTTTTCGCAAGCCGAACATCGAGGAGATTTTCGGCGAGCCCGTCTGCAACCACATCGCCACACAAAAGTCGGTGGTTTCGGAGAGGTATGTCGTGACGGCGCTGGAGGTCGCGCTGATGCCCGCGGAAACGTACAGCAAGGAGAAGAGCGCCACAGGCCGCGTCGCCACGCTCATGGCGTTCCGCTGCTATCGGCCCAAACCGCACCGTATCTACCTTCCGGCATGTTATGCGGAGGAGTTGAGATCGATCTATGCGCGCCTGGATGACGGACGAGAGCTGACGATCTCCGCTGGCAAGACACCGGGCGACCGGAAGACCCGGGCGGAGATGACCGTTTTCGATTTCGCGCGCGTCGCCCGCATCGCCATTCATGAAGCGGGTCACGATTTCGAACCCTGCCTGGCGGAGCTGGAGCGGAAAGCGCGGGAGCAGAGGGTCGTTGTATTCCAGGTTTGGGTGAATCTCGCCCATCCCTGGACAGGGGAAACGGTGGAATCCCTGCGGCGGATGGGTTATTTCCTCGGAGGCGCCTTACCGCGCTGGTTCGACGACGACGGCATGCTGATGCAGAAACTTCTCTGCCCGCCCGATTTCGATTTCATCCACCTCTACACGGAAGAATCCAAGGATCTTCTGGAGACGGTCAAAAGGGAGTGGCAGCGGGCAGAAACGAGGCGCTGAACCGGCGAGGGAGGTCCGGTGGCACCCGAGAGAACGGTTTTCATGCCGCGCCTCTTCCCGGAAACGCCCGCCACGCATGTCAGCGCCGGGGTTGCCGGCGCCTCAGTGGCTCATGAAGAGCCTCGGCAAATAGGTGCTCAGCCAGGGCACGTAGGTCACGATCGCCAAGGCCGCCAGGGAGACGAAGAACGGTGCCCAGACCGCCCGTCCGAGGCGGTCAAGGGACATGCCCGTCACGCCGCAGACCGCGAAGAGCACCGCCCCCACCGGCGGCGTGATCAGACCCAGGACGAGGTTGAGGCAGATGACGATCCCCATGTGAACCGGATCGATTCCCAGGTGGGCCGCCAGGGGCGCCAGGACCGGGGTCACGATGACGAGGGCCGGGGCCGTCTCCATCGGAATCCCGATGAGAAGCAAAAGGAGGTTCACGAACAGGAGAACCAGCCACGGGGACGTGGTCAACGTGGAGATCCAGTCGATCATCAGCTGCGGGATCTGATCCACGGCAACGATCCAGGCGAAAGGCTCCGACATGGAGATGAGCATCATCACCATCCCCGATTCCAATCCAGCCTTCAGGAAGACACCCGGGAGATTCTTGAGGGTGAGCCTCCGATAGAGGAACATCCCGACGAAGAACGAATAGACACAAGCGACACCCGCCGCCTCGGTGGGGGTAAACATGCCGGAGAGGATGCCGCCCAGGATCAGAACGGGCATGAACAGGGCGGGAACCGCCTTGAAGGTCGCGACGGCGATCTCCTTTATGGGAGCCCGGGCGTCGCGGGGATAGTCGCGCTTCACGGCCACACAATACATGTAGACCATCAACCCCGCGCCCAGCAACAGGCCGGGCAGAACCCCCCCGAGAAAAAGGCCGCCGATCGAGACGTTGGCCGTGACGCCATAGATGATGAACGGGATGGAGGGCGGGATGATGGGTCCCATGCACGAGGCCGTACAGGTCAGGGCGCCGGCCACGTCGTCGTCATACCCCGCTTTGATCATGGCGGGAATCATCACCACGCCGATGGCGACGGCCGTGGCGACCGCGGCCCCGGAGATCGCCGCGAAGATCGCGCAAGCCAGGATCGTCGCATGGCCCAGCCCACCCCGGATGTGGCCCAGAAGCAGGCGGGCGAAGCGGACGAGGTCCTGGGTGATTCCCCCTTCGTTCATGAGGTTTCCGGCCAGCATGAAGAGCGGTATGGCCAGAAGCGGAAAAGTTGCCAAGCCCCCGAAAACCGTCTGGACCAGCGTCGTGATGGGCATGTTTTCGGTGAACAGGGCGTAGACCAGGGAACAGCCCCCCAGGGCAACGATGATCGGCGCCGAAACACACAGAAGCACGATAAAACTGACGATGAAGACGATCATTGTGCGCCTCCTTTTCGCCCCAGGCCAAGGGAGGTCAGGAGTTCCTCCATGGTGAAGAAGAACATGATGAAGAAGCCCGTGGGAAGCGCGGCGTAGGGGTAGCTCATGATCAGCCCCATGGCCGGCGAGGTCTGATGCACGTTATAGATGGTCTGAAAGAGGCCATAACCGAACATGGCGCCGAAAAAGATGAGCGCGCAGACATAGCTCAATAACTTCAGGATTCTTGCGACATTCTTGGGAACCGATTCGAGAACCGCGTCCATGCTGATCATGTAGCCCTTCTTCATCCCCACGGCCCCCCCCAGAAGGGAGGCCCAGACCAGGGAGTAGGTCGACACCTCGCCGGACCACATGCTCATCTTCGCAAAGACGTAACGTCCGATCACCTCGTAGGGGACGACGACAGCGATGACGACCATGAAGAAGATCGTCCCCCAGCTACCCACCGTCACCAAGAATTCGTTGAACCGCTGCAGTGCGCGCATGATGCAGACTCCGATGAATAAAACCGAGACGGATCCCAAATCCGTCCTATGCTCCTGAAAGGAAAGCGAAGATCCCCGCGGCGCATACCGGGCGTCGCCGCGGGGATCCATAAATAACATCCGTCAGATGAACTGCAGCCCCTCCCGGACTACTTCGCATCCATGATCTTCTCGATATCGGCCTTGCTGAACTCGGGGAACTGGCTGTAGACCGGCGCCATGGCCTTCTTGAAGCTCTCCTTGTCCACGTCGCGGGTCACGGTCACCCCCTTCTTGGCCATATCCTGGAGTTTGCCCTCTTCGCCGTCGCGGTTGACCTTGCGCTGGAACTTGGCCACCTCCATGGCGGTCTTCACGCAGATCTCCTGGTCCGCCTTGGGAAGGGCGTTGAACGCCTTGGGGCTCATCAGGAAGGGGGAGGGGGAGTAGACGTGCTGGGTCAGCGAGAAATACTTCTGGCCGGCGTCCCACAGCTTGGCGCTGTAGTAGACGGCGATCGGGTTCTCCTGGCCGTCGATGACCTTCTGCTGCAGCGCCGTGAACACCTCGCCCCAGGCCATGGGGGTGGGATTCAGCCCCGCGGCCTTCCATGCGGCCAGGTGGACCTTGTTCTCCATGGTCCGGATCTTGAGGCCCTTGCCGTCCTCGACCTTCTTCACAGGCCCCCTGTCGTTGGTCAGGTTGCGGAAGCCGTTTTCCCAGAAGGCGAGCGCCTTGATGTTCGCCTTGCTGAAGTCATCGAGCAGCTTCTGACCGATCGGCCCGTCCATGACCAGGTCCACGTGCTTGAAATCTCTGAAGATGAAGGGGAAATCCAGGATATTGATGGAGGGACTGAACCCGCCCAGGGGGCCGGTGGAGGTCACGAGCAGATCGATCGCACCCTGCTGGATTCCTTCGGTCATCTCGCGCTCGCCCTTGCCGAGCTGGTTGCTGGGGTAGAGTTTGGTCTGGATGCGGCCGTTGGTCCTCTCCTTCATCAGGTCGGCGAACTTCTGCGCCCCGATCATGTAGGGGTGATCCATGCTCTGGGTTGAGGCCAGCTTCCAGGTGACTTTGTAATCAGCCGCCCCGGCGGAGCCTGCCCACGTGAGGGTCAGTGCAATCGATACTGCAAGAACAAACATGAAAACCTTTCTCATCTCCTCCTCCTTCATGATTAAGTTGTGATAAGAACTGTCCCGGTTAAACGGGACGGTGCCGCCTGCTTTCCCCGGACCTCCGTCGTCCGTGATTCCATCCCTTTTCCTCGCCTCAACAGTGAGGTCACACCCGTTACGGTTTCGCCTTCAGGACAGGCAGTGTATTCGCCCCCTGCGGCATCAGCATGATCCGCGGATCCTTTGTCCCGCATCTTCCGTAGGCTTCTTTCAGTGCCTCTTCCATCGTGGTGACGGGAATGATGCCGGCCTTCCCCGCCAGCTCCGCATTCTCGGGCCGGGTGACCATGATGTAGGTCGCCATCTCGCTGCACTCGACCTCCTTCCAGGCCACCCACCCCGGAATCGAGAAATCGGCCCGCAGCGCCCTTTCCATCTCCAGGTTCGAGGGGTACTGGAACCACTGGGGGAATTCGGGCGGCTCCAGGATGTCCGGGCATTCGCTGACGATGATCGCCGCTCCCCCCTTCTTGACCGCATAGGAGGCGTTGTCCATGGTCTTGCCGGCCTGGTAGAGGTTGATGTCCTTGGGCGACCCGCCCGCCGATGCGATCACGATGTCCGCCCGGTCGGGGATCTCGACGCTGTAGATCTCGTCCACCAGTCTGGTGCCGTCCTGCCAGGCCGAAACCCAGTTGCCGGCAAAGATCCCCGCGTAATCGCCATCGGCATTGGGGACGACGTTGACGATGAAGTCAGGTTTGACGAAACCGGCGATCTCCATCATGTCCTCATGGCACTCGTTGCCCCGGGTTTTGCCCGATCGCGCGTTGCGGTTCGACCCCATGCCCAGTTCGGGCGCCATGGCCCAAAGGTGGTTCTGCTGGATGGTCCGAATCGAGCTGAAGCCGGGAATGACGCTCTTGCGCCCTCCGCCGTACCCCACCATGTAGTGGTAGATGATCCCGCCGGTCAGGATGATCTTGTCCGCCTCGGCCACGACGCGGTTGATCGACACCTCCGTTCCCCGGCTCGTTTTGCCGAGGTAGACCATGTTCTGCAGGTCCCGGGCATTGTGGTTGACGACATTCACCCGCCGGCAGACATCGCGTCCGCAGAGCAGTTCCATCTCCTCCCGGGTGTTCTGGCGGTGGCCCCCGACGACGACGAGAATGCTGACGTTCTCGTCGGGGATGCCCGCCGCCGCGATCGTATCGAAGAGGGAGGGGAGAACCAGGTCCATCCGCTGCCAGCTTCGGGTGATGTCGCTGACGGTGATGGCCACCTTGTCGGTGGGGCGAAGCAGCTCCCGCAGGGGAGGGGAGTCGATGGGTTTATCCAGGGCGGAGCGGATGGCCCCGGAGAGATCGGCAATGGCCGGATACTCGCGGCCCACCACCTCAAAGAAGATCTGCTCTTCGGGAAGACGGAATGTGACCTCGCCCTGACCGTATCTCAGGCGGATTTCTCTTGCACCCATGTTTCTCTCTTCGACCCGCAAAGGGCTACTTCAGCTTGCCTTCGATCTCGGCCAGAACGGCCGGATCGATGCCATAGTTGTGTTCCGGCGCCGGATAGTCGCCCGTTTCCACATCCTTCTGGTATTCCGTCAATGCCTTGCGGATGATGTCGTTCAGGTCGCAGTACTGTTTGACGAACTTGGCCTTGTGACCCTTGAAAAAGCCCAGGGCGTCGTGGACGACCAGGACCTGACCATCCGTGTGGGGACCCGCTCCGATGCCGATGATCGGAATCCCGGCGCGCCGGGTGATAATCCGGCCGATCTCCGGCGGAATGGCTTCCAGCAGAATGCTGAAGGCACCGGCCTCCTCCACGAGTTTGGCGTCATTGATCAGCTTCAGGGCGCCGGCCGCATCCCTTCCCTGGGCCTTGAATCCACCCAGCGCCGATACAGACTGGGGCGTCAGGCCGAGATGGCCCATGACGGGGATCCCGGAGCGGCTGATGGCCCGGATCCGGTCGGCCATCTCCTCGCCGCCTTCGAGCTTGACGCCGTCACAGCCACTTTCCTGGATGAAGCGCCCGGCATTGAGGACGGCCAGCTCGCTCGAAGCCTGGTAGGACATGAAGGGCATATCCCCGAGGACAAAGCTGTTGGGTGCCCCGCGTTTGACCGCCGTCGCATGGGGAACGATCAGGTCCATCGTGACGGGGTTGGTGCCGTTGAAGCCGAATACGGTCATCCCGAGGGAATCGCCGCAGAGTATCATATCGATGCCGATCTCGTCTTCGATCGTGGCGATCGGAAAGTCGTACGCGGTCAGCATGGTAATCGGTTTGCCCTGGGCTTTTTTTTCTCTCAGATAAGGGATCGTGACTTTGCGTGGTGCCATTTCTTTCCTCCTGTCTCGAAGGGTCCGGCCGTGGCGACGGCGAAGGGCGTCACGGCATCGGCCCCGTACTCCTGCAAACGAAAACGATGCATCCGTGAGATGCATCTACGGTTCCGTGTGGAACGGTAACCCACTTTAGGATCGGGGCAGGATACGAGGGTGGACCATGACTGTCAAGCAGATTTTTGTCGCACCGGAAGGCATGTCCGGCATTGGACGGGCAAGCCGATCCGGGCTGTTTACGATGGGAATCTCCACCGTTGGCCCAGCCAAGGCGGGGAATTCACCGGGGAGCCGTCCGGAAAATATCCGTTGACAAAAACCCTCATCGGCGCTACGTACAAGCCCGATTCCATAATAGATTACAACTTTTACCCCTTATCGATCGATCCCGCAGCGCAGCGCTGAAGCTTCCTGCATCCTGACGATCGTCAAGCGAAACAACGTCGATGAGCGCGGTCGCGCCGCGGAACTTTGGTAAACGGGCAGAGTGTGAAGCCGAACATTTCAGGAGGAAAATCCCATGATCAGCAAGACGATGTTCAATGCCATGAACGAACAGATCAAACACGAGTTGGAATCCGCCTACATCTATCTCTCGATGGTGAACTATTTCCACTCCCAGAATCTCGACGGCATGGCCCACTGGATGCGGGCCCAGGTCCATGAGGAGACGATCCATGCGATGAAGTTCTTCGACCACCTGACCAGCCGGGGAGCCTCCGTGACCCTCCTGAACCTCAAGCAGCTCAAGACCACGTGGAAGAGCCCGCTTGACCCCTGGAAGGACGCCTATGCCCACGAGCAGTTCATCACGGCCAAGATCCACAGCCTGCTCAAAATCGCCCGGGAGGAGAACGATTTCACCGCAGAACCTCTCCTGGCCTGGTTCGTCAACGAGCAGATCGAGGAGGAGAGCAACACGGACAAGATCTGCCGCCAGATGGAGATGATCGGCGACAGCAAGCAGGGGATCTACATGCTGGACCGGGAGCTCTCGGCGCGGATTTTCACGGCAGGTTCGCCCTTCGATCCGGCGGCCTACAACCTGGCCCCGTAGCCCGGCTGAGCGGTCCTGCTCTTGATTGACACGGGGCCGCCCTATGGCCTATAGTGCGCCCGTCCTAAATCCCGGATCGCCATCTCTGGCAGGGTTACCGTCCGGCGGTACCGCGCCGGCGCGGCAGCAGGATCATGTTGTCCTGGCTAAGTTGCGGCAAGAATCCCATCTTTGACTTGTTTCTGGAGGGGGCAATGAGCGGCATATCGTATGGTCTGGAGGATAAGGTGGTCGTCGTGACGGGGGGGAGCCGGGGAATCGGCCTGGAGCTGGCCAGATGCTTCCTCGCTGAGGGCGCCCGGGTGGTCATCTGCGGCCGGAAGGAGGAGAACCTCAAGGCCGCGGTCGAGGCGCTCGGCTGCGGTGACCGGCTTCTCGCCGTGGCAGCCCATGTGGCCAGGGAGGGCGACGTGGAGAACCTCTTCGACGCGGCCGTCCGCCGATTCGGCGGCCTCGACGTCCTCGTCAACAACGTCGGGATGAATCTCCTGACGGCCTCCGTCACGGACACCGATCTCCCCGTCTGGAACAAGATCATCGAAGGGAACTTGACCGGCGCCTTCCTCTGTTCGCGGAAGGCCGCCCGGATCATGCGGGAGAAAAAGCGGGGGAAAGTCGTCAGCATCTCCTCGCTCGCCGGGACAAAGGCGGCGCCCGCCATGGGGATCTACGGGGTCGCCAAGGCCGGCCTCGAAATGCTGACCAAGGTCCTGGCCTCGGAACTCGCCGCTTTTAACATCCAGGTGAACGCCGTCGCCCCGGGGATGGTGCGGACCGATTTCAGCAAACCCTTCTGGGCCACCCCGGCCCTTCACGATCAGATCGTGAAGGGAATCCCGGCCGGACGCATCGCCGAGGCCGCGGATCTGGCGCCCATCGTCCTCCTGCTCGCTTCCAGCCTCGCGGATTACATCACAGGGCAGACGATTGCCGTGGATGGGGGCGCCACCGTGATATGAGCCTGACCGCCGGGATCGATATCGGTTCCATCACCGCCAAGGCGGCCATCCTCCGGGGGAACGAACTCCTGGGAACGAAGGTGATCTTCACCGGCTACAATGCCGAGGCCGCGGGCCGCCGCGTCTTCGAGGAGCTTCTCGCCGAGCTTGGGCTTGCGCCCGGCGAGGTCGTGCGGATCGTCGCCACAGGCTACGGCCGCAAGAGCGTGGCCATGGCCCATCGCGCCGTGACCGAGATCATGTGCCACGCCGCCGGGGCGCGCTTTCTCGACCCTTCCATCCGGTCGCTGATCGATATCGGCGGACAGGACAGCAAGGCCGTCGTCATGGACGAAAACGGCAGGGTCGTCAATTTCACGATGAACGACAAGTGCGCCGCCGGGACGGGACGGTTCCTTGAGGTGATGGCCCGCGCCCTGGAGGCCGACCTCGACGAATTCGGGGCGCTTTCCCTCCGGGCGGAAAAGCCGGCGAAGATCAGCAGTCTCTGTACGGTTTTCGCGGAATCGGAGGTGATTTCACTGATTTCCAAAGGAGAGTCCAGGGAAAACATCATCGCGGGAATCCACGAGGCGATCGCCTCCCGGGTGTCGGCAATGGCGAACCGGATCGGGCTCATCGGCCCCATTCTGATGACGGGAGGGGTGGCCCGGAACATCGGCGTTGTCCGGGCCCTGGAAAAGGTGATCGGCATGGCGGTCGCAGTCTCGCCGCACGCCCAGGTTGCGGGTGCGATCGGCGCGGCTGCTCTCGCCCGGGAATCATAGTGAAGCTCCGCACCCACAGCGCGGGGCTTTTCGGCAAGAAGACTGTCTATTTGAATCGCGTCCCTTAACCCCGTCTACAAGGCGGGGCTTTCGGGTTGCGCTTCCGGTCAAGTCTGGAGGTACCGATGCACGAGGATCTGAAGGGGAAGACGGCGCTCGTCACCGGGGCGGGCAAGAAGAGCGGCATGGGCTATGCCGTTGCGGAGCGCCTCGCCGCCTGCGGCTGCGATGTGGTGATCGCCGATCTCGGCCGGCCTCCGGCGGAAGCCTCCCCCGTCCGGACCGGGAGCAGCGGCGAGATGGCCGCGATCGCTCTGGAGCTCGGGGAGCGGTTCGGCGGGAAGGCCTCCGCGATCGAGGCGGATGTGACCGATTCCGCCTCGGTCGCCCGGATGGCGGAGTGCCTCCGGGAGCGGTGCGGCCATGTTCACATCCTGGTCAACAACGCCGGCGCCTCCTTCGGCGTCCCCGCCGACATCCTCTCCTACGACGAGGCGGCCTGGATCCGCACGGTGGATGTCAACCTCTTCTCCGTTTTCCGCGTCAGCCGTGCCGTGCTCCCCCTGATGCTGGGCGAACCGGGCGCCATGGTCAACACGGCCTCCCGGGCGGGGAAGGTGCCCCCCCTGTTCAACAGCGCCTACGCCGCGGCCAAGGCCGGCGTGATCATGCTGACCAAGACGATGGCAAAAGAGCTCGCCGGCCGCGGTATCCGGGTCAATGCGATCTGCCCCGGGCAGATCCGGACCGACCTTGAGCGGTGGCGCTTCGGACTCGAGGCCTCTTTCTTCTCCTGCACGGTCGAGGAACGGGAGCAGGAGATGTGCAAGACGATTCCGCTCGGCCGGATCGGCCTCCCGGAGGATGCCGGGATGCTCGTCGCCTTTCTGGCGTCCGAGGAGGCCAGGTACATCACCGGTCAGGCGATCAACCTCGACGGCGGCCAATGTATGGAGTTGTGAGGGGCGAGGCGGAAGGCCTCTTCCGGGCTGCCGGATCCTTTCGACCCTGTTCGCCCTCGCTTCGCTGCGGGAAAACAAACTCGCGCTTCGCGCTCAAACAGGTTTTCCGGCCGGCGCTCCGCCACGGCGACAGGGTGCCCGAAACATCTCCGATGCAGCCTTGTCAGAGGCCTTCGGCCTTGGAGATGGGAATGTTCTTTAAAGGAGTGTGCATCCAGGGAACGCGGGTGAAAGCGCATTCGCGGCTCCCAGGGTTGTGAACCCATTCGGAGACCAGGAGGAGAGATGGAGCAGGTTATCGGTGGCAGACTGGCGGCGGAGGCGCTCATCGAACGGGGCGTCGACTACGTATTCACCCTGTGCGGAGGGCATATCACGCCGATCCATCAGTATCTGGAGGGATCAACCGTCGCCCTCTTCGATACCCGCCATGAACAGGCCGCCGTCTTCATGGCCGAGGCCTGGGCGCGGATGACCCGGAAACCGGCTGTGGTAATGGTGACGGCGGGTCCCGGCTTCACGAACGCCCTCTCGGGAATCGCCAACGCCCGCCTCTCCAATGCCCCGGTGATCCTGATCGCGGGGTGCGTCGGCCTGGAAAGCGTCGAGAAGCTCGACCTCCAGGACATGAGCCAGCTTCCCGTCATCGCGCCCATGGTGAAGAAGGCCTGGGTCTGTACGATGGCGGAAAGGATCCCCGAGTTCATCGACCTCGCCTTCCGGACGGCTTCGGCGGGGCGTCCCGGGCCCGTTTACCTGGAGCTTCCCTGCGACGTACTGAACGCGAAAACCGATCCCGAGAAGGTCCGGAAATTCAAAAGCCGGGTGGATTCCCGTCCGACGGATCCGGAAGCCGCCAAAGAGATCCTGCGCCTGCTCGGAGAGGCGCAATCTCCGGTCGTTATTGCCGGCAGCGGCGTCTGGTATGCCGACGCCGGAGAAGCCCTCCGCGAATTCGCCGAAGGGACGGGCATTCCGGTTTTCACCGGGAACTCCGGCCGGGGCACGCTCCCCGACACCCACCCCCTCTGCTTCGAGTCCTCGCTGGCGATCCGCCCCGGCGCCGCCTTTTTCGCGCTCGCGAGCGCCGACCTGGTCCTCTTCCTGGGTAGCCGCCTCAGTCTTTTCTACATCTTCGGCGACATCTTCCGAAAGGACGCGAAATTCATCCAGGCGGACATCGAGCCGGAGGAAATCGGCCGGAACCGCAGCGTCGATCTCGGCGTTGTCGGGGACGTCCGGGCACTGCTCACGGAGCTGAACCGGCTTGTGGCGACGAAGGGGAGCGGCGGAGCGCTCTGCACCCGGTTCCGGGGCTGGGTGGAGTCCCTCCGGAAGGCCGATGCGGACGGGAAGGCCACGACGCAGCCGCTCTGGACGAGCGACGCCGTGCCGATCCATCCGCTCCGCCTCGCCCGCGAAATCGACGCTTTCATGGACCGTCAGGAGGACATCGTGGTAGCCGACGGCGGCGACACCCAGATCTGGATGGGGATGACGCGAACCGTCCGGGCCGGGGGGCATTATTTCGATTCGGGCCTCTTCGGCTGCCTGGCGGTCGGGCTTCCCTTCGCCAACGCCGCCAAGCTCCGCCATCCCGAAAGCCGCGTCCTTCTCGTCATCGGCGACGGCTCGGTCGGCTTCAATTTCATGGAGTTTCACACGGCGATCCGCAAGGGACTTCCCATCGTGGTCGTGGTCGCCAATGACCAGAGCTGGGGCATGATCGCCCACAGCCAGACCCTCCGCATGGGACATCCTGTCGCCGAGTCGACCATTCTCGGCCGGGTGGAGTACCAGCGTCTTGTGGAGGACCTCGGGGGGTTCGGTATCACGGTGGAGCGGCCGGAGGAGATCCGGCCGGCTCTGGAGGCGGCTTTTGCCTCGGGGAAGACGGCCTGCATCAACGTGGCAGTCGATCCCTCCGTTATCAGCCCGGGGAGCGTCGCCCTGGCCAATCTTGGGGGCTACCGCGCCGGGTGACCGGAGCGGTAGCAGAAAATAGGGGGGAACTCGTCGAAATCGACGGCAGGCAGAAAGGAGCGTTGCCATGAAGAGCAAGCAGGATTACATCGACAGGCTCGCCAGGATGAAGCGGAACCTTTACTACGACGGCCACCTGTTCGACAGGACCGATGAACTCCAGATGGACTGCATCAACACCATCGGAGTCACCTACGACGAGGCGGCCAAGCCCGAAAACCAGGACCTCTGCACCGCGATCTCCCATCTCACCGGAGAGAGGATCAACCGCTTCAACCATATCCATCAGAACAAGGAAGACCTTCACCGGAAGCAGGATATGACCCGGATGCTCTGCCAGAAGGTCGGCGGTTGCATTCAGCGCTGCATGGGGATCGACGGCACGAACGCCATCTACAATGTCTCTTACGAGGCGGACAAGGTGGCGCCGGGAACCACGCAGTACCACGAGAACTTCAAGAAGTGGCTCATCCGCTTCCAGCAGGAGGACCTGATCGGCTGCTGCGCCCAGACGGACGTGAAGGGGGACCGGATGCTCCGGCCGGCCGATCAGCCGAATCCAGGGGCCTACGTGAGGATCAAGGAACGGCTGAAGGACGGCATCGTGGTGGAGGGGTGCAAGTTGCACATCTCGGAGGCGTCGGTGGCCGACGAGATCCTGGTGCTCCCCACCCGCGCGCTCCGCCCCGAGGACAGGGACTACGCCGTGGCCTTCGCCGTCCCGGGGGACTGGGATGGGATGAAGCAGGTGGTCACCGTCCACAACCTGAGGCCGAGAAATCATTACAAGCGGGGGTTCGTCCCCGGCGCGACCGATTCCTACGTGATCTTCGAAAATTGCTTCATCCCCTGGGAGAGGGTCTTCCTGGCCGGCGAACATGACCACGGCGGCGTCCTGGCCCTCCTGTTCGCCCTGTTCCACCGCCACTCCTAGTCCGGCTGCAAGCCCGCCATCGGCGATATCATCCTGGGAACGGCCGCGCTCGCCGCAGAGGTGAACAACATCCACAAGCAGCCCCATGTGCGGGAGAAGCTTGCGGAACTCATCATGACGGCGGAGTTGGGCTACGCCGCGGGATATACCGCATCGGATCTCGGAAAACCGGAGGTCTACATCCCCGGGTTCGGTTTCGTGCCCTACGGCCCCGGCTCCTTCATTCCCCATTCGATCTACTGCAACGTCGGCCGCTGCCTGTCCGGTGAAGCGGTCTGGCGGGAGGCCGAGATCCTCTGCGACATCTCGGGCGGCGTTGTGGCCACCTTCCCCCACGAGAGCGATTTCACCAATCCGGAGACCGGCGACACCCTGCTCAAATACACCAAGAGGAATCCGAAGATGTCGGCCGAGGACCAGGCCCAGTTCTGGAGATACCTCGGAGACGCGCTTTGCTCGGCGACCGGCGGCATCGTCAATATCGGCAACTACCATGGCGGCGGCTCGCCGATCATGGAGCAGATTGCCATCACGACGCAGTACGATATCGAGTCCCGGAAGAAACTGGTGAAATATATCGCCGGCATGAGCGGCGGCGACCGGGAGGTGTTCAGCAAGCAGAGGAAGGCGGAGAAAAACCGTCCTGACGCCACTGGGCGGTAGCATGCTTCGGCGCTGCTGAGGGTCTGCCGGTTCCGCGAGCTGATTGCCTTCGGCGGGGAGCGGGGGGAGGAATCGTCGGGGATCGGCGTTTTACATAAAAGGAGGTGCTATGGATCCATACGATCTGAAAGGGAAAACGGCGCTGGTTACGGGAGCGAGCCGGGGGATAGGCGAGGCCATCGCGAAGGCCCTGGCCACCCATGGGGCGGAGGTCATCCTCGCCAGCCGGAAGTTGGAGGGTCTCCGCCGCGTGGAGGATGAGATCGTCCAGGCCGGGGGGAAAGCGGCATCGATCGCCTGCCATACGGGCGATATGCAACAGATCGCGTCTCTTTTCACGGAAATGACCCGCCGGTATCCGCGGTTGGACATCCTCGTCAACAACGCCGGGACCAACCCCCATTTCGGCGATGTCCTGAGCGCGGACGAGAAGGCGTGGGACAAGACCTGTGACGTCAACCTCAAGGGCTACTTCTTCATGAGCCAGCACGCCGCGAAATGGATGCAACAGACCGGCGGCGGGGCTATCGTGAACGTGGCCTCGGTCAACGCCGTCCGGCCGGCGCCTTTTCAGGGGATCTACTCGATCACCAAAGCCGGAATCATCGCCATGACGAAATCCTTCGCGAAGGAGCTTGCACCGTATCGCATCCGCGTGAATGCCCTGCTCCCCGGGCTGACGGAGACGAATTTTACCGCCGTCCTCCGGGAGCCGAGTGCGCTGAAGGCGGTTCTGCCGATGATTCCGATGGGACGGATGGCCCAACCCGGGGAGATGGCGGGTGCGGTCCTTTACCTGGTTTCTGACGCGGCTTCCTATACGACGGGGAGCTGCCTGACCGTGGACGGCGGCATGCTGGCCTGACGGCGGGCAGGAGGCCGGCCGGCTTTCCGGGAATTCCGGGCCTCGCCGCACTCCTTGCGGAATCACCGACACGGAGCGGGATGGCTCGTCGAGGTGGGGCATAAGGAGATAGCGCGTTGATCGAAGAGATAGACATCCTGAAGCGGAGGATCCATGAACTGGAGGAGTCGGAGGAAGCGTTGCGGGAACGCATGAAGGAGCTGAATGGTCTCTATGCGATTGCCGATATCATTGAAAAGAACGACGCAATAGGCGAAATATTCCAAAGAATCGCCGACATCTTACCGAATTCCTGGTATTATCCCCACCTGGCCTGCGCGCGAATCACCCACGGAGATCAAGAATACCGGACCGAGAATTTTCAGGAAACAGCATGGAAGATCTCAGCCGCCGTCAGCAGGCGAGGCAAACGGATCGTCGAAGTTGAGGTCATCTATCTGAAGGAGATGCCCGATCGGGATGAAGGACCCTTTCTCAAAGAAGAACGGGCTCTTATCACTGCTATTGCCGAGCGTTTGGGTAGGGTCGCCGAGCGTAAAAGGGCAGAGGAAGAGCGGGAGCGGTTGATTTCAGAACTTCAAAAAGCGCTTTCAACGGTCAAGAAATTGAGCGGACTGCTTCCCATCTGCGCTTCCTGCAAAAAGATTCGTGATGATAAGGGTTACTGGAACCAGATCGAGTCGTACATCAAAGAAAACTCGGAAGCCGAATTCAGCCACGGGATTTGTCCGGATTGTGCAAAGAAATTGTATCCGGAACTGTGTAAAGAAACGCCGGACGGATGACCAGGCGCCAAGCTCGTGACCTCATCCGCTCCACGGGCTACAACAGCGTTTCCCTCCAGCCCTTGTCCCGATCGTCCCGATCCTGGTTTTCCTGCATCTTCTTTTCGATCTCGAGACGGATGGCCTCGAAGGAGGCCTCATCCAGTTCTGCCGGAACGGGGATCGGTTCGTCGAATCGAACGGTCACCGTGCTGAAGGGCTTCGGGATCAGGAATCGGTCCCAGCTTTTTAGGACCCAGGCCCGGCTCACGGAGGCATAGACGGGAACGATCGGGACGCCGGAGAGCTGTGACATCCGGATGATGCCGGCCTTGACGACGCCCCGCGGCCCGCGCGGGCCATCCAGGATGTGAACGCCAAACGGATGGGTCGATAGGTCATCGACCATGGCGGCGAGCGCCTCCCGCCCACCGCGGGAGCTGGAACCGCGAACGGGCCGAAAGCCAAAGCGGCGGTAGACGTCCGCGATCATATCCCCGTCCCGGCTGCGGCTGATCATCACGGACGGCGCGAACTCCCCGAAAAGACGGGCATACCCCATGACGATCAGGATGCGCTGATGCCAGAGTCCGACGATCACCGTCCCCCCGCCGCTCAGATGGGCGCGGAGTTCCGCCTCTCCGACGCCGCGACTCCGGATCGTGAGAAAGTAGAGACGGAGGATCCCGCAGGCTACCGGGATCAGGCCGAAGCGCAGCATGAATCGGGACAGGGCTTTGATCATAAAGGCAACGGGACGGAGGGGAACGCCTTCAATGGCTGGGGCGCACTCGGAAGTGCGCCCCAGCCGGACTTGAGAATTTGGAAAACCCGCGGGCCAAACGCAGGCTTGAAACCTACTTGGCTTTGTCCGCTTCCGGGGCCGGCGGTTTCACGCTCTCCGGCATCGGCTCGATGCCGTACTTCCACTTGAGGAACTGCTCTCCCGTCGACGGATAGAGGGCATAAGTGAGCAGATCCTCTTCCGTTTTGGCCAGATCGCCGATCTTCTTCTTGTCTTCTGCCAGTTCCGGCTCGAGATAATCGGCGGGGCGTCCGGTGACCGGCGTCTGGCCCCGTTTGTGGCGCTTCAGGACCACCTTGGCGATCTCCGGATCGATCGGGGTCGGGGTCTTCCCGTAGAGACCGTAGACCAGGTCGGCAAACTGATTGTTGATCATCTTGTACCGGCCGGCAACCACATTCATCACCGCCTGCACGCCAACGATCTGGGAGGTCGGGGTGACCAGGGGCGGCGTTCCCGCGTCTTTCCGCGTCCGAGGAATTTCTGCGTAGACCTCGTTGAGGCGGTCGAGGGCGTTCATTTCCCTGAGCTGGCTGACCAGGTTGGAGATCATTCCCCCAGGGATCTGGTGGGCGAGAACGCCGGCGTCGATCAGGGAGAGTTTGTTCGTGGCCAGGTGTTTCTGGTACTTGGGGGCGATCTTCTCGAGGTGCTCGCCCAGCTTGATCAATTTGCGGACGTCGAGCCCCGTGTCCCGTTTCGTCCCCTGGAGGGTGACGACGAGGGGCTCAACGGCCGGCATCGCGGTCCTGAGGGCGTAAGGCGCCAAGCATGTGTCCACGATGTCGATGCCGGCTTCGATCGCCTTGATGTAGGACATGGAGGCCATGCCGCTGGTGTAGTGGGTGTGGAGATGGAGGGGGAGCTTCGTGATCTTCTTGAGCTCGGTCACCAGATCGAAGATGTCGTAGGGGGCCACGATGCCGGCCATATCCTTTATGCAGATGGTGTCGGCGCCCATCGCCTCTAGGGACTTGGCCATCTTGATGTAGTATTCCATGTTGAAGACGTCGCCGCCCAAGTGGGGCTCCGTCAGGGAATAACAGATCACTCCCTCGAAATGCTTTTTGTTCGCCTTGATCCGCTCCACGCAGGTTTCGAAGTTCCGGATGTCGTTCAGAGCGTCGAAAACCCGGAAGATATCGATGCCGACTTCGCATGACTTGTCGACGAAAGCGCGGACGACGTCATCGGCGTAGTTGCGGTAACCGACCAGGTTCTGCCCCCGAAGCAGCATCGTAAAAGGGGTCTTCTTGATGTACTTTTTGAGAATTTTCGGCCTCTCCCAGGGATCTTCTCCCAGGAAGCGGTGCATGGTGTCGAAGGTTGCCCCTCCCCATACCTCCATCGCCCAGAATCCCATCTCATCCATCTGCTCGGCGATGGGAAGCATGTCTTCGGTCCGCATCCTGGTCGCGTAGATGGACTGATGACCATCGCGGAACGTGTTGTCCTGAATCTTTACGGGATTGACCGGACCCTCCTTCATGATGTCTGCCATATTTCTTCTCCTTCGTGATGCATCGTGATGATGCGGTTTCGGCGATTGTATCCAATCACATGCATATTGGAGCCGTCTATATCGTATTGAACTTCAGGGTGTCAAGTCCAATGTATGAAATGGAGGAGCAACAAGAATGCCAACCTGAGCTGAGAACCGGTCGTGGGCGGATTTGGCTCGGGGTGAGGAGACGATTGTCCTATACATACGCAATTGCATATACTTAGCCTATCGGACTGTCGTCGGTCTCTCTAACGAGAGACCGAAAGAGGTCGAGAATCCGCTGTTCGTGATTTCTGGACAGTGCGCCAGGCGCACTCCAAAAGGAGCGCAGCTCCGGGAGGAGCTTCATGGCATGGATTTTGGAGAGAATGTTCGCAAAGGACACGCTGTGCCGATTCCGAACTCCAGGGCGCCCTATCCCCGGGAAACGTAGATCGGGTTGGAGAAGATCCAGGGCCGGTACCGGCCGAGGGCCTTCATATCGGCCTCGATTCGATACACGCCCGGCTCGCTCACGTCGATGCAGAACTCCGTGGTGACGGCCCGATGGTAGAGAAGCCCGTTGCGAATCACGCGAATCCGCGCCCTGCATGGGAACAGCGCCCTGAGCAACGCCGGATGGCCGAGCCTGAATTCATCTCCCATGGTGGCCATCCGTTCCCCATCGGTCAGAGTCAGCGTAAAGCCGGCGGCAGACCTGAAATGGTCCAGAGAGATGTACAGGCGGCCCCTGGCGAGCGCATTCAGAACCGCGGCGAAGTCCCGCCGGTCCTCTCCGGAAAGCGGCGCTTCGAGCAGGAAATGGGTCCGGACAAGACCGAAGACCCGGGAAAACGGAAATACCGGTACGGGAATGCCCGCGAAGCGCCGCAGGGTATCGTGGTTGTCCAACTCGCCGATTCCGACGACGCGGCGCGTTTGCGTAAGGCGATCCCAGCGTTCGAGAGTCGCCGGAACCGGACCGCGAAGGAAGAGGGCGGGAAAAGCGTAGCCGAGCAGGGCTCGGAAGCGGCTCGCAAGGCTGCCCTGCCAGTCGGTCATGAAATCCCAGATCCCCATCCCCGTGTATCCGGTGACGGACCAGTCGGTCCAGGCATAGTGTTTCACGTGAAACAGGGGCGCGCCTGCGTGGTCGGGATGCGCTATGAAACCGATCCCTCCGGCGTCCTTCACCCGGTCGATATACTCCTGCGGGCGGAGATCCGGCTCCCTTTCCGCGCAGCCGACCGCCTCCCGGAGACCAAACGCCAAATAGTGGTTGAAGCGCGGCGCGATCTCCTCACCCACCATGACCAACGTCCCTCCGTGCCAACCCTCGAATCCCTCGTCCCTGGCACGAAGGGTGGAATGATCTGTGAGCAGCAGGATCTCGATCCCTCTCTTTTGGGCCGCTTCCAGAATGGCCGCGACTCCTGTCCGCCCGTCGAAGGAGTAGACCGAATGGAGGTGGATCACGCCGGTGTAATCTTTCAGAGCCATGGCTGTGCGTTCACCGGTCATGGCGGGCTCTCCTGGCTCCTTTCAGAACGGCCAGCGGACAGAGCTCGCACTTCGGGAGACTCTTCCGACAGAAATGCTTGCCCGTTTTTACAATCAGGGCGTGAAACTGGTTGAAAAGCGGTGCATCATGCGGCAGATGACGCATGAAAAGAGACCGTATCTCTTCATAGCCGGCCTTTGCGTCGACGATGCCATGGCGCAGCAGAATCCTCTTCGTATAGGCGTCGCTGACGAAAACCGGCTTCTGGCACCCATACAGGAGGATGCTGTCGGCGGTCTCCGGCCCGATTCCGCGGACGCCCAGGAGACTGTTCCTCAATTTGGGCAGCTCTGCGGCGCTCATGGCCGTGACATCCCCGCCGCATTCTTCCTGGATGAAGCGGACAAACGCCTTCAGCCTCCCGGCCTTGAGCCGATAACAGCCGGACGGCCGGATAATCTCTCCCAGCCGTTCCTCCCCCAGACGAAAAAGCGCCGCGGGGGACATCAGATCGTTCTCCCGCAGCGCCTTGATCGCTTTCTCGACGTTGGTCCAAGCCGTATTCTGGGTCAGGATCGCCCCGACCATCATTTCGAAGGGCCCGTCGGCGGGCCACCAGTGAAGATCTCCGAAATGTCCATTCAGCAAATCGTAGATCTCCAGAAGCCCTTCGCGCCCTCCCATCCGACTCTCCCCGTAGATCTCACTTCATGAGGGGAACAAAGAAAGTCGCCTTCCCCCGTTTGATGAGAAGAAGGATGCTTCCCTTCTCACCGGCCTTGGCAATCTCCCGCTGATACTCCTTGAGGGTCGAGACCCTGACCTTGTTCACCTGAAGGATGATGTCCTGCGGCTGGATCCCCACCTCGTCGGCAACGCTCCCCTCCTGAACGTCCACGACAATGACCCCCTTCTTTGTGGAGAGTCCCAGCTGTTGCGCGATCTCCGGGGTAATCTCCTGAACCGCCATTCCGAAGGCCTCGCCCGACTGGTGGGCGGACGCCATCTCCGATTTCTCAGTCCGTTCGGCGATCGTGATGGGGATGATCTTCTCCTGGCCGTCGCGGAGGATCTTCACCTTGATGCTCTCACCGATGCGGAATGCTGCGACCATCATCAACAGTTCATGGGTATCCCGAACCGGCTTGCCGTTGATCTCGATCACAACGTCCCCCGCCTTGAGGCCGGCAACGTCCGCCGGATCACCTTTGAAAACGTCTGAAATCAACGCGCCGTTCCTGTCCTTGAGCTTCATGCTCTTGGCAATGTCCTCGCTGATCTCCTGAACCGAGACCCCCAGCCATCCCCGCGTCACCTTCCCCTTGGCCTTCAGGTCCGGGAGAATGGTCTTGGCCATGCTGATCGGAATCGCAAAGCCGATCCCCTGGCCCTGCGCAACGATGGCGGTATTGATCCCGATCACCTTTCCCTCCATGTTGAAGAGCGGTCCACCGCTATTTCCGGGGTTGATGGAGGCGTCTGTCTGAATGAAGTTGTCGTAGGGCCCGGCACCGATCACGCGCCCCTTGGCGCTGACAATGCCCGCCGTGACGGTCTGCTCCAGGCCGAAGGGGTTTCCGATGGCCATCACCCAGTCTCCCACCCTGAGCTTATCCGAATCGCCGATTTCCACGACCGGCAGACTGTCGTTCGCCTTGATCTTGATCAGGGCGATATCCGTCTTCGCGTCCTTCCCGATGACCTTCGCTTCATATTCCTTGTTGTCGGAAAGCTTCACCAGAATCTTATCCGCCTGCTCGACCACGTGGTTGTTGGTGAAGATGTATCCGTCATGACTGATGATGAACCCGGAGCCGAGGCTTTTCTGCTTGAACTGGCGCTGCGGGACGTCCCCGAAAAAACGCTCGAAGAAATCATCCCCGCCAAAACGCTCGAAAGGCGATCCCTGGCCAAAGGGCGAGCGCAACCCACCGCTCCTGACGGTCTTCGTGGTGCTGATGTTGACGACGGCGGGCTTGAGCTTCTCAGCCAGATCCGCAAAAGAGAACGGGGCGCGCACCACATCGGCAGTCGAAACGGCCGACGCCAACTGAACGTCCGGCCCCGGTCCCGACGGTGCAAAGGAGGAGCGTAGCACCTCCACGACAGAAACGACGAAAAACCCGATCAGGAAAGCCAATAGAAACATGATGAAGGTTTTTCGACCCCTCTTTTCCATTTTCATACTACCCTCCGTTCAGATGGTTATTCTCTTCTTACGATTGTCTCCCGATGAAGGATCGGCTGCAATATAAGGTATAAATCTGATTTGTCAAATCCAGCCTCGCCGTTTCCTTCTTCGTCCTTTTCCTCCGGATCCGCTCCTGCGCAATCCGGTGATTGAGACCGTCGCCCGCGCTTGGCTACTCAGCCTCCCTTCCGACCTTGTTCGAGAGGCTTCCAATCCGGTCGATCTCGATCGCGATCACATCTCCCTCTCTGAGAAATACCGCGGGCTCTCTCGTAAAGCCGACACCCTCCGGAGTTCCCGTCAGAATCACCGTCCCGGGGAGCAGTGTAAACGAGCGGCTGAGGTCGCTGATCAAACTCGGTACATCAAAGATCATGTCGGAGGTGTTCGACGCTTGCATGACCTCCCCATTGAGCAGGGCGCGGATGCCCAGCCGATTCGGATCGGGAATTTCATCGGCGGTGACCACACACGGACCAAGCGGGCAAAAGGTATCGAAGCTCTTGCCTCTGGCCCACTGCTTCTTCTGTTTTTCGATCTGCCAGTCTCTGGCGCTCACGTCATTGGCACAGGTATAGCCGAGCACGTAACCCAGCGCATCCTCCCGCCTCACATTTTTGGCCCTTCTCCCGATGATCACCGCGAGCTCCGCCTCGTAATCGACCCGATCCGGTCCCACCGACGGCAGCAGGATCATCTCTTCAGGCCCGATCACCGACGTCGTCGCCTTGAGAAACATCACCGGCATCTCCGGGCGGGCGATCTTCGTCTCTGCCGCATGACCACCGTAATTGAGCCCAACGGCCAGGATATTGCGGGGCTCCACCGGCGCCAGGACGCGCACAATCCGCGCCGTCTTCCCGGTCTCTCCGAATTCACCGAATGGGTCTCCCCGCAGAATTCCGGCCTCTCCCGTCTGATCCGGCCGCAGGCTACCCCAGCAGGTCCGGCCCTCTTCGTCGATGAAACGCACGATTCTCATGGTTCGCTCCTGATCATGTTTTTTACTTCTATAGCAGGATCCGCAAAAAAAGGAAATCCTTCATAGAATCTCCTTTGCTCACAATGCCCATCTGTGCTAGAAACCAACCTATCGATGATATCAGAGCCCGAGCCCGTTACACCGGCCGGATCCGCGACGAGATGGGATATGGTTGACGCCATCGGCAATATCGGCAGGGCCGCTATTCAGGCAACCGCGGCGTTGCGCGGCACTCTGGCGTTTGCAGCCCTTGCCTTTCTGGCCTTTTTCGATCGCCGCACCTACAACAGCGCTTCCCGGACCGTTCTCATCCATCAGATCTACTTCACCGCCGTTCAAATCCTGCCCCTGTTTCTCTTCGTCGCCTTCATCTTCGGTTCTCTGATCAATGGCATGGCCTTTCAGGTGATCAAGAACCTCGGCTTGACCGATTACCTCGGCCGACTGCTGATGGGGTTCGTCGTGACCGAGCTCTCCCCCTTCGTCACGGTCCTCCTCATCGCGCTCCGTTCCAGCGCGGCGATCAACACGGAGATCGCCGTCATGAAGGTTAATCAGGAGTTCAACACGCTCGAAAGCTTTCGGATCGACCTGATCCACTACCTGTTCATCCCCCGGATTCTCTCCGGCATGCTTTCCATGGTCCTTCTCACCAGTCTTTTCGCACTCGTGGTTCTCACCATCGGGCTCATCGTTTCCAACTGGGTCTTCGGGACCAGCGTCGCAGATTATACCGACATCCTCCTCCACTCCGCCGAAGTCGGGGACATCATTCTCATGCTCCTCAAGTGCGCAACCTTCGGGTTTTTTATCACCCTGATACCGATCCGTCTGGGGTTGAGCGTTTCCAGGGAATTGACCAGCATTCCCGTCGCGGTCCTGAACGGCATGGTCAAAGTGTTCATGGCCATCATCACTATCGAGGTGCTGTCATCGATCGTAAGATTCATCTGAAGTTCTTCGAAAGCGAAGAAGATTTGCAGGCATCGCTGGAAGCCTTCCGGGCTGACCACGGACCGCGTCTCGGGCTGGTCTCCGCGGAGGCGCCACTGATCTCGAACCTGCCCGCCTGGAGCAATATCGCCCTGATCCGCCAGTACCATGAGAATATGAGCCGCGAGGCAGCCCGGGCTTTGGCGGTGGAACTTCTGGAACGCTTCGGTCTGGCCGGGCTCACCGAAAAGAGAAAAGCTTCCCTGAAAACGAAGGAGCTGTTCTGCGTCATGCTGATCCGCGCCGCGATGGTTCGCGACGCCATGATCGTCCTGGACAGACCTTTCCGGATCCTCCCCGATCTCCGCGACGGCCGATTCTTTACCGATGCCCTGGGGAAGATCGATGATTTGATTGCCGAAGCCCATATTTTCGACTATAGTTGGCACAAAGAACGGTACGGGAGAGCGGATGATGCAGAGGATTGAATTCAAGGTGGGGCTCTTCATCCTGATCACCTCCCTCCTGATCGTCGCATCGATCGGGTATGTGGCGTACAGGAAGGGGGTCTTTTCCAGCGTCTACACCTACACCCTCTCCTCCAGGACCGGCGAAAACCTCACCGAAGGCATGCCCGTCGCCGTCTGGGGTTTCACCATCGGCCGCGTCAGCTCGCTCGAGTTGAACGATCAGGGGATCGTTCTCATCCGGATCAAGATTCCAGAGCGCCACATCCGGATGATCCGCGCGGACAGCCAGTTCATCCTCGACAAGCCACTGATCGGTTCGCCGCGGATCCTCGTCAAGACAGCGGACCTCAACGGCCTGCCGCTTTCTCCGCAGATGGTCCCGGAGCTGACCGAATCCAATGACATCAACGAAATCATCAAGCGGGCCCAGCCGATCGTCGACAAGGCCGACCGGATCATGGCCAATCTCCAGCAGATCACCGCGAACCTGGCCGATCCCCAGGGCGACGTGAATCGAATCCTCCGCGACACCGAGATCCTGATCGGCCGTTACTCCAAGAAAGAGTCCCTTCTGGAGATCGCCGTCGGCGATCCGCAGAGCGTCAAATCGATCCACGGCGCCCTCAGGCAGCTCCAGGAGATCGCCGCGAGGGCCGACTCCATTCTCCAGCGTTTCGATGCCATGGCCGGCAAGACCGATGACCAGCTCTATGGCCCCGACGGCGTCCTGCCGCAGTTCCGGAACATCCTGCGCGATCTGCTCGCCAAGCTGGTCAAGCTCGAGGCCACCTTCGACAACATCAACAAGATCAGCGGCGAGGCGGCCGATTCCACAAAGGATCTCAAGGCGCTCCGGTACGAGCTCGACGCCGCGATCGCCGCGATCGGCGATCTCGCCTCCGAGATCGACCGGATGATCCCCTTCAAGAAAAGACCGGAGATCAAACTGCCATGAAGAGGCTGCTCTGTCTGCCGATCATGCTCCTCGTGTTCGCCGCCTGCGGCTCCACGCCTGCACCGGTGTGGATCGCTGCCGGTCATAAACAGATCGAGTCCTTCAAGGAGGACTTCCTGACCGGCCGATCGCCCGCCATCACCGAGACCCATTTCCGCAACGCCCTCGACGAGATCAAGAAAGGCGGCGATCTCGACCTGCTGGGAAAAGCCTGGCTGACCAGGATGGCGCTGCAGACCGCCGTTCTCGCGGAAATGGATCCGGGGGAGTACCCGAGGATCGAAGCTGCCCAGAGCGTTCCGGCGAACGACAATTATTATCGTTTTCTCAAGGGGGATTCTTCCGTGAACGCTGCGCTCCTGCCGGAACACTATCGCCCGTTCTGGATGGGGCTTCGCAGCAGTGACGCCGCAAAGGCATCTGCGGCCATCGCGGCAATCGATGACCCTCTCTCCCGGCTGATCGCTGCCGGCCTTGCCGTGCGTCAGCGCCTGGAGAGTGAGGCGATCTGCCGCACCGCTGTGGAGACCGCGGCGGAGAAAGGATGGAAGCGGGCACTCCTGTCCTGGTTAAAGCGCCTGAAATCATTGCATGATAGCGTGGGAGAGGCCGCAAAGGCCGCCGCGATTCAATCCCGCATCGACCTCATGAAATAGGAGGCTGTCCGGAACCGGGGCAGGGGGGTTTATGCCCCTCGTTCAGGCAACCGGATCCGCCTTTTCGCCGGATCGGCCTGAGGTCGGAAAAGGGTCGCCGTGTGGCCGATCGTCCCGATCAACGCGCTCCCGGTTCGCTCGACCAGCTGATCCGTGAGGGGCACTCTCTGCTCCTTCTCCTTGTATTCATTGAATTTAATCTTGATCAGTTCGTGCTGACCGAGTCCCTCCTCGGCCGCACGGACGATCGCCTCCGTAATCCCCTCCTTACCGACGAGGATGAGGGGTTTCAGATTGTGGGCCAGCCCCCTTAGGTACTTCTTTTCATATCCCTTCAACGTTTTCATGTTCGGTCTCCGCACCGGTCCACAGGCGGCTCTGTCGGGCGCTTTCCGTCCGGCTCACGCGATCCGTGCCCAGCGCATCCAGCTTGTTCTGTCCCACGAAAGCCCGCCGGCCGCCGCCATGTTGGGCTTGAGCCCGCACTTCTCGGCAAAATAGCGATGAAAAGCCAGCGAGGGGGTGAGTTCGGGATGAAAGACCGTCACCAGGACCTCCGGCGACTCGGCTGCCGCGATGAAATCACCCATCCGGAGAAGGACCTCCACCCCTTCTCCGGCGTCGATGATCTTGGGTGCACGGATGAAGGTCAGGGGGAGGGGAGCCTTGGAAAGCTTCGGAATGGTTGCCTCGGCTGCAAAGCTGTCGAGCTGGCACCCGAAGACGTTCCTGGCGACCTCGATGTCGATCAGTCCGAGGTGAGGTTCCTCACCGGAAATTCTCTTGGCGAGCAGAATCGCTCCGGCGCAGGTGCCCCAGAGCTTCATCCCCTCATGGAAATGCCGGATGATCGCCCGGTCGATCTCGAAGATGCGGAGCAGTCGGGCAAGGCAGGTGCTCTCGCCACCGGGCAGGATCAGCCCGGCCAGCCCTTCCAGCTCCTCCGACCGCTTGATCCTGCGGGCGGCGACACCGAGACGCTCAAGATGGTCCAGGTGCTCGCAGACATCGCCCTGGAGATCCAGTACGCCGATCTCCTTTCCGGACGCGACAGGAGGCTTCGTACGGCTCATCGTTACCGCCCGGGGCCTCCCTACCAGCCGCGGCCGGCCAGGAGCTGTTCCTTCGGGATGGCCGAGATCTCCAGGCCCGGCATCGCGCCGCCCAGCCCCATCGATGCTTCGAGCACCTTGGCCGGATCGTTGAAGTACGCCGTGGCCTTGACGATCGCCCGCGCACGGAGCGCCGGCGTCGCCGATTTGAAGATCCCGGAGCCGACGAAAATCCCGTCGCACCCGAGCTGCATCATGAGCGCCGCGTCCGCCGGCGTCGCAATCCCGCCCGCGGCAAAGTTCACGACCGGAAGCCTCCCGAGTTCCTTCACCTTGAGGGCCAGTTCATAGGGAATGCCGTTGGCCTTGGCGAATCCGGTCACCTCTTCCACCGGCATCGCCGCAAGCTGCCGGATCTCCCGATTCATCGTTCGCATGTGGCGCACGGCCTCGACCACGTTGCCTGTGCCCGCCTCCCCCTTGGTCCGGATCATGGCCGCACCCTCGGCGATCCGCCTGAGAGCCTCCCCCAGGTTCCTCGCTCCGCAGACGAAGGGGATGGAGAATTTTGTCTTGTCGATATGGCACTCCTCGTCGGCCGGAGTCAGAACTTCGCTCTCGTCGATATAGTCGATCTTCAGCGCCTCGATGATCTGCGCCTCCACGAAGTGCCCGATCCTCGCCTTCGCCATGACCGGGATGGAAACCGCCTTCTTGATCTCCGCGATCATCGCCGGATCGGACATCCGGGCCACGCCGCCGTCCTTCCGGATATCGGAGGGCACCCTCTCCAGGGCCATGACCGCCACCGCGCCCGCCTCCTCGGCGATCTTCGCCTGCTCCACATTCGTCACGTCCATGATGACGCCCCCCTTCAGCATCTGCGCCAACTGGACATTCAGTTCGTATCTCTTCTCATCCACGACTCATTACCTCCCCAGCGGATTGATCGTTCAGCGTCTCTTTCTTAGGGCATTAATATAACGTCGTCAAGGACAATTCACAAGGATGCACCCGGGGGGTTGTGACTCATTTTGGTGCAAAGATGCCTCGCACAGCGCGATTCAAAGATTTTTCGGGGTGCCTCTGCCGGCGAAGCGCAGCTAATTTTGCCGTTGCCGCTGCGCGAGACGTTACAGGGTCGAAAAATGGCTGGGCGCAAGTCGAGGCTAATCTTTGTGGTTGAAACTGAGTCACCACGCCCGGGGGCCGGTCACCCCTCCGGCGGCGGGCGGGCGGAAACCGGCGCCTCGATCAAAAGGAGTGGATTTTCGGCCGAAACCCTGATAAGAGGATCTCCGCTCTGTCATAACCCGCCCCCGTCGGTGGCGGCCAATGGCAAGGGTGAACAAGACGAAAAGGAGAGAACGATGGCATCCAAGAACGAGGAAACAAGGCTGAAGCAAAAGGCCGCCCTGGAGGCGAAGCTGCAGAAGCGCCTGGCCCTTCTTGCCGAAAAGGGGCTGGACGA
This sequence comes from Deltaproteobacteria bacterium, assembly GCA_021372695.1. The sequence goes on from JAJFTY010000219.1 coordinate 68,537, forward strand.
GAAGAGGATCGCGCGGGATGTTCTCGTCAAGGAATTGAAGGCAGACCTCAAACAGACCGCGATTCGTCTGAAGGCGATCGCCGCCAACGAGAAAAGGACGGCGGACCTAGCTGCCATGAAGGCCGAAAGGCTGGCGCAGCCGAAAGAAGAGGCCCCGAAGGCGAAGAAGGCCGCCGAGCCGCCGCCGGAGGCAAAGCCCAAGAAGAAAAAGAAGAAGGAGGGTGAAGAGGCACAGCCTCAGCAGGCGTAGCCCTTCCACCTTCTTCGACTCCCTACCCGGCAGTTCCGCTCCGGAGGATGACGTGTTCGGCGTCATCCTCCGCCGCATGCGCGTTCGCGCCAATTCCTTCCGCTACCTTCCGCCCGCACTTCCCGCGACCGGCCCAGAGCGACATTCAGAATCCGGGAACCCGCCGATTCATGCGGTCGAGGCTGCGGCGGGAAGAAGCGGATAAAGCGACGGATCGCACAGGTGAGAGGTGTCATTCAGCAGGATGAGCCGCGGCCGGTGCGACCGGTGACACTCGATCGCCGAAAGCGAGCAGTTCGTCACGAAGAATCGGCTTCGGAAGGTCGGTTCGAGCCCGAGCGCATGACAGAGGATCGCCCGCAGCGGCCCCCGGTGGGCGGAGATCAGGGTCGTCCTTCCCTCCTTTGCCGCGGCATCGAATACACGGCCGGCCCGCCTTTGCAGGGAGATGAAGTCCTCTCCGCCGGTGGGACTCCCGATCCGTCCGCCGCGGTGCCACTCTGCCCAATCTTCCGCAAAACACTCTTTGATCTTCTCGAGGGTGAGCCCCTCCCAGAGTCCGTAGTTGCACTCCCTGAGATCCGGCGTGGACGTGATCGGGACGGTCTGCCTCTGGCGGGCGACGATGATCCCGGTCGTCTCGACGGCCCGTCCCAGGTCGCTCGTATAGATCCGCTCCAGATCGATGGAGGCCAGGCGCGCCGCCAGGGCCTCGGCCTGCCGCTTCCCCCGTTCGTGAAGGGGGATGTCCGTCTGCCCTTGGATCCGCTTGTCGCGATTCCAGGTCGTTTCGCCATGCCGGATGAGATAAATGATGGAAATGGTTCACCTCCGTCGTTTCATGACAATGCGGACGCCCGGCCCGATCTCCGGAGCCACGGTCGCAGAAGATAGATGCGGGGCGCTTCCATTGTCAAGAAACTTCTTGGGTCCGGATTGCCCGGCAGCGGGCCAAAGAGCCTGCCCGGCCTCAACTCGCCTGCTCGCTGTACCGGAAAAACCGGTAGGGTATCAGTTTATATCAGTCTGGTGCAGAGAAGCCTCACGTAGTGCGATTGAAAGATTTTTCGGGCACCCCGCGCCGGCGAGCGAAGCGGCCGCAACGCCAACTGTCTGAGCTCCGACAGGCGTGTGGTTCGACAGGCTCACCATGACAAGAACCGCAGCCTGTCCTGAGCTTGCCGAAGGGCGGGGTCGAAAAATCTTTGTGAGCGCTAGCGAGGCGTCTGCACCTCAAATTGAGACACCACAGAGAAGCAACTTTCTTTGAAATATTCCTTGCTCTGTTGTAGAGACGTTCCGGTACGGATTTCCTCCCGCTGGCAGGGAACCCGATTTCAGTCCAAGGCGGCATCATTTGAACGCGACGAAAGCGACAACGGCAACTCCCGATCCGCAGGGTATCCGTCGCCGGCTCACCCGGTGGTACGACGAGCACAGGCGGGCTCTGCCGTGGCGGGAGACGGATGATCCTTATGCGATCTGGGTATCGGAAATCATGCTCCAGCAGACCCAGGTCGACACCGTCATCCCCTATTACAGGAGATTTCTTGAGCGCTTTCCGACCGTTGAAAGCCTCTCCCGCGCCCCGCTCGACGAGGTTCTCAAGCTCTGGGAAAACCTCGGATACTATGCCCGCGTGAGAAACCTCCACAAAGCGGCCGGCGAAATCGTCGCCCGTTTCCAGGGGCGGATCCCCGAACGGATGGAGGAGATCAGCCGGCTCCCGGGGATCGGCCGGTACACCGCGGGAGCGATCCTCAGCATCGCCTTCGGCCGGGCCGTTCCCGCCGTCGACGGGAATGTCCGCCGCGTGATCAGCCGTCTCTGGGCCATCGACGAACCCATCGACGACGAAAAGGTCCGGGAGCGGGTCGAGGGGTTGGCCGAAGCCCTCGTGCCGACGCGGAATCCCGGACGATTCAACCAGGCCCTCATGGAGTTGGGGGCAGTCTGCTGCACGCCCCGATCTCCGTCCTGTTCCGTCTGCCCCGTTCGACACGATTGCTGCGCGCTGTCGCTGGGCTTGGCCCATCGCCTGCCCGTCCGGTTGAAGAAGAAAGCGGTCCCCCATCGGGAGGTGGTCGCCGCCGTGATCGGTGATGGGGAGGGCCGCCTTCTGCTCGTCCAACGGCCGTCTCACGGACTCCTGGGGTCTCTCTGGAAATTTCCTGGCGGCATCGTGGAGCCGCCGGAAGGCCGCGAAGAGGGACTTGAACGGATCGTTCGGTCGGAGTTGGGCTTGAGGATCGCAGTCGGCCCGGCGCTCGCCGCGGTCAACCACGCCTACACCCATTTCCGGATCACCCTCACCGCCTTTTCCTGCGACCTGCGGTCAGGTTCCCCCACAGGACCGACCTGGCAGTGGGCCGATGCGGACGAAATCGAAGCGTTGCCCCTCTCCAGAGCGGACCGTCGGATCGCCCGTCTCGTCGTTGCCGGTCCGTTGTCAGAAGTGACAACAATGATTGACCTTCCCGGCGGTCGTGATTATACTACGACCCGGAAATCGGGCCTCATTGAAAGGTGAACCATGGCCAAGGATCGGATACCGGTTACTCCCGCCATTCTCTTCATGAAGAGGAACGGAATGGCATTCACCCTTCGCCCCTACCGCTACGAAGAACACGGGGGAACGCGGGTATCGGCACGGGAGCTGGGGGTGGAGGAGCATGTCGTCATCAAGACCCTCGTCATGGAGGAGGACCGGGGAGAACCCCTCATCATCCTCATGCACGGGGACAGGCAGGTTTCCACGAAATCGATGGCGCGGCTCCTCGGCGTGAAGAGCGTGGCCCCCTGCGACCCCCACGTCGCCGAGAGGCATACCGGCTATCGCGTGGGAGGGACTTCCCCGTTCGGCACGAAAAAGACCCTCCGCACATTCATGGAGGAGAGCATCGCCGATCTGCCCCGGATCCTGATCAATGCCGGCAGCCGGGGGCTCCTGGCCGAGATGTCGCCGGCGGAGCTGATCAGGGTTCTCAAGCCCGTTGCCGTGAAGGTGGCTGTATGAAAGACGAACCGATGGTGATTCGCTGCCTGAACTGTGGCACGAAGAACCGCATCCCGCAGACGAGGCTCCATGACCGCCCCCTCTGCGGGAAATGCGGCAGCACCTTGGACGAGATGATCATCCGCTGTCTCAACTGCGGCGCGAAGAACCGCATGCCGGAAAACCGCCTCAATGAAAAGCCCCTCTGCGGCAAGTGCGGAACCACCCTCGTCATGAGCGATCAGGGGCGTCCGGTCGATGTGACCGATGCCACCTTCAAACGCGAGGTCCTGGCCGTCGCCGGCCCCGTGCTTGTGGACTGCTGGGCGCCCTGGTGCGGCCCCTGCCGTATGGTGGCGCCAGTCCTTGACGAACTGGCCTCGCAGTACGCCGGAAATGTCCGGATCGCCAAGCTCAACGTCGACGAAAATCCCCAGACGGCATCCAGTTACAGCGTTCAGAGCATCCCGACGATGCTCCTGTTCAGGGAGGGGAAGCTGGTCGACCGGCTGGTCGGCGCCCACCCGAAGAAGACCATCGAAGAGCGCCTGGCCGCCGTCATGAAAGCCGATTAATCGAACCCCCAAAACCTCTGCCAAAGGAGAGATCATGCCCGCAGGAGAACTCAACCGCAAACTCATGTACCATTGCCGCATCTTCGACGTGTACGAGGGCGACGTCCAGCTTCCCGACGGCCGGATCTTCAAGCAATGCTGGATCGACCACCCCCGGTGCATCGCGGTCGTCCCCGTGAACCCGGAGGGAAACCTCGTCCTCATCCGCCAGTACCGTCAGGCAACGGGCGGGATCATCGTGGAGATTCCCGCCGGGAACATGGACCGGGAAGGCGAAGAGGTTGAGGCGTGCGTCCAGCGGGAACTGGCCGAGGAGGTGGGTTTTCAGGCCGGGCGTTTGATCCCGCTCTTCGAAGGGTACCTCGTTCCCGGATACTGCAACGAGTACATGTACTTCTATCTTGCCCTCGACCTCCATCCGGCCTCGCTTCCGGGCGACGAGGATGAGTACATCCGGGTGATGACGGCCTCCTTCGCCGAAGCGCGGGAGATGATCCGCGACAAACGGATCATCGACGCCAAGACTGCGCTCGGGATTCAGATGGCCCGGGAATACCTCGAAAATCAACGATGACGCGCCGGGATCTCCGGCCTTCGCGGAATCCCACTCTATCGCGGCTTGGGTGAGCGTCTCCGGAGCGTCTCCTGGAGCTCGTCAAGGAAAGCGGCCTGGCCCTTCAATATCTTACGATAGGCGTCATCGATCCCGAACCAGGCAGCCCGGTCCACCTCCGGAAACTGCTGCTCCCGTCCGGATTTCGGAGGCCACTCCATGGAAAAGAGGTTACTTCTGACCTTGGCCGCGTCCAGATCGCTGCGGAGCGCCCAGGCATAGACGAGTTTTCCGCTCGGTTGCCTCAGGAGTTCCAGGGGAATCATCTCTCCGTCCGGAGTGAAGCCCGTCTCTTCCTCAAACTCACGTTTGGCGGCCAAAAGCGGTTCTTCGTCATCCCCGAACTCTCCCTTGGGGATGGACCATGCTCCGTCATCCTTCCTGGCCCAGAGCGGACCTCCCGGATGGACCAAGAGCACCTCAAGGCATCCTGAGATCTCACGGAATAGAAGGAATCCGGCACTTTTCCTGGACAACACCCGCCCCTCGAATCCATCTGAAAGAAGAACCCAATTCGCCGGAAAGACGCCGGGTCACCGCAGCATCCGATCCCGTCGTTCGAGTTCGATTTCGAGCGCTTTCAGCTTCTGGAGGTCCTGCCTGAGCTGTTCCTTCTCTTTTGCCAGCGTCACGGCCTCGGTCTGAAGCTTTTCGACCCGCTCCATCAGTTCCCGGACTGTCTTCCTGAGGGTTTCGTTTTCCCGTGCCACCCTCTCTTTTTCCGCATCGGCCGTTTCCGCCAGGAGACGGTCGATGCGGTCAGCCTCCTGAAAGAGCTGCCACTCATCGATCAGCCGGATGAAGGCCTCCGCTGTCGCACGCCACCGCCCCTGCGGATAACGCTGGATGAGGGAGTCAAAGATCGGGCGGGCTCTCGCCGGTTCCGGCCGATCCGGACGGTTGAGGAGATTCACCCCGACCAGGAGAAGTTCGAGCTCCTCCGACAGGCGCGGAGCTCTTTCCGGCGGCGGCACTACGACCACTTCGGCTTTTTCCACTTTTTCGGGCGGCGCCACGGCCTGCTGCTTCTCGATGACCGCAGGCGCCGGGGCACACCCCGCGATCAGGAGCGCCGCGGCCATCCCGTATAAAATGGCCCTTCTCATGCCTTGCGAAGCTCCTTTTCCGTCACGCAGTTGCTGCCGGGCAGGGTTTTGGCGTACTCCTTGAGCTCCGCCGCCGCCTCGGCCATCACGAGCGGACTCCGGAAGCGGGTGCCGTCGTCGGTGACGATGGCGATGGTCACGGTGATCAGCGGAAACGTCTGTGGCATCCCCTTCCGGTCCTTTCCGTGGAAAACCCCCTGCTCCCGGTCTCTTTCCGTGTAGAACTTCCGGATGCGCCCTTCAAAACCGGCCACGACCCGGCGGCAGATCTCCTCGGCCCGCGACGGTACGGAGATGACCACGAAATCGTCGCCCCCGATATGGCCGAGAAAATCATCCTTCGCCGCCGCCTCTTTCATCACGGCCGCCAGTAGCAGGGCAACCTCCTTGATCACCTCGCTGCCCCAGGCGTAGCCGTATTGATCGACAAAGGGCTTGAAATTGTCCAGGTCCACATGGCACAGAGAGAAGGGGGTCTTCGCCTGAAGGCGCCGCCCGAGCTCCCGCTCGATCGCCATGTTCCCGGGAAGCCCGGTGAGCGGGCTGGCGTCAAGGTTCCGCTCCTCCAGGACCTTGAGGCGCCGGGCCATCTCGCCGAAGGCGTGGGCCAGGCTTCCGATTTCGTCGTCGCGTTTCAGCCCCAGATCATAATCGAACTTTCCCTCGCCGATCACCGCCGTCGCCTTTTCGAGCCTCCCGAGCGGCCGGGAGATGTTGTAGGTGACGAGCAGAACGAGCAGAACGCCTACCGTCAGGCTGACCAGGCTGAGAACGACGGTCAGCCGAGACGCCTGCACGCCCTGCTCCTTGATCCGGGTCATTCGCGAATCGATCTCTCGTTCGGCCCTGGTCTGAACGTCGCGGATGATCCGCGCCATCTCGTCGATCGCCTTGCGCCCCGCATCTTCGGAAAGAGCGCGGGCCTCTTCGGGATGGTTCTCCCCGACCAGTGCGATCTCCCGGGAGAAGACCGTCTCATGCGCGACGTGGAGGAGGGAGAGCCGGGAAATCGTCTTTTCGATGCCGGGCAAATTGTTCTTCTTGACCTGGGCGAGGATGCGGCCGAATTCCCGGCTCCGCGACCAGTAGATCTCAACAAGCTTGGGGTCGCGGAGGATGATGTAGCGTTTCTCGGCGCTCTCCCGGGCGATCAGGCTGTCGATCAGCTTCTTGCTCTGCTCGACGACGGCGAAATCATCGTTGATGATCCGGTAGGTGAGGTCATTGAGCTGACGGAGGCTGAACACGGCATAGGCGCTCGCAAGCACGGTCAGGAGGGCCATCGCGAGATAGCTCAAGAGCAGCTTGCGGTAGATCGTCAACTTCATCCCCGTCCCCCGAGACGCCGGATCCTGTCGTGAATTGTCGGGTAAAGTAGCATATCTGGCCGGTTTCCGCAAAGGGCAATCATTAATCCTTTTCATCTCCGCCCGGGATCTGGTAAGGAGAGTTCGGCCGCCGATGGAGATGACGGTTCGCATAAGAAGGGATATCGGGGAAGAGATGGTCGCAGAGACAGAATTACGAATAAGACTGAAAGCAGGCACCTTCGCGGGGCTGAAGAAGGGGTGGGAGGGGTTCGTCTGGATGATGAAGATCGTCGTTCCGATTTCGCTTTTCACGGCGATCCTCGACTGGAGCGGCTTTCTCAATCATCTCGACTTCCTGCTCAAGCCCCTGATGGGGTGGCTCGACCTCCCGCCCGCGGCCGCCCTGCCGCTCATCGCCGGAATGCTGAGCTCGGTCTACGGCGGCATTGCCGCGATGATCGTTCTCCCCTTCAGCACGGCCCAGATGACGCTCATGGCCGTCTTCATCATGACGGCCCATGCGTTCATCCAGGAGGGGATCATCCAGGGGCAGTCCGGGATTCACCCCCTGAAGGTGACGCTGGTCCGCATCGGGGCCGCCATCGTGACGGTCCTCTTGATGGTCCCCTTCGTGGGAAGCTCGACCGCGATGCCGGCCTTGGCAGGAGGCGCCCTGTCGGCAAGCCCCGGCTTCGTGGAGATGCTCCGGCACTGGGCGTGGACGACCTCCATGCTCATGGTCAAGATCTTCGTCATCATCATGGCCCTCTTGACGCTCCTGGAGCTCCTGAAAGCCTTCGATCTGATCCATCCCTTCGTCCGGGCGCTCGGGCCGCTTCTCCGGGTCATGGGCCTCGACCAGAAAGTGGGATTCCTCTGGATGACGGCGGTGATTTTCGGCCTCTCCTACGGCGGGGCGATCATCGTCGCCGAGGCCAAGAGCGGCCATCTGAGCAAAGACGATCTGGAGCTCCTCCACCTCTCCATCGGGACGAACCATTCGATGGTCGAAGACCCCCCCCTGTTCCTGCCTCTCGGCATCCACCCGTTCTGGCTCTACGTCCCCCGTCTCCTGATGGCCATCCTGATCGTCCGGCTGGTGCGCCTCTATCAGCGCTACGGCCGCGGCGTCCAGACCAGCGCCTGAGCCGGTGCGGGCGCCGCGGGAAAAGGTGTCTTGCCCCGGGAAATCACATCTGTTATAAACGTTCCCTAAGGCAGGATTGCGTTAGGTCCATCCTGCATCTGGAGCGGTCTAAAGACAAAGGAGAGGGAGGGGGTTCCATGATCTACAATGAAGAGTTCGAGACACTGCCGCGAGAGGTGCTCGAAGCACTGCAATTGAAGAGGCTCAAACAGGTCGTCCAGCGGGTCTACCACACCGTCGGCTTCTACCGCAGGTCCTTCGACCAGGCCGGCGTCTCGCCCGACGACATCAAAACCCTGGACGATCTCAAGCGGTTTCCGTTCACCACCAAGCAGGACCTCCGGGACAACTACCCCTTCGGCATGTTCGCGGTACCCATGAGCAGCGTCGTGCGCCTCCACGCCTCCTCCGGAACGACCGGCCGCTCGACCGTCGTGGGATACACCAAGCGGGACATCGACACATGGTCCGAGCTGATAGCCCGCTGCTTCGTCGCCGCGGGGCTCACCAAGAACGACATACTCCACAACGCCTACGGGTACGGCCTCTTCACCGGGGGCTTGGGGGCCCATTACGGGGCCGAGAGGCTGGGCGCGAGCGTCATCCCCATGTCCGGCGGCAACACGAAGCGGCAGATCATGATCCTCCAGGATTTCGGCCCGACCGCCATCTGCTGCACCCCCTCCTACGCGCTGAACCTGGCGGAGCAGGGCACGGCCATGGGCGTGGACATGAGGTCGCTCAAGCTCCGCGTCGGCATCTTCGGCGCCGAGCCCTGGAGCGAGAAGATGCGGCAGGAGATCGAAAGCGCCCTCAACATCACGGCGCTCAACATCTTCGGCCTCTCCGAAATCATGGGTCCGGGGGTTGCGATGGAGTGCCTGGAGGGGCGCCAGGGCATGCACATCTTCGAAGACCACTTCCTGGTCGAGACGATCAATCCCGAAACCGGTGCCGTGCTGCCCCCCGGCGAAGAGGGGGAACTGGTCTTCACGACCATCACGAAGGAGGCCTTCCCGCTCGTCCGCTACCGGACGCGGGACATCTCCCGCCTGATGACGGAACCCTGCCGATGCGGCCGCACCCTTCACCGGATGGATCGCGTCATGGGGCGAAGCGACGACATGCTGATCATCCGGGGGGTGAACGTCTTCCCCTCGCAGATCGAGGCGATCCTCCTGGCGATCAAGGGGGTAGAGCCCCATTACCAGCTCATCGTGGACCGCGCCGGCAACCTCGACACCCTCGAAATCCAGGTCGAGGTCGGCGAGCAGATCTTCGCCAACGCCGACGAAGTCAAGGTTCTCCAGAACATGGAGCGTCGGATCGTCAAGGATGTCAAGGACTACCTCGGGGTTTCGGCCAAGGTCAAGCTGGTGGAGCCCAAGACCCTCCAGCGGTCCGAAGGCAAGGCCAGCCGCGTTGTGGACAAACGCCATATCTAGATGAACGGCTCTTCTTCCGGGACGACCGGGAGGCTTAAACCAAGGGGGTTGCGATGAAGGTAGAACAGATTTCCGTATTCCTGGAAAACAGGCCGGGGGGATTGGAGCAGGTCACCGGGATTTTGAAGGATGCCGGGATCAATATCCGGACGCTCACGCTCGCGGACACCTCCGATTTCGGGATTCTCCGCATGATCGTCAACGACGTGGAGAAGGCCGTCGGCGTGCTCAAGGAGCAGGGGCTCCGCGTCAGCCGGACCATTGTCGTGGCCGTCGAGGTGCCCGACCGTCCGGGCGGCCTCCACGGGATCCTCCAGGTCGTTGCCCAGGAGGGGATCAACGTGGAGTACCTCTACGCCTTCGTGGAGCGGAGCGGCGAGAACGCCGTGATGATCTTCCGGTTCGACGCCCCGGACAAGGCGATCGCCGCCCTCGAGCGAAACGGGCTCACGGTCCTGCCGGGGTCGAAGCTGTACGGGCTATAGGACCGTCTTGGCCCTGCCGTGGCGCACTGAAATGCCGGGAAACCGCCAGGCCCACGCGCACCCGCCCGGGACAACACGCGGACAAAGCAAGGGGGAGGATGCCCGCATCCTCCCCCCGTTTTATATCAGGCGCATGCTCGTTCCCGAGCCGGATTCCCGCTGCGAAATATCCGGCTCGGTTAACGAAACCTCAGTGTTTGAATGCCCGCTGGCCCGTGAGCACCATCGTGACCCCCGCGTCGTTGCACGCCTCGATCACCTCCCAGTCGCGCATAGAGCCGCCCGGCTGGACCACGGCGGTCACCCCCTGCCGGATCCCCACGTCGACGCCGTCCCGGAAGGGGAAGAAGGCGTCCGAAACCATGGCCGAACCGATCAGCCCCGCCTTGGCGGCCTGGGTATCGGCGTCGATCCCCTCCTTCTCCGCTTTCGGGCGGCTCCCCTTTTCGATGGCCAGTTCGAGGTCTTTGTAGGGGATGCCGTACCGCTCGAAGCAGCGCGCGTCGGCGTATTTCTGGTAGGCCTTGTAGACCGCGATCTCCGCGACGCCGACGCGATCCTGTTCGCCCGTGCCGATGCCGACCGTGCAACCGTCTTTGACGTAGATCACCGAATTGGAGGTCACCCCCTGCTCGACGAACCAGCCGAAGAGGAGATCCTGCATCTCCCGGTCCGTCGGCGGCCGCTTGATCTTGTACGTCTTGTCCTTGTAAGTGGTCTCGGCGATCATCAGGTCCGCCGCCCCCTTGACCTTGTTGAGCGGCGACTGCTGGACGATGATTCCTCCGTCGATCAGGGACTTGATGTCCACGAAGCGCCGGGTGAGGTACTCGGTCAGGCGGTCGATCTTCGCGAGCTGGATGATCCGCAGGTTGGCCCGCCCCTTGAGAATCGCGAGGGCACCCTCCTCGTAGTCCGGGGCTCCGACGACCTCGAGGTAGTTTTCAGCCACGAGGACAGCGGTTTCCTTGTCCATGGGCCGGTTCAGGACCAGGCAGCCGCCGAAGGCCGCGATCCGGTCCGCGCGGTTCGCCCGCCGGTACGCCTCGACCAGCGAGCCGCCGTAGGCCACGCCGCAGGGGTTGTTGTGCTTGAGGATGGCAGCGGCCGGCTTGTCCATCAGGTATTTCATGATGTTCAGGCCGTTGTCCAGATCGGTCAGGTTGGTCTTGCCGGGATGCTTCCCCTCCTGCAGCATGTCCTCCTCACGGATGGCGCTGACCAGGCCGTTTCCCGGATCGATGAAGCGGCACCCCCCGAGGACCAGGTTTCCGCCCACCAGCTCGTACAGCGCGGCCTCCTGCCCAGGATTCTCGCCGTAGCGGAGCCCCTTCTCGATGAGCTCGCCCTTGGCGTCGGGAAACTTCCAGGTCCGCTTCCGGTAGGTCAGTTCCTGATCGCCGAACACCATGCGCAGGGAATCGGGGAAGTGGTCCTCCATGACGGTTCGGTACATCTTCTTCAAGTCTTCGGCCATGTTCTCTCCTCTTCTGTCAAAGTATTTGCGACCCTTTTTAGGACACAAGCGCCCCGGAAATCAAATGAATTTCCTAACCCTTGATGCAGCCGACGGCGCGGAGCCGGGCCACCCTCCGGGAGAGGCCCGCGCCCTGGACGACCTCGATAACGTCGTCCAGCTTTTTGTAGGCCTCGGGGATCTCCTCCATCAGCGTCCCCTTCGCCGGGGACATGACGATCACGCCGCGCGCCTCCATCTCCTTCAGGATCGACCGGCCGCGGCTCGCCTTGACGGCCCGCTTTCGGCTCATCACCCGGCCCGCCCCATGACAGGTGCTCCCGAAACTCTCCTGAAAGGCCTGCTCGGTCCCGGCCAGGACATAGGAGCCGGTCCCCATGTCCCCGGGGATCAGGACCGGCTGTCCCACGGTCCGGTAAGCCTGCGGGACGGACGGGTGGCCCGGCGGAAAGGCCCGGGTCGCCCCCTTCCGGTGGACGCAGAGGCGGGTCTCCTCTCCGTCGACCGGGAGCTTCTCGACCTTGGCGATGTTGTGGCAGACGTCGTACAGAAGCCTCATCCCCAGCTGCCGCGGCCCCTTCCCGAGTGTCCGCTCGAAGACCTCGCGCGTGCGGTGCATCAGGATCTGACGGTTTGCCCAGGCATAGTTGGCCGCGCAGGCCATGGCCGCGAGGTACTCCTGACCCCGGGCTGAATTGAGCCGGGCGCAGGCGAGCTGCCGGTCCGGAAGGGGCCCGATCTCGTCGAGATGCTTGACCATCCGGACCAGGTAGTCGTCGCAGACCTGGTAGCCGAAGCCCCGGGAGCCGGTGTGGATCAGCACGCAGATCTGGTCCGGGAACAGACCGAAAGCCGCGGCGGTTTTCTCGTCGAAGAGCTCCTCGACCACCTCGACCTCGAGAAAATGGTTTCCCGATCCGAGGGTGCCGAGCTGGTCCTTCCCCCGCTCCAGGGCCCGTTCGCTGACCGTCGCGGGATCGGCCCCCGCCATCGTCCCCCCGTCCTCCGTCGTCTCCAGGTCGGCCGCCTCGCCGTACCCCTGGCGGACCGCCCAGGCCGCTCCGTCCACCATGGCCTGGCGCTCCTCCTTCGGGGAGAGTTTGAGCGGGCCCCGCGAGCCGACGCCCGAGGGGATGTGCTGGAAGAGGGCCGCGACCAGTCCCCTCATGCGGTCGCGGATCTCCTCGTGGCGCAGGCGGGTGGTCACGAGCCGGCAGCCGCAGTTGATGTCATAGCCGACCCCGCCGGGCGAGACCACCCCTTCGTCCATGTCGAAGGCCGCGACCCCCCCGATGGGGAAGCCGTACCCCCAGTGCATGTCCGGCATGGCAAGCGAAGCCTTGACGATGCCCGGCAGATGGGCGACATTCGCCACCTGCTGCGGACCCTCGTCGCCCCCCATCCCCTTCATCAGCTTTTCGCTCGTGTAGAGGAGGCCTGGAACGCGCATCCCGCCCGTCCGGGGGATCTCCCAGCGCCACGCGTCGATTTTGCGAAAAAGAGTGGCGGTCATGATGACTTTCCTCTCGACAAACAAATCCTGACAACGACTGCCCAGAAAGCAATTTTTCCCTCCCCCGGCGGGAGAAGACGAAGGGGAGGGGGTCGCTCCGAAGCCGTCAGATATCGAACACCACCTGCGCCGCATATCCCCCATCGGTTGTCTGGCGAAGCTCGCTCCGGTGGTAGGTGACCGCCTTGATCTCCCGGACGATCCGGTGCCGCGCCGGGTCGAATTTCTCGCCCGTCAGGACGGCCGTGATCCTCGCGGGCGTCACCTCCCGGATGGAGCAGCGCTTCATCAAGAAACCCTCCCCGTTCCAGGCGTAGAGTACCTCCCGGAGAAAGTTGATCAGGAGATCCGTGGGGTTCTCACCCTCGACCTCTACCGCGCGCGACTGCCCCGCCCGGACGGAGCGAAGATCCGTCAAAAGGGCGAAGAGGGCATGGGCGGCCTCCGCGTAGAGCTCCTCCAGCGTCGCAGCCGTCACCTCGATGCCGAGGTCGGCGGTATGGTCGAAGACACGGTAGGCCATCCCTCAAGGCATCCGCCGGATCCGGATCTCGATCCCCTTCTCATCCTTCAGGAGCGGCAGGAGCTTCGCCGTGTCGGTGTCCGTGGTGTGGTAGGGGTAGAGGACCTTCGGCTTCACCATCCGGGCCGCGTCGGCCACCATCTCCGGGGTCATCGTGTAAGGGAGGTTCATCGGCAGGAAGGCAATGTCGATCTGCCTGAGCTTCTTCATCTCCGGAATGTTCTCGGTATCACCGGCCACATAGACCCGTTTGTCCCCGAAGGTCAGGATGTAGCCGTTGCCGACCCCCTTGGGATGGAAGGGCATGCCGGGAGAGCGCATGTGAACGAAGTTGTAGGCTGCAACGGCCTCGATCCGGATGCCGTCGATCGTCGTCTCTTCCCCATTTTTCAGGGCAATCCCGCCTTTCTGCTGGGCGGCCGCGGACGGGTTCAGGACCACTTTCGTCCGGGCTTTGCTGAGCTGCGCGATCAGTTTCGGGTCGAAATGGTCCCCGTGTTCATGGCCGACCAGGATGAGATCGGCCTTCGGAAGCCCGCCGAAATCCCCGTATTGGCCGACCGGATCGTTGAAAATCACCTTCCCGCCGAACTCGAACATCAGCGAGGAATGTCCGATGAAGGTGACTTTGAGATCCCCGGCTGCGGTCGGCAGGAGGTCCGTCTCGAAGGTCCCGGCAGCCCCCGCCGGCGCCGCCATCGCGGCGCAAAGGGCCAATCCTAAGAATGTCTTCATTTTCTTTCTCCTTCCTGAGATTGGATTTGGTCTCTACACGACCGATTTGTAAAGAGTCTGGAGCGGTTGAAATCCGCATGGCGTTGACCAGAGGGTGCGGACGGGTTTGAGTATAATGGCAGGCATGCCGTCAGTCAAGGCGGATCAGCGGAGATTTCGGTTTGCCGGCGTGCCTCTCCATGTTACACTCCAAGCACCCTATTCAAGGAGGTCCTTATGCGAAAGATGATCGTTGCGGTGATGGTGCTCCTGCTGGCCGTCTCCGGCTGGGCCGGCGCCGCCAGCTTCAGGGAGGGGACGAAGGAAGCTGGCCAGGCGATCAAAGAGGGAGCCAAAGAGACCGGAAAGGCGCTCAAGGAAGCCGGAAGAGAGTTCCGAGAGAAGGGGAAGGAGACGGGCGAGGCGATCAAGGAGGGGGCGAAGGAGACCGGGAAGGCCTTCAAGGAAGGGATGAAGGAGGCGGCCAAAGAGGGCCAAAGGAAGGGCCGGACCATCGGCGATTGGTTCCGGGATGCCGGGAAGAGGACCGTCGACGCCTTCCGGGAGTTGGGGCGGAGCCTCCGCGATTTCTTCCGCTAAACGGCGGGGTCAATACCCCGGGTCGCTCCCTCCGGCCGCAGCTCCTCTCTGCGTGCTGAAAGGGTGTCCGCTTCGTGAAGCAGCGGATCGGCGCCTTCGGTAACCCTCTGCTCAAGCTCCCGACGGAGCCTCCGCGCCATCTCTTCTGCTTTCCTCTGTTGGGTCATGTCCAGCACCGCCATCCAACATTCCTGCCCATCAGGGTTTAACTTGGCCTCGATGCGGACATGCCGGCGCTGGCGCCCCTCTTGACCCAATGTGACGCTACATCGCTTTTTCAGCCGGACCTGAAAGACCTTCTTCAGAAAATCGTCAAATGCCGGGCGATCTTCCTCGGAGACAAAATACCCGAATTTTCGGCCCGGCAAGAGGTCGTGGTCAATACCCAGCAAACGTGCGGCGGCGAAGTTCGCCCGATGGATGATGCCGGCGCTATCCAGGGTAAAGTAGCCCAGAGGGGCGAGGTCGTAGAGGTCCGAGTTCTGCCTTTCCTGCTCGATGATACGGAGTTCCAGTTTCTTTATGAGTTGCTGGGGATCCGCCGCCGTCATCTGATTTTCGACCACCATGTTGTCATCTCCGCGAACTGATCGTTAATGTTACTCCCACGTCCCTCCAAAGAAGGGGATCTTGGATATGCCCCTCGGTTAAGAAGAGCATAAAGGAATCATATTTGTGGAGACAGCGGATAACAATGATCGTTGATTGTAGGGCGAGAGGTAGGTCAAATTTATAGAATCATTAAAGTGATTGCCACCAGCGAGCTCGAATGCATGGACCGGCAGTCTGGGTTCATTCGAACAGACAGGCGTGACCGGGGAAATGGAGTTGATGGCTACGAGTTACCTACGTAAGATCCATCATAATAACATGAAGTAGCGGAGGGCAAGACAGGGGAGGAGAGCGGCCATCCCTACGGCAGGCGGCCCTCGCCGCGGAGTTTGGCCAGGATCATCTGGATCTGCGGGATCGCCTGGGTCGCGGCCTTTTCGCCTTCGAGGATCGCCTCGTTGCGCTTGTCGAAGTCGCTCGAACCGATCTGGCTCACCCGGGGCCGGATCACCACGTCGGCCCCCTTGAGCTGGGCGGCCGAGATCTTCGCGTACATGATATCGACGGACTGGAGGATCGTGTCGAGGATACCCTGGGGGGCGGCGACCGATACACCGGTCGAGATGTCCACGGCGATCACGACATCCGCCCCGGCCTTCCTTGCCGCCTCCACGGCGACCGGGCTCACCACGCCGCCGTCCACGTAGGCCTTATCCCCGATCCGAACCGGCTGGAAGACCCCGGGGATGGAGCAGCTCGCCCGGACCGCGCGGCCGGTGTTCCCGGTCGCAAAGACGATCTCCTCGCCGGTCTGGAGGTTCGTCGCGACTGCGCGGAAGGGAATCTTCAGTCGTTCGAGGGGGGTCTGGCGGACCGTTTTGTTGATGAAACTTTCAAGCTTCTCCCCGCGGATGAAACCGTTGTCGGGCAGGGTCCAGTCGATGACGTCGTCCTTCGTGAGGGCCAGGGCCATCGTCTGAAGGGAGAAGGCGTCGACGCCGCAGGCATAGAGGCTCCCGACGACGCTCCCCGCGCTCGTCCCCACGATCAGGTGGATCGGGATCTTCTGCGATTCCAGAACCTTGAGCACCCCCACGTGGGCGAATCCCTTAGAGGCGCCGGCACCGAGGACGACCGCGATCTTCGCCGGCTTTGGCGGGGGCAGGGGCGGCGGGATCTCCTTCGGCATGCAGGAAAAAAGCACGAGGAGCGTCAGGCCCGAGGCCAAGAGACGGAAACTCTTCACTCCTCATCCTCCGCGGGCGTCTCCTCCGCTGCCAGATCCAGCTCTGCCACTCCTTCCTCCGAGAGATCCTCCGCCGCGCCGTTCTCGCGCTCCTCCTCCCGCTCGGCGCGGGCCACCCCGACGAGCTTTTCATTCTCTTCGATGTCGATCAGGCGCACCCCCTGGGTTGCCCTGTGGATCACCCGGATCTCTTCGGCCTTCATGCGGATGATGCGGCCCGCGTCGCTGATCAGCATGATGTCCTCGCTCCCGGAGATCTGGACGATACCGGAGACGTCGCCCACCTTCTCGCCCGTCCGGAGGTTGATCGTCCCCTTGCCGCCCCGGGACTGGAGACGGTATTCGGCGATTTCGGTCCGCTTTCCGTACCCCTTTTCCGAGACGGTGAGGATGGTGTTCCCCTCGGTCGGGATCTCCATCCCGATGACCCGGTCGTCCTCATCCATCATGATCCCCCGGACGCCGCGGGCCGTCCGGCCCATGTCGCGGACGTCGTCCTCCCGGAAGCGGATGCCTTTCCCCTTCCGGGTCCCGAGGAAGATGTCCTGATTGCCGAGGGTGAGCTGGACGTCGATCAACTCGTCCCCCTCGTCGATCGATATCGCGATGATCCCGCCCGAACGGGGGTTGGAGAAGGCCGAAAGCTCGGTCTTCTTGATCGTCCCCCGGCGGGTCACCATGACCACCGACTTCTCGCCGGTGAACTCCCGGACCGGCAGGACCGCGGCAACCCGCTCGCCTTCGGTCAGGTTGATCAGGTTGACGATCGCCTTTCCCTTGGCGGCGCGTCCGGCCTGCGGGATCTGATAGACCTTCAGCCAGTAGAGGCGGCCCTTGCTCGTGAAGATCAGCACGTAGTGGTGGGTGTTGGCGATGAAGATCCGCTCTACGAAGTCCTCCTCCTTGGTCCCCATCCCGATCTTGCCCTTGCCGCCACGCCGCTGGCTCTTGTAGAGGCTGACGGCGTTCCTCTTGATGTAGCCCGCATGGGAAACGGTAACCACCATGTCCTCTTCGACGATCAGGTCCTCGATGTTGATGTCCTCGGAGCTGATGACGATCTCGGTGCGCCGCTCGTCTCCATAGCGCTGCCGGATCTCCGTAAGCTCCTCGACGATCACGTCGAGCACCTTCTGCGGGTCGTCGAGGATCCCCTGGAGCTTGTGGATCAGCGCGGAGATTTCGGCATATTCCGCGTCGATCTTCTCCCGTTCGAGGCCGGTCAGCCGCTGGAGCCGCATCTCCAGGATCGCCCTGGCCTGCACTTCGGAGAGGCCGAAGCGGCTGCACAGGGCGGAAGAGGCCTCCGCGGGGCTCCCGGAGGCCTTGATCACCGCGATCACCTCGTCGATCCGGTCGAGGGCGATGATCAGCCCCTCGAGGATGTGGGCACGCTCCCGCGCCTTCGCGAGTTCAAAGACCGTCCGGCGGACCACCACCTGCTTGCGGAACTCCAGGAAACTCTGGAGGACCTCTTTCAGGTTGAAGACCTTGGGCTGCCCCCGGTCGATCGCGAGCATGATGATCCCGAAGGTGGACTCCATCTGGGTGTGCTTGTAGAGCTGGTTGAGCACGATGGCGGAAGCCTCGTCCCGTTTGAGGTCGAGGACGACGCGGATCCCCTCGCGGTCCGACTCGTCCCGGAGGTCGGCGATCCCGCCGATCTTCTTCTCCTTGACGAGCTCGGCGATCTTCTCGATCAGGTTCGCCTTGTTCACCTGGTAGGGGAGCTCGGTGACGACGATGCTCTCCCGGTCGCTACGGGCATTTTTCTCGATCAGTGCGCGCGCCCTCACCCGGATGATCCCGCGGCCCGTCCGGTAGGCGGAGAGAATCCCTTCACGGCCGTTGATGAATCCCGCTGTCGGGAAGTCCGGCCCCTGGATGTAGTGCATGAGCCCGTCGATCGCGATTTCGGGGTCACGGATCAGCGCGATCGTCCCATCGATCACTTCGCGGAGGTTGTGGGGGGGGATGTTCGTCGCCACGCCGACGGCGATGCCGGAAGTGCCGTTCAGGAGAAGCTCCGGGATCTTCGCGGGCAGGACGGTCGGCTCTTCGAGCGATTCGTCGTAATTCGGCGTGAAATCGACCGTATTCTTCTCCAAGTCGGCCAGGAGTTCCTCGGAAATCCTGGCCATCCGGACCTCCGTGTACCGCATGGCGGCAGGAGGGTCCCCGTCGATCGAGCCGAAATTTCCCTGGCCGTCGACCAAGGGGTAACGCATGGAGAAGTCCTGCGCCATTCTCACGATCGTATCGTAGGCCGCCGTGTCACCGTGCGGATGGTACTTACCGATGATGTCCCCGACGATTCTCGCCGATTTCTTGTACGCCTTGTTCCAGCGGTTTCCCATCTCGCTCATCGCGAAGAGCGCCCTGCGGTGGACGGGCTTCAAGCCGTCCCTGACGTCGGGGATCGCCCGGCCGATGATGACGCTCATGGCATAGTCCATGTAGGACTTCTTCATCTCGTCTTCGATATCGGTCGTGATCGTCTTTTCAAACAGGTTTTCCATCAAAACGATTATCTCCTTACGGTTCCGGTTCTGTTACACGTCCAAATTCGATGCGTACAGGGCATTTTTGTAAATAAAATCACGCCGGGGTTCCACCTGATCCCCCATGAGGGTGGTAAAGATCTCATCCGCCTCGACGGCGTCTTCGATGCGTACCTGCAGGAGGGTCCGCTTTTCCGGGTTCATCGTCGTTTCCCAGAGCTGCTCCGGGTTCATCTCGCCGAGACCCTTGTAACGCTGGATGGCGAATCCCCTTTTCCCCGCGCTGATCACGTAGTCGATCAGGGCTGACAGACTATTGACGGCCTCCGAGACCTTTTGTTGGGCACCACCTTCCCCTTCCTCGCATCCCACCTGGTAGGGGGGCTCGCCCAGGACCGCTATCTGGCTCAGGAGGGATCGGATCTCGGAAAACTTCGGCAGCTTCAAGATGTCCCTGTCGATGCAGGTGGTCTGGAGCTGATTGTTCTTCCGGGTGCCGAAGATCATCTCCCAGCGGCCGTGTTCCGGGTCCATTTCGGTTCTGACGCTGTCGAGCGCCTCGCCAACGGCCATCGCGGTCCGATTGGCCACCTTCGCCAAGGCCTCCTCGGTCCTGAAGTTCTCCTCCGTCAGGGCCGGATCGCCGGCAAGGATCCGGACGATGTGACGGTTCTTGCCCTCCCTTTCAAACTGGTCGAGGATCTTCTCAATCCGCATCGCCTTACGGATGCTGTCAAGCAGGCGCTTGCCGGTGATCGTCTGGCTGCTGCCATTGACCGCCATCAGCCGGACGCGGTTCACGCCGCTGTCGAGGACATAATCCCTCATGGTCTCCTCGTTATGGATGTAGATCTCCTGTTTTCGATCGCTGATCTTGAACAGGGGCGGCTGGGCGATGTAGAGATAGCCCCGTTCGATGATCTCCTTCATCTGCCGGAAGAAGAAGGTGAGCAGAAGCGTCCTGATGTGCAGGCCGTCCACGTCCGCATCGGTCATGATGATCACTTTGTGGTAGCGGAGCCGGCTGATGTCCTGCTCCTCCTGGCCGACCCCGACGCCGAGGGCCGTGATGATCACCTTGAGCTCCTCGTTCTGAAGCATCTTGTCGAACCGGGCCTTTTCCACGTTGAGCACCTTGCCGCGCAGCGGCAGGATCGCCTGACTCTTCCGGTCCCGCCCCTGCTTCGCCGAACCCCCGGCAGAATCCCCCTCGACAAAGTAGATCTCGCTCCGGGCCGGGTCCTTCTCTTGACAGTCGGCCAGTTTTCCCGGCAGGGTGCCGACTTCGAGGGCGGTCTTGCGCCGCGTCAGTTCCCGGGCCCGCCGCGCCGCCTCCCTCGCCCGCGCCGCATCGAGGCACTTGCCCAGGAGCTGCTTGCCGACCGCGGGATTCTCTTCCAGGTAACTGCTGATCTTATCGTAGACGATCCCCTCGACGAGCCCCTTGACCTCGCTGTTGCCGAGCTTCGTCTTGGTCTGCCCCTCGAACTGGGGGTTCCGGATCTTGACGCTGATCACAGCCGAGAGCCCCTCGCGCAGGTCTTCCCCCTTCAGCGATTCCTTCCCGTTCTTCAAGAGATTGCTGCTCGTCGCGTAGTTGTTGAACGCCCGGGTCAGGGCCGAGCGGAAACCGATCATATGGGTTCCGCCCTCGGTCGTGTTGATGCTGTTGGCGAATGAGAAGATGTTTTCCGCATAGGTATCGTTGTACTGGAGGGCTACCTCGACCATGCAGTCCTCCCTGGAGCCGGTGATGTAGATCGGGTTCTTGTGGAGGACCTTCTTGCTCCGGTTGATGTACTCGACGAAGGAGACGATCCCTCCCTTGTAGAAATACTCGCCCTGCCGGTCCGTCCGCTCGTCGATGAGAGTGATCTTCACCCCAGAATTCAGGAACGCCAGCTCCCGGAGCCGGTTCGAAATGATGTCGAAATTGTACTCCGTCTCCTCGAAAATGGTGTCGTCCGGCTTGAAGGTGACTGTGGTTCCGCGGCTCTTGGTCGTGCCCACCTTCTCCAGCGGCGCATTCGGAACGCCCCGAACGTACGATTGGGTATAGACGCCGCCGTCCCGCCTCACCTCCAGTTCCAGGTAGACCGAGAGCGCATTGACGACCGAGACGCCGACGCCGTGGAGACCGCCGGAGATCTTGTAACTGTCGTTGGAAAACTTCGCACCGGCATGAAGCCTCGTCAGGGCCACTTCCGCGGCCGAAACCCCCTCGCCTTTGTGCATCTCTACCGGGATTCCCCGGCCGTTGTCCTCGACGACGATGCTGTTGTCCACCCGGATCTTGACCAGGATGGTGTCGCAGAAGCCCGCAGAAGCCTCATCGATGCTGTTGTCCACGACCTCGTAGACCAGATGGTGGAGCCCCTCTTTTCCGGTGCTCCCGATATACATGGCCGGACGCTTCCGGACCGCCTCCAGCCCTTCCAGAACCCGGATGCTGTCGGCGCCGTAATCTTCACTGGCCTGTGACACGGTTTGCTGCTTGATCTCTTCCATCAAACCTCTTCCTTTTCTTTCTTATAAATTGTCTATAATTTCAGTGGCATCACAATGCAAAAGTAGTTTTCATTACCGACCGCCCGGATGATGCCTGGTTTCATCCCCTCTCCTATCTCGAAGTCGATGCGCTCCTCGTCGACCACATCGATGGCGTCCGTCAGATAGGTGACGTTGTAGCCGACACTTCTTGGCTCGCCGTCATAGGCAATATCGATCTCTTCATTCGCCTCGCCGACATCGGGGTTATTGGAATTCAGGACAATTTTTCCCGGAGACAGAGAGATGATCACGCCGTTGTAGCGATCGGACGAGATGACGCTCATCCGGCGCAGGGCATGGATGAATTTATCTTTTTCAATACCCAGGATCACCCCTTTCTCCGTCGGAATCACGCGGCGGTAATCGGGATACTCACCGTCGACCAGGCTCACCTTCAGGAGTACATGGTCCGTCTTGACCAGACACGTCCCCTTCCGCACCCCCACAAACACGTCCCCGGCCGCATCCTCAACGAGCCTCCGGATCTCCCCGAGACCTTTCCGGGGTATGATGATCCCTTTCTCCATCGTGAGAAATTCTTTCTCACCGGTCTCCACTTTCATCATCGCAAGGCGATGGCCGTCCGTGGCCACCATCCGGATCGCGAAGGTCTCCCCCGCCTTTTCCGTCTCCATCAAAACGCCGCAGAGGGTTTTGCGCATCTCGTCCGTCGACATCGCAAAGGCGGTCTTGCGGATCAACTCTTTCAGGAGCGCTCTGGAAACCTTGAAAAAAGGTGTCTCCTCCTCTTCGGCCACCACCGGATAGTCGTCCGACGAAATACCCGGAATCCGGTATGTCGCCTTATTGCAAGTCAGAACAACCATATCCCTTTCATTTTTAGCGACATGGATTGTATCTCCCTGGATCTCCCGCACCATCTCATGGAGTTTCCTCGCCGAGAGGGTGATCTCTCCGTCCCGGAGGACCTCAGCTTCATAGTCCGCAACGAGACCAATCTCGCGATCCGTCGCCATAATCGTGACCCGGTTCCGACCTGCCCGGAGCAACAGATTGCTCAGAATCGGCATGGTGGTCTTCTTCTCCACAATTCCCAGCGTCTTCTGAATCCCCACCAGAAACAGATCCCTTTTGATATTAAATTCCATGATTGCCCCCATCCTTTCCACTCCGCCAACAGGTTATATGGTTAAATGAATTTCGTATATCTTAAAAGAGTAGTAGTAGCAGTAGTGCCTGTTCATGGTGTGCATAACCTGAATTCTGTTTCATATTCCAATCGTTTCCCTCCTCCGTCCTGTGCATGGAGCCGTCCCGGAAACAGCTACCCTTTGTGCAGAAGGGTCTCTTGGATCTCATCCAGAGTGACCCGGAGCGCCGTGTCCGTCTCGAGGCTCTTCTTGATCTTGTTGTGGGCATAGATGACTGTCGAGTGGTCCCGTCCCCCGATCTTGTCTCCGATGTCCGGGAAGGAGGCGCTGGTCATCTCGCGCGCCAGAAACATCGCAACCTGACGAGCCAATACAAGGTTTTTATTCTTTTTCTGCGATTTAATGTCGGAGGTCTTGATGCTGAGTTTGGCACCGACGGTCTTCATGATCTCCTCGATCGTGATCTTCACGTTCTCCTCCTTGCGGAGGAGCTGCCGCATCACATCCTTGACCAGGTCGAGGTCGATCTGCCGCCCGGTCAGCGACGAGTAGGCGGCGATCCGAACCAGATATCCCTCGAGTTCACGGATGTTGGACTCCGCCTGGGAGGCTAGATAGAGGGCCACGTTGCCCGGCAAAGCGATATGATTCTCCTGCGCCTTCTTCTCTAGGATTGCGACTTTGGTCTCGACCTCGGGCGGCTGAATGTCGGCGATCAACCCCCACTCGAAACGCGACCGCAACCTTCCCTCCAGATTCGGAATATCCTTGGGAAATTTGTCGCTCGTGACGACGATCTGCTTCCCGGCGTCGTGGAGGGTGTTGAAGGTGTGGAAGAACTCCTCCTGGGTCCTCTCCTTCCCGGCGATGAACTGGATGTCGTCGATGAGCAGGCAGTCGATGTTCCGGAATTTCTCACGGAATTTTGGCATCTTGTCGTAGCGAATCGAGTTGATCAGCTCGTTCATGAACACTTCGGCCGAGACGTAGACCACATTCATATCCTGGTAAAGCTTCAGGGTCTTCAGGCCGATCGCGTTGAGCAGGTGCGTCTTCCCCAGCCCCACGCCACCATAGATGAAGAGAGGGTTGTAGTTCTTGGCCGGTTGCTCTGCCACGGCCGAGGAGGCCGCATGGGCAAACTGGTTGGAGGCGCCCACCACGAAACGGTCGAAACTGTAGTTTGTGTTCAGTGAGGAGTGAACCCGTGCGCGGGACGGCTTCCTTACCGCCGGCTTCTCGGCGGGAGGGGTGTCCGTCATCTCCCCGGTCGCAGGTTGGGCAGGGTTCTCCTGGTCGATCACAAATTCGACGTGGAGGGGGACGCCGGTCTCGGACTTCATGGACTCCCGGATCAGGGAAAGGTAGTTCTCCACCAGCCAGTCGCGGAAAAAACGATTCGGAACGCTCAGATGGACCTGATCTCCTTCCAGCGTGACGATGCGGATCGGCCGGATCCAGGTATCGAAGTTCTGCTGGCTGACTTTTTCCTTAATGATTTTGACGGTTTTTTCCCAGATGATGTCCAATTTTCACAACCTTATGCACAGTTTTATCCACACCTGTGGATAATGGTCCGCTATTTCCCCTCGAGAAGCAGCCGCACCAGGCGGTTCAACTCTTCACCATTTGTATAACGGATTTCGATGGTTCCCGACCTTTGGCCGGCGCGGATCCGCACCGCCGCGAGCAGCTGGGAGGAGAGTTCCCGTTCCAGGTCCGTCAGATAGGGGTCTGTATCGCCCTTCTTTTTCTTCGCCGGTCCCTTTTTCAGGTTCCGGATCAGCCGCTCCGTATCGCGGACGTTGAGCTCCTTCTGCCGGATGATTTTCAGCGCGCTGACCTGTTCACCGGGAAGGTCCAGCGCCAGAAGCGCCCGGGCATGGCCGGCCGTGATCTGCCGGGCGATCAGCGCCGTCTTGGCCGCGTCGGGCAGCTTCAGCAGCCGGACGGTGTTGGCGATCGTGGAGCGGTCCTTGCCGACGCGCGCGGAGATCTCCTCCTGCGAGAGGGAGAAGCGGGTCAGAAGCGTTTGATAGGCGTCCGCCTCTTCGATCGGGTTCAGGGCCTCGCGCTGGATATTTTCGACCAGAGAAAGCTCCGCCAGTTCCCGATCCTCCGCCTTGCGGATGATGATCGGCACCTCCTTGAGGCCGGCCGCCTGCGCCGCCCGCCACCGCCTCTCACCGGCAATGATCTCGTACCCTTTTTCGGCCTTCCGGACGATGATCGGCTGGATGATGCCGCTCTTTTTCACCGATGCGACCAGCTCCTTCTGGTCTTCGTCGTTGAAGTCGCGCCGGGGCTGGAACCGGTTCGGTGTGAGCTCCTCGATGCCGCACTGGACGAACGCGGGGCGGTCGCCGACATGATTCAGAAGATCGGGGAACATCGCTCCAAGGCCCCGGCCGAGCGAATTCTTTGGCGGCATCATATCCTCCCGTTGCTCAGGATTTCCTTGGCCAGTTCCATGTAGGAGACTGCGCCGCGCGATTTGATATCGTACAGTATGATCGGGAGCCCATGGCTCGGGCTCTCCGACAGCCGGACGTTCCGCGGGATGACCGTCTTGAAGACCAGGTCGCCGAAGTTTCCACGCACATCCTCACTGACCCGGCGCGAAAGCAGATTCCGCGTGTCGTACATGGTGAGCAGGATTCCCCCCAGCGTCAACGTGGGGTTCAGCCGGTTGCGGATCAGCCCCATGGTGTTGAGCAGGTGCCCCAGCCCCTCCATCGCGAAGTACTCGCACTGCAGGGGAACCACCAGGTAATCGGAAGCCACCATCGCGTTCACCGTGAGAAACCCGAGGGACGGCGGACAGTCGATGATGATATACTCATAGGCCGTATCCAGCGTGCGGAGCAGATTCCGCAGCCGCTTCTCGCGGTCCGCCAGGGAGACGAATTCCAGTTCGATCCCGACCAGATCCTGGTTCGCGGGAAGCAGGTCGAGGTGGGGGATCTGCGTCCCGACGATGACCTCCCGAAGGGGGCGATTCTCGCTCAGACAGTGATAAAGGTTCCTCTCCCGGATCGCCCCGGCGTCGATCCCCATGCCGCTGGTCGCATTTCCCTGGGAGTCGCAGTCGATCAAAAGGGTTCGTTTTTCCGCGGCCGCCAGCGAGGCCGAAAGATTGATGGCCGTCGTTGTTTTGCCCACCCCACCCTTTTGATTGGCCATGCTTATGATTTTACGCATCATTTAATCGAATAGGCCCCGCTTGATTTTCTCTGCCCAAATTGATGCCGACGGTAGCACAAAACGGGATTTATTGAAAAGGTTTTTTCAAGAAAAAATCAAAGGAAATCGCGATTGTAAATAATTATATTTCTTGATGAATCAGCTCCGGGCGGCCGGACACTCCGGCAGGCCGTGAAGGCCATCCCGGCCGCCTCCAAAATCGGCTCCGTCTCGGCCATTTCTTCCCCCGGATCGGGGCCCTTCATCGCGACGAGCTGGCCCCCCGGTTTGAGAAAAAAGGCGGCTGTCCGGACCAGATCGGGCAGCTTGAAGGCGGCGCGGGAGATGACGGAATCGAAACGGCCCGAGAGGCCGCCCCCGGCGGACAGGGCCTCGACGCGTTCGCGGATCACCTGAACCCCTTCCAGGCCGAGGACACGGACCGCATGGGAAAGGAAGGAGCTCTTTTTGCGCGAGATCTCCACGAGCGAGAGGCGAAGCCCGGGCAATGCGATCCGGAGCGGAATCCCGGGAAACCCCCCGCCGCTCCCGAGATCGATCATGGCGCCTGCCGGCTGGTCCAGAAAGGGCGCCGGCGTCAGCGAATCCAGGAAATGGCGGATGACGATCTCCTGCGAAGAGCGCTCGGAGACGAGATTGATTCGCCGGTTCCAGAGGAGGATCTCCCGATGGTAGCAGGCGAAGCGGTCCAGTTCCGCCGCGCCGAGGCAGACGCCGATCGCCGCTGCCCCATCGGACAGGGTTTTGATGGCCTCTTCATCCATGCCTTCCTTGTGTCAGAGCTCCGCCCACCTGTCAACCGATCTCTGATTTTGGTGCTGACACAGTTTCAATCGCAAAGACGCCTCGACTTGCGCTCAGCTATTTTTCGACCAGAAAAATCCATAAATCGCGCTGCGCGAGGCGTCTTTGCAACAAAATAAGTCACGATCTCTGATCTATGGCAGGAGAGGAGCCCCTGGCGGACCCCTTTCGCGCTCATCGGGCCCTGGCGGTGAAGATTCCTGCAAAACAGAGCGCGGTGCCGATGGTGAATACCGTCCGGATGCTCTGGAGCAGGGCCGGGAATCGATCCGGGGAGATCTGAACGCTGCCGATGAAGATGGCGAACACCATCATCGTCAGCCCCATGCTGAGCATCTGGCCCAGCAGGCGCATCGTGCTGACCATGGCCGATGCGGCGCCGTAAGACCGCTTCTCCACGGAGCCCATGATGGCGCTCGTGTTCGGCGAGGCGAAGATTCCGAAACCGACCCCGAGGAGCATCAGGCCTGCGACAATCCAGGAGATCGGAGTATCGGCGGAGATGAAGGCAAAGCTCGAAAGGCCGACCGTCGAGAGGGCCATTCCCCAGGCAGCCAGTTTCTGCGGCACGATGCGGTCGGAGAGCCTTCCGGCGATCGGTGTGAAGAGGGCCATCATGGCAGGCTGCGCGACGAGGATCAGGCCCGAGGATTGCGGGTCGAGGCCCTTGACGTACTGGAGATAGAGGCTCAGCAGAAAGACCACGGCGTAGGTGGCGCTGTAGTTGATCAGGGCCGCGAGGTTGGAGAAGGCAAAGGTCCTGTTCTGGAAGAGTCTGACGTTCAGGACCGGGCTCTCCGCCCGGAATTCGAACGCGAGGAATCCCGCGAATCCTGCGATTCCGGTCACGACCAGGGCGATACCCGGCCAGCGGGGGAGGATGGAAAAACCGTAGGTGACCATGATCAGGACGACCCCGAAGACGATCGATCCCCTGAGGTCGAATCGCTCCCCCCGGGATTCCGCCCAGTCGTGCTTCAGTTTCCGGCCGGTGACGGCCAGGATGAGGAGGCCCACGGGAACCACGGCCCAGAAGAGGCTCCGCCACCCCAACTGATGGGTCATGACGCCCCCGATGACGGGTCCCAGGGAAAGCGCCACATAGATCACGGCGATGTTGATTCCGATCGCCTTTCCCCGTTCACGCGCGGGGTAGACGGCAGTGATGATCGCGAGCCCCGTGACAAAGATCATGGCACCACCGATTCCCTGGAGGATGCGAAACAGGATGAGCCAAACGGCGGAGGTGGCAACGGCGGAAAGCAGAGACGCGGCGGTGAAGAGCGCGACTCCGGCGCCGAACACCCTCCTCATTCCGTAGATGTCGGCAATCCGGCCGAAGGGGACGGTGAAGACCGCGGCCGCGAGCAGGAACGATGTCGGGATCCAGCTCAGCAAGATGGCATCCGCGGCGAATTCCGCACCGATCGCGGGCAGGGCGACATTGATCGACGAACTCATGAACGGGATCAGAAAGTTCGCCACCGTGGCCACGACCAATGCGGCGGTCCGGGTGGAACTCTCGGTCCGCTCCTGTTCCGGGCTCATCGCTTCATTTTCCACGTTCTATCCTGCGAGCGGAAAGCTTCATGACCGCCTCCGCCCCACTGAGGCGAGGTAGATGACGAATTCCTCCTCGCCGTCCAGGCGCAGGAGCCGGTCCATCCCCTCCTGGTCATAAGCGGCAATGGCACAGGTTCCCGCACCGATGGCTTCGCAGGCGAGATAAAGATTCTGGCAGACATGGCCGGCGTCGATCGCAATGACCTTGTGTGCCGCGGTTCCGTAACGCCACTCCATCCTGTAGGGAATCGCGGTCCAGATGAAGGTGACCGCGGCCTCTCCCGGGTAGGGCTGACCCAGAACCGCGCGAACGATCTTTCGCTTCAGGTCTTCCTCGGCGAATTCAAAAAGGAGCTGATGCCCGAGCGGCAGATAGCGGTAGATGCCCGGATCCACGCCCCGGATATTGAGTGCGCAGAGATAGGTTTCGAAGGCATGGCGGCAGCCCGCGGAGGGCACCGTTCGGAAGGCGTGGCCCGGGTCGATTTTCTGCCGGATGCCCTGGGTGGCCCACAGGAGAAAAGAGAGCTCTTCCCGGGAGAGGGGGTCGGCCGCGTAGGAGCGGCGGCTCTCCCTGCGCCCGATGGCGGATGCGAGGTCCATTCTGCCGATTCCGCCCAGGGTATCCACGGCGGGGAGGGCGATCAGCCGGGCCGCCGGCGGGCAGGGCTTCTCAAGCGGCGGAGGCGGAACCCCCCGACCCTGATCCGTCCGGGAAAAATCGACTTCCCGGCGGATGCTGTCTTTCAGAAAAGACCTGTATCTTCGGACGAGTTCCCGGTCCATGCCGATCGCATCTCCGTTCATCAGGAGCGGATCATGACGAGCATCATCTTGAATCTCTCCACCGCCTTCAACGCATGGGGCTTTCCGCCGGGCATGATGATCATCTCTCCTTTTTTCAGGTGATGGGGCTCGCCGGCGATGCGGATCTCGGTCTCGCCGTCGAGGATGTAGACCAGGGCATCGAAGGGTGCGGTATGTTCGCTCAGCCCCTGGTCCCGGTCGAAGGCGAAGATGGTAACCGTGCCGGTCGGTTTCTGGATGATCTCCTTGCTGACAATGGAACCTGCCTGATAGTCGACCATTCCTTCCAGGTTGGATATCTTCTCGGCCATATTCCCTCCTTAAGTGAAGCTTCTCTGCAAAGGAACCGTTTTCGATCCGTTGTTCTTAGATATGTCGCCCTCCTCCAAAAGTCAAACGGGAGGGCAAGGGAGTGATGACACAGTTGCAGTCGCAAAGACCAGCCTCGACTTGCGCTCAGCTATTTTTCAACCCGAAAAATCTTTAAATCGCGCTGCGCAAGGCATCTTTGCGCCCAAATTGAGCACCACCCGCAAGGGCGTGGTGTCATCATCCGCAAGTGGAAGAGGGCCGAGGCTCGACAAGAGAGGTCCAGCAAAAAATGAGCGTTCCCGTCGCTGCGAACCGGAAAATTGTGCCGGGTTTCCGAAAGAGCCGGTCAGCCGCTCTGAATAGGGCATCACCAAAGGCGCCGTGTCGGCGGGCAGATGGAGCGGGATGCCCCTTTTAAGCCCTCGGTGGCACGTTTCGTGCTCCATGGACCTTCAAAAACGATTCACCGGAGGTCTACGATGATTTCA
Organism: Deltaproteobacteria bacterium; assembly: GCA_021372695.1. The sequence continues at coordinate 98,429 of JAJFTY010000219.1, forward strand.
CAGATTGGTTTTTCCATCCTGCTCTCCATGGCCATCTTTTTGGTGGCATTCAACCTGAGGCTGGAGGAGATGGGGCTCGCCGCGAACCTGAGCGCCCTGATGATCGTCCTGGGCGGAACCCTGGCGGCGACCCTGATCGCCTATCCCTGGAGGATGCTGGTCGGGACCGCCTGGCTCCTTAAGAAGACCTTCTCATCCGCCAGCGAAGTCGATTGGACCAAGGACACCATCGTGGCGTTGGCCCGCGCCTATCGGAGGGAGGGTATCCGCGGTCTGGAACGGATGGGCGAGAGGCTGCCCGACGGCCATCTGAAAACGGCCGTGGAGCTCATGAGCTTCCAGTATGCCAAGGAGGAAATCGAGCATATCCTGCAGAAGGAGGCACGCCGCCTCCACAGCCGGTACGAGGCATCCGAAAAGATCCTGAGCAGCATGGCCAGGCTCGCCCCCGCCCTGGGGCTGACCGGAACCATCGTCAGCCTCATCCGAACATTCGGCCATATCGCCGATACGAGCGGCCTGGTCGGATACATGGGGATTGCACTCCTGAGCACTTTCTACGGCGTCGTCTTCGCCAACCTCTGCTTCATGCCGCTTGCACACAAACTCAGGGAGTTCATGGAGCAGGAGGCGGAGAGGTTCGATCTGATCCAGGAGGGCATTCTGGACATCTACGATCAGGAAAATCCGCGGGCCGTGGCATACAAGCTGGAAACTCTCCTGTCCGCATCGGGGGGAGCGAGAGAGGGCGCGGCGACGCCTCTGCCCACACTGGTCTCCCTGACGACCCCCAAGATGCATGCCGCCGGGTATCACCATGACTAACATCGGAAGCGAAAGGCATCCGGCCGAAAACAGGACGGGGCTCCTCCCCCTGAAGAGGAAGAACCCCGGACCCTTGCCGTCCGCGAACAGGTCGGAGGCGCCCGACATCTGGTGGATCACCCTGAGCGACCTGCTCATGCTGCTGCTCATCTTCTTCGTGATGCTGCTCGGGATGGAATTGCAGAAGCGCGCACCGAACCCCGCCGCCCGGGTGGATTCGAACGAGAATCGTACCGAAAAGGCAACCGCGATCCACCCGGTTCCGTCCCCGCCGAACAGCGCCGCGGCCGTCGAGAAGGAGCTCATCGCCGCGCTGAACCTGGAGAACGGTCCGCAGGAGGTCATGGTGAAGAGGGTCTCCAACATAGTCACGCTGACCTTTCCGGAGCGGATCGCCTTCGATCCCGGCCGCGCCCAACTGAAGCCCTCTGCCCAACCGACCCTCGACAAGGTAGGGACCTTCATCAAAGAGCGGCCTGCTCTCCTCGTGGAGGTGCAGGGCCACACGGACGATCGGCCGATCCACAATCCCCGTTACCCCTCCAATTGGGAACTTTCCGTGGACAGAGCCACCCAGGTAGCCAAGGCGCTGATCGGTCTGGGCGTCGATCCGACCCGGTTCTCAGTGAAGGGTTTCGGGGAATACCGTTCCCTGAATCCCAACGACAGCGATGAGCACCGACTCCAGAACCGCCGTGTGGAGATCCAGTTCACCCTGCCGGCTACGGTCGATCCTGCGCCGAGTCTGATTTAAGCCGTTTCCCGCATTTCCCCGCGATCCTGTCGGCAGAGGATCTGCGCCGCCATGCGTCCGGTCAGGCTCTCTCCTTCACGCCCGACGGCTGCTTTCGCCGGGCCATCCGGAGATGCCAAAACGCCAGAATCGGATGGGAATAGACCATCCTGGGCCCCGCGAACTTCATCACCTCCCGGATTCGAGCTCTCATCTCCGGCCGGTAGCAGTGGATCCGGCAGGAGCCGCAGGCAGGCTTCTTTTCGCCGAAAGGGCATTTGAGCAATCGCTCGCGGGCATAGAGGTAGAGCTCCCGGCAGTTCTGGCACCGTCCGCCGTTTCCGTGATGGTGCCGGCAATAGAGATCGATCATGGTGCCGACCGTCTCGATTTCCCGCTCGATTGGCTTCATCATCTCCGCTCGAACCTCTCGCCCATTCGCACTTCCTGCCGCAGGGCCGATTCCCTCGTTTCCGCATTTCCGTATCCTGACGTGGTTGCCGGCCCTCGCCTCTTGCGGCTTCCGGCCTCTCCGGGAAGACGGTACAGAAACGGCGGGCCCATATCAAGAAAAAAGGACGATCGGGTCGGGGGAGCTTCCGCGAAGAGGGCGGGACCGGGGATGGTACGAATTTCCCGTTGCATCGTCGCGGCGAACCATCTATAAACGCGGGGTCCGGCACCTTTTAGCCCGGGGTCGGATCGGCAAATATCCCGCAAGGTGGCCGGGGCTTTTCGTCGAATCGGCTCCGGTCGGGGAGAAGACCACACGGATCGCGAGGGAGAGGGGATGGAGAGGCAACTGTTCGACGACTGGCCGGAACGGTACGACCGCTGGTTCGAGACCGCGGTGGGGCAGGCCGTTCTGCGGTACGAAAGCGCGCTGATCCTCGACCTGCTCCGGCCGGCCACGGGGGAGCGGATCCTCGATGCCGGGAGCGGCACAGGGATCTTCACCCGGGAGTTTCTTGCCCGCGGGGCAGAGGTCGTCGGCATCGACGTTTCGTTTCCCATGCTCAGGTATGCGTCCCGGAGGGCGGCAGCACAACCATCCGGAGAGGCGGCCGAGCCGTTTTCCCGTGATGCCTGGGCCGTGGCCGACATGGTGGCGCTGCCCTTTGCCGACAACGCCTTCGACAAGAGCGTCTCAGTGGCGGCGCTGGAGTTCATCGCAGATGAAAAGCGGGCCGTGGGGGAGCTGTTCCGGGTGACGAAGCCCGGAGGCACGATCGTCGTCGCGACGCTCAACAGCCTGAGTCCCTGGGCCGCACGGCGGAGCGCGAAGGCCAGGCGGGATCCGGAGTCGATCTTCAACCGGGCTTTCTTCCGGTCGCCCTTGCAACTTCTCGCGGCGGCGCCCGTTCCGGGCATCGTCCGGACGGCCGTCCATTTCGGCAAAGAGGATGATCCGGCCACGTTCGACAAAAGCGAACGGGCAGGACGCGGGCTGGATACCGGGGCCTTCGTCGCGGCCCGCTGGGTGAAGCCCTGAAGTTTCCGGACCGGTGCCGGGTGCGGAGCGGCTTGGGTGCGGCGATCAACGGGGTGGGGGAGAAGGGATGAACGTCAAACTCGATCATGTCACGATCGTCCTGAAAGGGCCGAAGTTCCCGGGGAATGTCGGTTCAGCGGCGCGCTGTGCGATGAACATGGGGATCGACAAGATGATCGTCGTCGGGAACCGCGACCTCGACGATGAGGCGGTCCGGCAGATGGCGACCCATGTGGCCCGGGAGATCGTCGACGGGATCCGTCATTTCGACACCCTCGACGAGGCGCTCGCCGGCTTCTCCTGGGTGGTCGGGACCACGGCGCGCCATGGGTCGGGCCGCGGGCCGGTGGTGTCGCCCCGCCGGATGGCCGAGCTTCTGGTCGACCGGTCGCAGGAAAATGAGATCGCGCTCCTCTTCGGTCCCGAAGACACGGGGCTCACCAACGACGACCTCCGCTTCTGCCAGACCCTGGTCACGATCCCCACCGCCGGGTTCAAATCGCTCAACCTCTCCCACGCCGTGATGGTCGTCTGCTATGAACTCTTCGCCGCGCGGCTGGAGAAGGAGAGGGGGGCGGAAGTCGCGCCCAAGCTGGCGAGCACGAAGGAGCTGGAGGCGATGTACGCCAAGCTCAAGGAGACGCTGCTCGCGATCGGGTTCCTCCTGCCGGACAACCCGGACTACTGGATGATGCACCTGCGCCGCCTTTTTTCCCGGACGACCCTGCTCGCCCGCGAGGTCAAAATTCTCCGGGGAATCTGCCGGCAGATCGAGTGGTACGGGGACCACAAGGAGCGCAAATCTTCTTGACTTTCCGCCGTTCTGACCGTAAGTACACCCTTATTGAAACAGGGCTTGCACAATCATAAGGGGTGGATTGAAGACACCCCTGCCCCTCTGGAGCGCAGAGGGCGCCACGCTAAGAACGAGAAGGGAGAAACAGTGCCATGAAGACTTTTTCCTTTACGGGCGCAAAAAAAATCGTTTTCGGGATCGGGAGTTTTTCCGGCCTGGCCGGGCATCTCGCGGAGTTGAAGGTGAAGCGGCCGCTCGTCGTGCTCGACGGGAACCTGGCCGGGACCGGCTTCGGCCAGAAGGTCTCCGACCTCCTGGATAAGGCGAAGGTCGGTTTCGTGCTCTACGACAAGGCCGTTGCGGAGCCGCCGATCGAGTTGGCTGACGAAGGGGCGAAGCTTGCCCGCAAGAAGAAGTGCGACGGCGTCGTCGGCATCGGCGGCGGGAGTGCGATGGACCTCGCCAAGGCGATCTCCGTCCTCGCGGCCAACCCGGGAAAGGCGGAGGATTACCTCGGGCTCGACCGCGTTCCCGGTCCCGGGCTTCCCAAGATCATGGTCCCGACAACGGCCGGGACGGGGAGCGAGGTGACCTTCACGGCGGTCTTCATCCGCCCGAAGCTGAAGAAGAAGGAGGGGATGAACAGCCCCTATCTCTACCCGGAGCTGGCGCTGCTCGACCCGGAGCTGACGCTGACCCTTCCGCCCCACCCCACGGCGGCGACCGGGATCGACGCCCTCTGCCACGCCATCGAATCCTACACCTCGATCATCGCCTCGCCGATGAGCGAGGTGATGTCGCTGGAAGCGATCCGGCTCATTTCCGACAACCTGAGGACGGCTGTCCATGACGGGAAGAACATCGAGGCAAGAGAGGCGATGCTGCTGGGAAGCCTCTACGCGGGGCTCGGGCTCGCCAACGCCGGCGTGACGGCGGTCCACTCCCTCTCCTACCCGCTCGGCGGCAAATACGGGATCTCCCACGGTCTGGCCAACACGATCATGCTCCCCCGCGTCATGGCTTTCAACCTCCCCGGCGCCCAGGAGAAGTTCGTCGACATCGCGGAGATCATGGGCGAGATGGTTGACGAGCTGCCGATCCGGGAGGCGGCCTACCTGGCGGTGGAGGCGGTGGAGGCTCTGATCGAGGATTGCGGCATCATGACGACGCTCGAGGAGCTGGAAATTCCGGAAGCCGATTTTCCGGAGCTCGCGAAGGTTGCGACAACGGTCGCCAGACCCTTAGCCAACAACCCCTGCAAGATGACGCCGGAGGATATGGTCGAGATCTACCAGGAGTGTTATTCATAAAGGAGGAGTGAGAAATGGCCGGTGCGGAGCTGATCGGTAAGGAAGAACTAAAGGAGATCGAGGTTCTCTTCAAGACGGGGATTTTCGCCCGCTACTCCCTCGACAAGGAGCGGCAGGGGATCTGGAAGGTCCGCGATTTCGAGAAGGCGTTTACCAAATATTTCGGGTCGCAGTACGCCCTCGGGGTGAGTTCGGGCTCGTGTGCCCTCAAGATCGCGCTGACGGCCCTCGACGTGGGGCCCGGCGACGAGGTGATCTGTCCGGCCTTCACCTTCATGGCCACCTACGAGGCGGTCCTCGAGGTCGGCGCCATGCCCGTGATGGCGGACATCGACGATACCCTGAACCTCGACCCGGACGACATTCCCCGCAAGATCACACCCCGGACCAAGGCGATCATTCCGGTCCACATGTGCGGGGCACCGGCGCGGATGGACAAGATCCTGAAGGTCGCGAAGAAGCACAAGCTCCTGGTCCTGGAGGACAATGCCCAGGCCTGCGGGGCGAGCATCAAGGGGAAGATGACCGGCACGTTCGGGCAGATGGGGATCTTCAGTTTCGACCACTACAAGACGATCACCACCGGCGAAGGGGGGATGATCCTCACCGACGACCTGGACCTCTACCACCGCGCCGAATGGTACCACGACCACGGCCATGACCACCTCTCCACCGTGAGCCGGGCCCTGGACGGCCGGACGATCCTCGGCTTCAACTACCGGATGAACGAAATCCAGGGGGGCATCGGCCTGGCCCAGCTCAGGAAACTCAACCGGGTCCTGGCGGCCCAGCGGAAGAACAAGGCGGCGATCGAGGCGATGCTGGCGAAGGTCCCGGGCCTGAAGTTCCGCGCGGTGCCCGACCCCGCCGGGGATTCGGCCACCCATCTGGGCTTCAACCTCCCCACGGCGGCACAGGCGAAGGCCTTCCAGAAGGCCCTTGCGGCCGAAGGGATCGGTACGGTCTGCTTCAAGGACAACTTCTGGCACTACGTCCCCAACTGGGAGCATTTCCTGGCCAAGTCCACGGCCCAGACCATAAGCCCCTTCACGGACAAGCGGAACCGGAAGGTAACCTACAGCCGGAAGGCGATTCCCAATGCGGAGGATCTCCTGGGCCGGACGCTCATCCTGGGGATCAACGTGAAGATGCCGGCAGCCAAGCTGAAGGCGATCGGCAAGGGGATCGCGAAAGCGGCGAAGGTGCTGTAGGGGGAGCGGAGGGCACGGATCAACCTGTTCCTTGGCGCTCAGGATCTTTTTCCGACCCTGCGCCTCCTCGCTTCGCTGCCGGGAAAGAACTCGCGCCTCCGGCGCTCAGACAGCTTTCCCGGCGGGCGCTCCGCTGCGGGAGCAGGGTGCCCGGAAAAATCTCCAAATCGCGCTTCCGGAACAGAACGATCCGTGCCGCTGGTATTATTATGAGGGAAAGATCTTTCCCGACATGGGGAATCCGTAAGCACGGGGAGCGGCCCTATGTGCTTCCCATGTCCCAAGGTCATCAGGAGTACGAAGCATGATCGTCGTCACCGGCGGGGCCGGGTTCATCGGCAGCGCCTTCGTCGCGAAACTGAACGCCGAGGGGATCAACGACATCATCGTCGTCGACGCGCTCGGGAAGAGCGACAAGTGGAAGAACCTCGTGAAGCGCCGCTATGTCGACTACCTCCACAAGGGTGTTTTCCTTGCGATGGTCGAGGCGGACCGGGTTCCCTTCCCGGTCGAGGCGATCGTCCACATGGGGGCCTGCTCTTCGACGACGGAGCGGGACGCCGATTACCTCATGGAGAACAATTTCCACTACACCGGCCTCCTTGCCGAGTGGGCCCTGGCGCATGGGTGCCGGTTCATCTACGCGAGCTCCGCGGCGACCTACGGCGACGGCAGCCAGGGCTTCTCCGACGCGGACGAGGCGACCGGCACGCTCCGGCCGATCAACATGTACGGCTACTCCAAGCAGCTCTTCGACCTGAGGGTCCTGAGGGAGGGGATCGCCGGGCGGGTCGCGGGAGTCAAGTTCTTCAACGTCTTCGGCCCGAACGAATACCACAAGGGCGACATGACGAGCGTGATCTTCAAGGCCTTCCACCAGATCCGCGAGACGGGCCGGGTGCGCCTCTTCAAATCCTACCGGCCGGAATATCCCGACGGCGGGCAGATGCGCGACTTCGTCTACGTGAAAGAGTGCGCCGAGGTCCTCTGGTGGCTCCTCTCCCACCGCGCGGCGAACGGGATCTTCAACCTGGGGACGGGCCGGGCGCGGACCTGGAATGACCTGATCGCTGCGGTCTTTTCTGCGATGAAGCTTTCCCCCGTGATCGACTACGTCGAGATGCCCGAGGCGATCCGGGGGCAGTACCAGTATTTCACCGAGGCGAATCTGGAAAAGCTCCGGGCCGCCGGCTGCCCAGCCGTGTTTCGTCCGCTCGAGGAGTCGGTGGCCGATTACGTGCAGGTGCACCTCTGCAATCCCGATCCCTATCTGTAAGGAAATCTTTCATGCCGCAGGTCATCTGCATCATCCCGTCACGGTACGAATCGAGCCGCTTCCCCGGGAAGCCGCTCGCCGACCTCTGCGGAAAGCCGATGATCCAGCATGTGTATGAACGGGTGCTCCGGGCGGAAACGGTCTCGGCCGCGGCCGTGGCCACCGACGACGAGAGGATCTTCGCCGCGGTTTCAGCCTTCGGCGGGCGGGCGGTGATGACTGCGGCCCGCCACCGTTCGGGGACGGATCGGATTGCCGAGGCGGTCGAATCCATGGGGCTTCAGGACGGCGACATCGTCGTCAATATCCAGGGGGATCAGCCCCTCTTCGAGCCCATCCAGGTGGACGAGGTGGTCGCGCCGCTTCTTGCGGATGCTGCGATCCCGATGTCCACGCTGATCTACCGGATCGTCCGCGACGAGGAGATCACCCATCCGAATGCCGTCAAGGTCGTCTTCGATGGCGACCATTTCGCCCTGTACTTCTCCCGTGCCACGATCCCGTTCGTCCGCGATCCGGGGAAAAAGGCCGAATACTTCAAGCATCACGGAATCTACGCCTATCGCCGTGACTTCCTGCGCGTGTTCACCGCCCTTCCCGAAGGGGTCCTGGAGCGGCTTGAGGCGCTCGAACAGCTCCGCGCCCTCGAACAGGGCTACCGGATCAAGGTGGTCGTGACCCCGCACGACTCGGTCGAGGTGGACACCCCGGCAGAGCTGGAGCGGGTCCGGCGGCTGATCACGGGAGAGGAGGCTTAAAAGAAGCTGAGGAGGGAATTGTGATCGATATCGAATATCTGAAAAAGGTCAAGCTGGTTTCCGAACCGCTCGGCCAGAAAATCGTGGCCCATTTGCTGCTCTTGCCCAACTACCGCATCTTCCAGAAGGTGGACATCCGGATCGAAAATGCCGAACGGATTCCCCGCGGGGAGAGCGTGATTTTCGCGATGAACCACACGGACCGGTTCAACTACTGGCCGTTTCAGTACAAGCTTCTGAAAATGCGTGAATTCCCCTTCACGACCGTCTGGGTGAAGGCCAAGTATTACAAGAACGCCTTCCTGGCCAAGGGGCTCGACCTCTGCAACCTCATCCCCGTCCCCTCGATGGGGTATCTCATCGAGGAGTATTACCGGAAGAAGTTCAACCGGAAGATGGACAAGAGCCTCTACCGCGCCGTCAAGGACATGATCGAGGGGCGTCTTGCCGAAGCCGGGCCGCAGGAGCGCGCCGCGATCGAGACGCTCCAGGCGATGGGCGAACATTTCTCGGATTTCATCCGCTCCCAGTACGAGGGGGTCATGGAAAAGGTCGCGGAACTGAGCCGGGCGGCCCTGTGCGAGCAGAAGCTCAACCTGATCATCTTCCCGGAGGGAACCCGCTCCGTGAAGCTGGCCGAAGGACGGACCGGCCTCGCCCAGCTCGCGCTGCACACCGAAAAGCGGATCGTTCCCGTCGCCTGCAACAACTCCGAAGCGGTCTACCGGGGGAGTCTGCCCTTTGCGCGCAGCGGCCTCATCACCTACCGGATCGGCGAGCCGCTCTCCGTGAACGACCGGCTCAAGGAGTTCCGGATCCGCGAGCCCTTCCGCCTCCTCTCCCGGGAATCGCAGCAGCGCTATAAGAAACAGTTCGAAGGGGCGACGCAGGTGGTCATGGAGAGCATCGAGCAGATGCTCGACGAGAGGTACCGCCGGGGTCTTGCCGCGACCTGAGGCCCGCACGGCCGGGCGGCCGAGGCGGTCCGGTTATCCCTCTCTCAGCACGATTTCGCAGCCTGAAGCTTGTTGCGGACGAAATGGATGTGGGTCTTGAGCGCGTAGAACTGGTCGCCGTATGAGGCGGGCACCTTCATTCGATGAAGCTCGGCCTCGATGGCGTCGATCCGCCGGTCCAACTCCGCCAGCTTGCCGGCGGATTGCTGCGCCGCGGTATCCTGCTCGACTGTGAGCAGCAGCCGGTACCACCGGTTGATGCGCAGTTTCATGCGCCACTGGAGCAGGGCCGGGATGGTCTTGAATCCGGGAACCAGGATGAGGATGAGCGGCACGAATACGACCAGAATCCGGCTGATCAGGCTCGCCAGCCGGAAGGGGAGATAGCGGTAGAAGAAGCTCTTCCCCGACTTGTAGAATCGTTTCGCGTCGTCGCTGATCGGGTATTCATTCTCCCAGGCGACGGGAAACTCGCCCCTGTTCTGGAAGAGGGCGGCGCGTCCGTGGATCTCCATGGCCGCGGCCAGGAGCAGGTCGGAGAGGGCGGGGTGGAGGTCCTTCCGCGCGATCAGCTCCACGGTGGGACTGACGAGCGTGATCTGCCGGTCCGGAATGTTCTTCCCGAAATCCATGGCCCCCTGCGGCATGGTCAGCTTGCTCAGGTAGCCGATGCGGCGCACGTAGCCGTCGGCCTGCGCGAAATCGACCAGGCCGATCCCGGGCGTCTGAAGCAGGCCGCGCATGGTCCGCGACGATGCCGAATCGGCCATGAGAAAGGCGGCGTCGATCTCCCCCTTCAGGAGCGCCGCAGCCGCCCCCTCGCCTTCCATGTCCGCCAGCATCGTGGTCCCGCCCGGTTCGATGCCGTTTGCCGAAAGGAGCGTTACCGCGAGCGTACGGGTTCCGCTGCCCTCCCTGCCCACCGCGATGCGCTTGCCTTCAAGCTGCGATAATCTCTCCACCGGCTCTCGGAGGCGGTGAAAGACCAGAAGCGGCTGGTAGGAGATGCTGCCCAGCGAGACGAGGTTGTCGATCTCCTGACCCTTGGCGAGGCCGGCCTGGACGAAGCCGATATCCACCTTGAAAGCGGGATCGGCCAGGCGCTTGAGATTGTCCACCGATCCGGCGGAGGTCAGGAGCACCAGTTTCACGCCGTCCCGGGCCAGTATCTTCGCGTATTTCTCGGCAACGCCGTAGTAGACGCTCCCCTTTTCGCCGCAGGTGATGGTGATGGTCTTCGGGGGAGCGGAATAGAAGAACCAGACGAAGGCCAGGATCACCAGGCCCAGGATCGCAATCATGACCGCAACGGCCGCATTGCGGCCCAGACCGAAATTGTCCATGATCACCGCGGGCAGCCGGTTCAAAACGGTCTTGCGATCTGTTTCCAAAATTCCCGCTTTCCGCTTCAAGGGACGATGGCGTTGAGTTCCACCCGGCTTCTGGGCGTCTCGCTTTTCTCGGGTGCCTTGAAGATATCGTCATTCTTCTGAAAGATCCGCTCGGCCGGGATCTTCCCCTTCTCCACCAGGAAGGCCATCACGGCCTCCGTTCGCTCCCGCGCCAGATCCTCCAGTTCATCCTTTTCGACCTTGGTGTGGGCGAGGATCAGTTTGACCATCTCGGACTCGGCCAGGTCGATCTCCCGGCCCACGGCGTTGCGGGGCTTGGGAAACTTCTCTTTCGCGTAGACCGCTTTCAGGTAGGTCGAGTACTCCTCCGGGGTGAGCGTGACCGCCTCAGTGCTCTCCCCGGCCGGGGCCTGGCGCTCCCGGGCCAGCGCGAGGATCTTTTCCCGCTTCACCCTGCGGGTGAGCAACTCGTTCCGGTAGCCTTCGGGGTCCTTCTCCGGATCGACGTAGGCTGAGAGCGACATCTTGAGCTCCGGCCGGTCGATGAGCCCCTTGACCAGGGATTCCAGCTTCTGCTCTTCGGGCGGAAGCAGGGTAGGGGATCCCGGTGCGAATCCGACCGCGCTCAGGTCGGTGCCGCCGCCGAAGAGGGACGACAGCAGGGTGAAGGGGGAGGTGACCGCCTTCACGAGCAGGTTCTTGATCACCTGCCAGACGATGCCCCAGATGTTGAACCGGGGATCGTCGATCCTCCCCATCACCGGGACATCCAGGATGATCTCGCCATTGCGGTTCTTCAGGAGCGCGAGCCCGAGCTTCACGGGAAGGCTCGTGGCCTGTTCGCTCTTCACCTCGTCGCCGAAGGTGAACTGATCGACGCGGATCCGGTTCTGGGACGCGAGCTCCTTGTTCTCGATGTGGTACTGCAGGTCGAGGAAGAGCTTCCCCTGCTTCAGGATGTACCCCAGATAGGTTTCGGAGTAGGGGCTCATCGGCGAGAGGTCGATGTCGCTGAAGGAGAGCTTGAGGTCGACGAAAAGGTCCTCCCGGAGGGGGTTGATCTTGCCGATGATCGTGAGCGGGGAGTGGTTTTCCAGGGCGCCGCGCAGATCGACGTCGGCCAGGAGCGAGGCCTGGGACGAGAGGCCGCTGATCCGCCCCCCCAGGTGGTAGAATGTCGTTTCGAAATCGTTGGACAGGTGTTTGTCGGTAAACTTGATGGTCCCGTCCAGAACGGTGACCGTGCCCACGGAGATCGCCGGCCGCGGGGACGCCGCCGCGGTGTCGGAAGCCGCCGCCACTGCCGGGGGACTCGCCGGCTGAGCGGCGCCGGGAACCGGCTTCTCCGCCCCCTCCTTCGGCTCTTTCTTGACGAGTTCCTGCAGGTTGAGGCTCCCGTCTTCGCGGATGATGATGCGCGAAAAGACCTGGTTGAGTGAGATCTGGCTCACAGCGAGCCGAAGAGGTTTGATGTCGCCATCGATCCCGTCGATCTGCAGCCGCTGCCATTTCAGGAGGTCCTCCTCCTCGACCGTGTCGACGGCATGAAATTCGCTGACGCCCAACCCTCCCTTGAAGCTTCCCGTCGCCGCCCCGTCCTTCAGGGCGACGTCCAGTGCCAGGGTCGTATCCAGCAGGCCGCCCAGGATCAGTACGTTCAGGTTCTCGGGATAGTAGGGCTCGAAATCCCGGACCGGCAGGCGGCCGATCTTGAGATCGCCCCGATAGCTGAAGGGGGCGGGGGTGAGATCGCCCGCGGCCTGGAGGGAAGCCTCCTTGCCGAAGGTGGTGGCGAACTTGAGCTTCGCGGGCGCAGGCTTCGGACCGCTCAGGCCGGCAAGCGAGAACGACGTGTTGCGGAGCGTGAAGCGGGGCTCCTTGGGCCGCATCCGGTCGGTGAAGGCGATGTTGAATCGGTCGATCTCGACCTGCTTGAGCAGGTAATCGAGGGGCTTGGCGGTCTCCTGCTTTGCCGGGGCCGCCTTCCGTTCGGGCGCCGCTGTCCCGGTCGCGGCTGCCTCCGGCGCCTTCTCCGGCGGGACCAGAAGCGATTGGACGGAGAGCTTCCCGTCGCTCTCGCGGGAGAGAGAGACCTCCCCGCCGGAGAGCCGGACCTGGTCGACGGAGAGCCTGTTGGCCTTCTGGCCGAAGCTTGCGCCGGTCACGCTCAGAAGCGCCAGATTCACCCCCTCCTTGTCGCCGTACTGTGCCGAGAACTGCCTGACGCTGAGGTTTCCCTTTTCCGCTGTGACGCCGTCTTTTCCGCTGAAGGCGACCTCGCCGGAGAGGTCGACCGTCCCCTTGAGCGGCGCCGTCAGGAAGGAAGCCAGATAAGGCCATCCCTTCTGCAGCGGGAGCCCCGTCAGCCGGATGGCGGCCTTCGCGGCCGGTTCGACGAGCGCGAAGCTGCCCTGGGAGGCCAGGCGGACCTCCCGGTCCACGTTCAGGGAGAGGTCGTATTTCCCGGTCTCACCCGGCCGATTGGCGATATCCGAAAGGGCGAGCGTGATCTCCTGCACGTCGGCTGTAAATCCCCCTCTGGGCAGCTCGTCGCGGAAATGGATGCGGCCGTCCTGGAGCTTGAACGAGGCGACGGAATAGGCGAGCGGCGCTGTTTGGGCCGGTGGCGCCTCTTCCCTCTTCTTCGCGTCGTCCGCAGCTGCCGAAGCCTTGGGCGGAAGCAGGCTCGCGTACATCCATTCGCCCCTGCGGTCACGGCTCACGAAGAGCTCGAGCCCCGTGAGCGCAACGGATTCGATCTCGAAGAGGCCGGCCATGGGCTCCAGACGGGACGC
>JAJFTY010000221.1 GCA_021372695.1 Deltaproteobacteria bacterium
AACGGCACCGATGTCACAACCGGCGCACGGTTCAGCTTTACGCAGGACCAGTTCGACGCGATCTGCGGCGATCTCTCTCGGGTCACGCTGGGGCGGGCAGTGGCCACCTCGACGGCGCTGCCGCCGCTGCTCACGCCGATCACCTTTGAGAATCGTGGCGGGACCTGCGGCAGAAAGGCGCCGGCCTGGCACGCCGCTGCCGAGGCTGCCATCGGCGAGTCCGAGACACCGGGACGGGCCCTGCTCCGCGCCCGCGCGCTTCAATCCTACGAGAACACGGCGCGCCCGTACATTCACATCTTCGATGGCGGTCTATCCGAAAATCTCGGTCTGACGGAGATGCTCATGGCCTTCGAGCTCCTGAAGGTCGACCCGGACGAAACGGTGCTGTCAGGGCTCCGCCGGGCGCGCAAGCTGGTCGTTATCGTCGTGAATGCGCTGCGCTACCCCGAGGTGGACTGGGACCGCTCACCCGCGCCGCCTGACACCGAGACGCTGACGGACCAGATGTGGTCGATCCCGGTCGACCGGATCTCCCTCGACTCGGTGGAGCAGGTGAGCGAGAAGCTGGCTGCCTGGCGGGTTGCCGCCCCGGCCGGAGGACCGGAGAGGCGCACGTACCTTGCGCAGGTCACCTTCGACAACCTGAAGGACCCGGCCGAGAGACACTACTTCAAGCAGGTGAAGACCCGGTTGACACTGCCCAAGGAGCAGGTGGACCGGCTGCGCGAGGTTGCCGGCCGGCTCCTGCGCGAAGCGCCCGCCTTCAAGAGGCTTCTTGCCGATCTGCAATCGGAACGCTAGGAACACGATGTGGGGAAAAATCTCGGCCGGAGTTCTCATGATCGCAGCGATCGGTCTTCTGACCGGATTCCGGACGGATGTGCTGCGGGCGGACTGGAAATATGCCGGCGGGGCTTTGCCTGACAGGGAGATCGGGAACACGCTCGAATTCTACGATGCCGAGACTGTAGAATACCTGTCAAACGGGGATGTGAAGGTCTGGGTCAAGGCCATCGACAAATCGGATGTCGACGGACTGGTCGCCGGGGAAAAAGCAATCATGACCAAGGCGGCGGAGAAGACGGCGAAATCCTATTACCCTCCGTATTTCCTTTCCAACCCGGATCCGGATGCGAGCGCCGATGCCTGCATCGAAATGATCCTGTGGGAGGAAGCGGCGAATCACGACGATGTGAAGCCGAGGGCAAAAATGCTTTATGAGATAAACTGCCGGGAAAGGATGATTCAAACCGTCTCGGCGATCACGTACAAACGTGACGGCACAACGACCTTCGCCTCGGATTTCGACCGGTGGTCTCCCATCCCCCCGGGCTCGACCGGGGACGTGCTGCGAAGGATTCTGTGCAAATAGGGCAGCCCCGTCTCCCGCGAGGCCGGCTATTTGACCCTTCACTGCAAAGAGAAGTTCACATACAGCCGATAAGGGATTGCGCGAGAGATAGGCAGTTCTTTCCCTCTGCAACCACACCACCGCACGCGATGCAAAGTCATCCAGCCGTATCGTTCCCCTTGCGTCAGCAGTGAATATCCATTACGATGATGACCTGTTCAGACAGACGTTTCACACCGGAATCATCCTTTATCCAATGGATGCGAGGGCCTCATTGATCTCGAGTTCGACCAAAGCCAGGGCAATGACATGCTGTGTTGCCCTTTTATCGCTTATCTTCGGGCTTTGCAGTTCCAGCTTCGCCCAGTCCGACCTTACCTCGAAGAAAGTCCTGATCCTGCATTCCTACGAGGTCAACACGCCCGTTTTCGTGCGGACCGACAGCGGGCTATCAGCGCAGTTGCAGTTCGGGGGGATCCCCAGCCTGAACCAGTTCTATGAGTCCCTGGACCTTCGGCGCAACCCAGGCCCGGAACACAGGAGCATGCTGGTCGAACAGATGCGCCTGCGATACGGACATCGCAAACCCGACCTGATCGTCACCATGTACCCGGAAGCCCTGGACTTTGTGCTGAACGATTGCCGGAATGTCCTTCCCGATGTTCCCATCCTGGCCATCATCCTGCCAGTCGGCTTCGAGCTGCCCATGTCGGACCGGCGTATTATTGCCCACTTTGCTCGTCTGGATATCGCGGGCACCCTCGGGATCGCGGTGAAGCTGGTCCCGCAGGCAAAACGGGTCTATGTCGTTGGCGGCGACCACGAAGTGGACAGAAGCGTAGAAGCCCAGGCACGGCAGGATTTGAAGAAATGGGAGAGCCGGCTGGAGTTTGTCTACCTGAACCGCATACCCTTCGAGGAGATGCTGGCGACTGTTTCCAGCGCTCCCCCCGACTCCATTATCCTGTCCCTCGCATTCAGCCGGGACGTAACCGGGAAGAATTACACAACCCCGATCGTGAACAAACGGCTGAGCGACGTCTCCAAAGCGCCGATTTTCGGAATCCTCGACCACACCCTGGGACACGGGATTGCCGGGGGCAGTCTCATCGGTTTCGAGTTGATCGGCAAGAAAGCGGGCCAGCTGGTTCTGGACATTCTCGGAGGGGCGAAGACCCCGAAAGATATCCCTGCCGTTCTCGATGTGCCTCCCGTGCCCATGTTCGACTGGCGGCAGCTGAGACATTGGAATCTGGACGAGGACGCTTTGCCCCCGGGAAGCATCGTCGTGAACCGGGAATTCACGCTGTGGAGCATCCGATACTATATCCTGGCAATCGTGGGCTTTTGTCTGGCGGCAACCGCCCTCATTGTATTCCTCATCGTACAGATGCGACGCAAGCATATCGCCGAGCGGGCCTTGCGTGAAAGCGAGGAGCGGCTGGACCTTGCGACGGCGTCGGCGGGAGCGGGTATCTGGATCATGAACATGGACGCGGGATCCGTCTGGGTGACGGACAAGCTGCGCGAGCTGTTTGGATTTGCACCGGATGAG
>JAJFTY010000093.1 GCA_021372695.1 Deltaproteobacteria bacterium
GAACCACCTGTCCTTCATGAAAACCTGGAAAGAACGGAGGGAGCAGGTAGCAGTGTTTTCCGCCGATAATGAGGCAAAAGGTCTGCCACTTCAGGCGCATATCATCGAGAATGGCTTCCGTTGCTTCTTCCGATTTGCCCAGGCGCTCCGCAATCACGCTGACAGGCTCCGGCGCGGGCGAAAGATCTATTGCGATCGCCGCTTCCGCCGGAGTGAAAATCCAGCGAAGGATATCGAGTTCCAAACCGTTCCTTGCGGCCGGAAACCCCTGGGGAAACGAGTCCAGTTTGCGAGCCAGTTCCCGGTACACCTCTTCAATCACCATCGCTTTTCCCTCCTCCATCTCATGCAGCACCCCCGACCCGGCTGCATACTGTCGTTTCATTCAGCAAACACCGTCAATGCGCGATACGACTATTCGAAACAATAGCTTCGACAGCGAAATTCAAACAAACAGCTCTTGTGTCGACCGGCGTCGTATCTACAAAAGTGGATTCGTCCGCAACAGTGGAAAATGTACCCGGGGTCCCTTCTGTTCTCCATCCGGGGTGCGTTCGCGGCCAATACCGAATCATCGGCCGTGACACTGTGCACCAGCCCGCGTGGATTCGAGGGAACCGCCGCGTGATGGACCGACGCTGAAGAGAAGCTGCTCGATCTCGGATGCAAAGAGGGCCGGGAACTGCAACATTGGGTAGTGCCCCGCTTTTCGGCACTCGATAAGCTGAAAGTCCGGATAACACTTGCGGAAAGCATCATGCACCGATTCTTTCTGGAAGGCGGGCATATCGTTTTCGCCTACGATTGCCCTGACAGGGACTCTGATACCGTTAGCCCTGGCACTGAAATCCGTACCGGTGAACATCCTCATGTACCCGACCCTGGCCTCCGGAGTAGAGTGATCACAAGCGGAAAGTATCCTCGCTCCAAGCCAGAAATCCTTGTAATGGCTTCTGAAGCCTGTATTGGCCGCTTCAAGCATTGGATAGCGGCTAATTGCCACACTTCTCATGGACTCCGCTGTTTGGCGCGACAGGCTCAGTCCCGACGCGGGCAGGGGAGTGATCGCAATCACCGAAAGGACCCTGTCGGGTACGCTTACGGCGATACTCTGCGCAATCATCGAAGACATGGAATGCCCGACCACATGGAAACGATCGATTCCCAGGCGATCCGCCAGGCGGATGACATCATCGGTGGCTTCCCCGCACGTGAAGGTGCCTGTGTGGTGGCGGGACAACCCATGACCTCGCAGATCGATGAATATCCAGGTGAAATCCTCCCTGTTCAGGCAAGGGACGGCGAGGTCGTAATTCGTGTGATCTCCCAGCCAGTCGTGCATTACCAGCACGGCCCCGGGTCCTGAACCGACAGTCTTCTTACCCAGCTCAACCATCGCCCGTAACCGATCAACCCTTCTTCCGGTTTGATTGCCGGACCGCGATTCAAAAAGCCGCGCCGCCCCGGTTCGATCCTGATGCGCGTTCAAGAGGATGCCCCTCCGTTCGCGCCGAAGCATCAAGGCATGAACGGGCTGCCGTTGATCCTGGTCCACCTTTCGGGGAAGATGCCAGTCAACCCTGGATACGACTCGGTATGACCGCGTTTCATTCGGTTCCACCGCTCCCCTCGCCCGCTTTTGCCCCGCCGCATGCGGTCGGCTCTGGCCTCCCTTAAGGCTTCAACATCACCTTGAAATGCTCGCTCGGCCCCATGAGATGCTGGAACATCCCAGGCAGTTCACTGAATCCGACAGTACCGCTGATCAGCGAATCGGCGGAAATCCGCCCTCCGGCCATCATTTGCAGCGTGAACGCCAGGTCATTTGGGATTTCGTATGCGAATGAAAAGCTGAAACGCAGCTTCTTGAGAGTCGCCGAAAGCGAGGAAATCTGTTCAGGCTGCATCGAGCCCCCCAAAACTATGATGTGCCCATTGTGGGGGGCCATATCGATGATCTTTTGAAGTATCGGCTGACCGAGACATTCGAAAATATAGGAGGGAGTGCGACCGGTCTTTTCCTGGACGATCCGAACGGGGTCGACTTCCGTGGTGCCATCGATAACGACGGTCGCTCCATTTTGCCTTGCCCGTTCCAGACGGCTGGACGTGATTGGGCCGCCACGCGGAACCACGTAAACACCCGCGTCCACCGCCCCGAAGAACCGCGCCCATTGCAGGATGGTCATCCCGATGACTCCGCCACCGATCACCAGCACGCTGCTGCCCGGAGCGACATTGGCGAGTTTCCAGGCCGATAGCCCGACGGACAAAGGTTCGACAGTAGCTGCTTCCATGAGCCCGAGGCCTTCGGGTATCTTGAGCGAAGCACTGGCAATGCAGAGTGTATATTCCGCATAACCCCCGGTCGTACGAGGGTCATACCCCTGTATGATGAGGTTCGGACAGCTCATGTAATTTCCGCGCGCACACATGGGGCACTTGAGGCAGGGCTTTCCGCCAATGCCGAACACCCGGTCGCCCTTTTTCCAGTCCGCGGATACCCCGGGGCCTACCTCCACTACATAACCCGTATATTCATGCCCCATCACGCTGCCGGGCGCGGCGAATCCATTTTTCGCGGCATGCAGGTCCGAACCGCAAATTCCACAAGCTTCCACCTTGACCAGGAGTTCCCCTTCGGCAGGCACCGGGACGGGAATTTCTCTGATCTCCGAAGGTTTTCCCACCCCCTGGTACACAAGGGCCTTCATGCTCTTTCCCACTGTCCTGTCCTCCTCGCTTTTTGGCCATCTGATGCCGCCGCGGAATGGAACACGGTCCAAAACCTCACCGCCTGTCTCCCTCGGCACTCTCCAGTGATGCGCATACTAGTCGATTGAGTATTCTTGCATTCATCATTTGGGACAGTTGTTCCATTGAATTGTCACTATCCAAATTGACAGGCCATCTCCCCGGCTCCTTTAGAGGAGACGGGACTCACGATATTAGTCTAGCACCAAAACGCAACTAATATGTAATCGTTTAGGAGATTAAGTTGACACCAATAACCATACTTAGTTATGGTCAACAACAAGAAAACGCCACGGCGTGGGGAGAAAGGTGCGGAAAGAAATCGGGGCGCCTTCAATACCTGCGCCATTATTTTGAAAAGAAAAATGTCTTCGCATCCAAAGTTCTCTCCGCCGCGGAAACTTCCCGTTGCCATGCCCGGTTCGGGCCGGCCTGCCATTCCCCTCCCATGCGGCGGACCGTACCCCGGGGAACGTTTGCTTCGGGAAGGTCCATCCCGGGAACGACTGTTTAGGCCCTCCAGGGACCCCATTGATTCATCGGCGATCTTCGTGCCGTCCTCGATGTTCCGGGTTCCTTGGAGGCAGTGGCCTGCTGTACTCCGGCGGTTACTTCATGTCCATGCACACCGACTCAAGTTATATATATCAGTCCCGAGCCCATTTCCCGGACCAAGCCGCCATTCCGGGCGACCTCCTTGAAACCGTGTACTCTTGATGCCCGGGCTGTTGAGGCCTGTCAATTCGGGTAGTGCAAAATTATTTCGAGAACTAGCCATACGGACGACCCAGAACATGCGTC
>JAJFTY010000107.1 GCA_021372695.1 Deltaproteobacteria bacterium
GATGTGGCGTGCGACGACCAGGCCGTCGCCGCCGTTATTTCCGATCCCACAGAACAGAAGGTACCGCTTTCCCGCGCACCCCCACTCCGCGGAGATAATCTCGAAGGCCGCCCGCCCCGCGTTTTCCATGAGGATTTCCTCGGAGATCCCGAACTGTTCGGTGGCCCTTCGGTCCATGGCCCTCATCTCACTGACGCTGCTGACCTTCATGGTTCCCCCCGGTTGTTCATGAAATGCCGGCCGTTCCGCGGCCCCGGACGGGAATGATCCGATCCCGTTCCAGATCTGCCGGTCCGGTTTTCGGGAATTATATGCCAAAAGCAAAACTTTGCAACCAAACGGATCAAACGTCATGTCGGACGCCCCGGACCCCGGATCGGGTCCGGGGCAGGCTCTGATCCGGGGTCCGGCATCCAGCCATCACTGGTTCCCGGCTTTCGCCGGGATGACGTCTGGATTCCGGCTTTCGCCGGAAACTCCCATGCCCCGCGTGGCACCACGCAGGCATGAAAGCAGGTAGTCACCCCGGCGGAAGCCGGGGTCCAGGATCCTACTTTCGTAGTAATGACGACTTTGACATATTATTATTGCCGGGGCGGTGAATATCACAAGAAAGGCCTTGCCGGAATTCAACCGGCAAGGCCTTTCTTGGAAATCGGCTGCGCGCCCGACATCGGCGTTCGTGAAGACCGCGTTCCGCCCGGGTGGCCGGGGGCCTAAAAGGTCCCGGGGTACTTGCCGCCGTCGATCAGCAGGTTCTGGGCCGTGATGAAGCTCGCCTGGGCGCTGCAGAGATAGGCGCAGTACTCGCCGAGTTCGGCCGGCTGGCCGAAGCGGCCGGCCGCGACCTGGGCGATCCGGATGGCCCGCATCTCCTCGTAGCTCTTCCCCTGCTTCTGGGCCATGGCCCTAGTGTTGGACTGGTGGCGCTCCGTGTCGAAGTCGCCGGGCAGGAGGTTGTTGATCGTCACGTTGTGCTTGGCCACCTCACGGGCGGTTCCGGCGACAAAGCCGGTCAGTCCGGACCGGGCGGCGTTCGAGAGCCCGAGGATGCCGATCGGGGCTTTCACCGCACTCGAGGTGATGTTCACGATCCGGCCGAACTTGCGGGCGATCATCCCGTCGACCACGTCCTTGATCATGAAGATCGCCGAAAGCATGTTGTTGTTGAGGGCCGCCATCCACATGTCGCGGTTCCAGTCGCGGAAGTTACCGGTGGGCGGCCCGCCTGCATTGTTGACGACGATGTCGGGCTCCGGGCAGGCTTTGAGGACCGCGGCCCGCCCCTCGTCGGTGGTGATGTCCACGGCGACCGGCGTCACTTTGGCACCGGTCGCCTTCCTGATCTCCTCGGCCGCAGCCTCGAGGTTGGCCTTGGTCCGGGCGACGATCGTCACCTCGACCCCTTCACGGGCCAACGCCATCGCGCAGGCCTTCCCCAGTCCGGCGCTCGCGCCGCCGACGATGGCTTTTCTTCCGGCAATTCCCAGGTCCATCTCTTTATGTCTCCTTCTCTTTTTCATTCCTGCGGGATCGCTCCGCAGGCATCCGTAGGTTCGAACACGGGCGACGAACGGCCCCCTTTACGGCCGGCCTCACCCGGCGTCACTCTTTCCGCGCGATATACTTCTTCAGGGCCTCCATCGTCCGCTCCTTCTGCGCCTTGACGAGCCGGTCGGTCAGATCCTGGTCCCGGGTCCGGAGCGCCTCGACGATCCGCTTGTGCTCCTCCACGGAGGCGAGAGCGCGCTCGGGGACGTAGGAGAAGACGCTCGGCCACCGCTGGAAGGTGTCCCAGAGATCGCAGATCATCCGGTAGAGGCGTGGAAAAGGGGCGGCCTTGTAGATCCTCAGGTGGAACTCCTTGTTCAGAGCGCCGAGGCTTTCGTACCGCCCTTCCCGTGCGGCACTCTCCATCTCCGCGTTCTTCCTGACGAGAAAATCGATGTCCCTCTCTGTGACGTGAGGGCCGGCCAGCCGGGCGGCGAGCGCCTCCAGCTCCGTGCGGATCAGGTAGATCTCCACGATCTGCCGCTCGTCGATCTCGGTGACGACGGCCCCGGTGTGGGGGGTGAAATCGACGTATCCTTCGCTCTCCAGCCTTCGGATCGCCTCCCGGACCGGGGTCTCGCTCAGGCCGAACGACTTGGCCAGATCGGCCATGACCAGTTTCTGGCCCGGCTTCAGTTTCCCCTTGATCACGGCCTGCCGCAGCCTGTTGTAGACGGCGACATTTTTTGTCCTGGAGGCGATCGCCATTTTTCCCCACACCCTTTTGTGGTCTCGTCAGTGTCGAAGGTCATATATCCTATAGGATTTTTTCAGTCAAGATTTTTTCGACCAGCACTCTGCAAATATCTCGTATGTTATAAATTACATTAGCATTATTTTGAATAGACCTTGACACTTTTCGACCCGTTTCGCTCCCCGATTCCCGAAAAAATTCTTGACAAGCTAACATCGTGCTGTTAGATGTCACAGCAAGGTCCGATCAAAATCGAAGCCCAGAGGTGATTCATGACATCAGGTAAGACCGTCATCGAAGCGAAGGACGTATTCCGCGCTTTTATCGCCCGGTCCAACGACGGGAAGCGCTATCCCATCCTCGCCCTTCAGGAGGCCAGCATCCAGATTCACCAGGGCGAATTCGTCAGTTTCGTCGGCCCTTCCGGCTGCGGGAAGTCCACGCTCCTCAACATGGTCGCGGGCATTTTCCAGCCGACGTCGGGCGAAGTCACCTACAAGGGCAAGCCCGTGACCGGAATCAACACGGACGTCGGATACATGACGCAGGACGATAACCTGCTTCCCTGGCGCACCCTGCGCGACAATGTGGAGGTGGCGCTGGAGTTCCAGGCGGTGCCGGTGGAAAAGCGGCACGAGCGGGCGGCGGAGTACATCGCCAAGGTGGGGCTCTGCGGCTTCGAGAACCACTATCCCCACGAGCTCTCCGGCGGGATGCGCAAGCGCGTCGCGCTGATCAGGACCCTGATCTACGAGCCCGACATCATCCTCATGGACGAGCCCTTCGGGCCGCTGGACGCCCAGACGCGGGTCATCCTCCAGGATGAGCTGCTCAAGCTCTGGAATGGCACCGGCAAGACGATCGTCTTCGTGACGCACGACCTGGTCGAAGCCATTGCCCTTTCGGACCGGATCGTCCTGTTCAGCCGCGCTCCCGGCAGGATCAAGGAGATCTACGACGTTCCGCTGTCCCGGCCGCGAGATGTCTTTCATATTCACGCCGCGCCGGAATTTCCCAAGTTCTTCGACCGGCTCTGGCGTGACCTGAAGGAAGAGATCACCGAAGTGGAATTGAAGGCATCCTGAACCATTCAACCACCCCGAACCGGATAGCGAAGCAGACAGAATTGAGGACAAACGGATGGCATACACCTGTGACAACCAGACGATGAAGGGTGCGGTGGAGGGAAGCCGCGGCCAGCAGATCCTCCGCGAAACGGAGATCAAGGATACGGCGCTCGAGAAGAAGCACGAGCGCGACACCCGGATCGGCCAGATCATCCTGGGCCTTTCGCTCTTCGCGCTGTGGGAATTCGGCTCCGGAACCCTGGTGGACCAGTTCTTCGTCAGCAAGCCCAGCCTGATTGCGATCTCCTTCTGGAACATGCTGGTGAAGGAAGAGCTCCTCTACCACATGCAGTTCACCGTGACCGAGGCGGTCGTCGGCTACGCCATCGGTGCTGGCGCCGGACTCCTGGCGGGGTTCCTCCTCGCCCGGATCGACCTGGTCTACCGGATCGTCCAGCCCTTCATCATCGGCTTCTACGGCATCCCCAGGATCGCGCTCGCCCCCCTGTTCATCCTGTGGTTCGGGATCGGCCTATCCTCCAAGATTGCCGTGGCCGCGGTGATGGTTTTCTTCATCGTCCTGATCAACACGATCGCCGGCATCCGTTCCGTCTCGGCGCAGCTCATCAACGTGGCCCGGGTGATGGGCGCCTCCGAGTGGGACATCAACTGGAAGGTGATCTTTCCCTCCGCGACGCCCTTCATCATCGCGGGGCTCCAGATCGCCTCGCCGCAGGCGATGATCGGCGCCATCGTCGGCGAGTTCATCTCCAGCAACCGGGGCGTCGGGCACCTGATCAACAAGGCCTCGGGCTGGCTCGACACGGCCGGGCTCTTCGCCGGCATCTTCGCGCTGATGATCGTCGTTCTGCTGATGAACTACGGGGTCACCAAGCTCGGCAACCGTCTGATGAAGTGGAACCCGAAGTATGGAGGCATGCGGGAACCTGTTTAGCAACCGTTGAATTAAAAGGAAGGGGAATGGTATGAAACTCAACAGAATGTGGCAGTGGGGGATCAGCCTGCTGGTGATCGGGCTGATGATCGGGGTGTCGGACATGAACGCCTTCGCGCAGGCCAAGAAGATCAAAATCCGCGAGGCCCACACGGAGACGCTCTTCATGGCCCCGGTGTACATCGCCGAGGCGGCCGGCTATATGGCCGAAGAGGGGATCGACCTGGAGTTGACCGAGGTGGACAGCGGAGCCCTGGCGATCGCGGCCCTGGTCTCCGGCGGCGTCCAGATGGCCGACGCGGACCCCTTCATGTCCGTGCAGCTCGCCAAGCAGGGCAAGTCGGTGCCGTTCTTCTACAACCTGACGAAGAGGGTGACCCTCGACATGGTCGTCTCCAACGACGTGATCAAGGCCAAGAATCTGAGCCGGAGCATGCCGATCGGCCAGCGCTTCGCCGCCCTCAAGGGGCTCAAGCTCGGCATCACCAAGCCGGGCGCGGCCACGGACGTCTACATGCGCTACTACCTGAAGCGCGCCGGGATCGATCCGGAACGCGATGTCCAGATTTTGACCGTGGGCGGCGGTGCGGCCCTGCTCGCGGCCATGAAGACCAAGCAGGTCGATGCCTTCCACCTCTCCGCCCCGACGCCGTACCTTGCGGAACGCGAGGGGTTCGGCAAGGTGATCATCAAGGCCTCGGCCGGCGACGTGCCGGAGCTCGACAACTTCCTCTACACCGGAATCGTGGTCAGCAAGGAGTACGCGGACAAGAACTCCGATGCGATCAAGCGGTGGGTCAAGGCGACCAACCGGGCCCAGGTCCTGATGCGCAAGGATGAGGCCGCGGCGCTGAAGTACCTCAAGAAGTACTTCCCCCGCATGGCCGACGACGTGATGTCCCTGGCCATGAAGGAGATCATGCCGGCCCTCTCCCCGGACGGCACGATGACCGAGCAGATGATGCAGAAGCACCTCGACTTCCTCTACGACACCAAGCAGATCGACTGGAAGCCTTCCGGCAAGGAAGGGGTGCTCTGGACGAACGCCTACGTGAAATAGCGATTTCAAGGTCCGTTCAAAACGCCGGGGGACTAGCCCCCCGGCGTTTTTTTTGCGCCCGTGATCTCGGTCAGGGGGGGCCGGGTGGGGATTGCGGGATGTGCACCCGGTCAGCCACCCGCCTCCGGCGATAGAAGCGCTTCGATGAGCGCGATGACCGGGGGCAGTTCCTCCTGAACGGTCTGCCAGAGCGCGTCGGTGTCGAGGCGGAAATACTCCGCCACAATGCGGTTGTTGCCCATGGCGGCCAGCGCCTGCCAGGGGATCTCCGGATGGCTCTCCCGCAGAAACGGGGAAATGCCGCGTGTCAGGGAACCGATCGCGATCAGCCTCCCCTCCACCGCATCCTGGTGAAGAGGGCTCTGCTCGAACTCCTCCCGCGTCATCCCCTTCAGGTACTGCCGGGCGCGCCGCGCCGCGATCACAATGTCGAGCAGCACCCCATCATCCCGCCGCATGGATGACCACCTTTGTCTTGAGAATATGCCGGCGTTTGATCCAGTTTTCGCTTCGCTCCACCGCCTTTTCCGCCACCAGGTCGACCTTCCGGCCAAAGATCGCCTCGAGTTCACCCTGCATCCGGGCAAACGCCAGCAGACCGTACCTCTTCCCGGGTGCGAAGCGGACGAGAAGATCGACATCGCTCTCGGCGCGGAAATCTCCCCGGAGGGCGGAACCGAAGAGGGAGAGCTCCGCGATTCCCCATTTCCCGCAGAAGGCCGCGATCGCCTCCCGGGGGATTTCGACCCGCGGATTGAAGCTCCCGGACGGATCGCCATTTTCTGCGCCCGGGGCGGCTTTCTCCGGCAGGGAAACGCGTCGGCGGGATGGATGGGTCGCCCGCCCGGTCATTGCTGACCCTCCTCCGCCAGGAGTGCCGCCAGCGCCTCTGGATCGGTCACCGGCTGCCGGCAGGAAAAATTCCGGCAGACGTAGGCGGCGGCCCGGCCGTCGATCGGACGCATCTCCCGCGTGAAGGGTGCGATCCCGGTGATGGCGGGTTCCGCCTCCCCCTCGGGTCGGATGAGCAGGACCGGATGCGGCAGGCGGCTTTGCCGGACGACGTCGATCAACTCCCGGATGTCTTCGGCTGAAGCCCGGCCCGCAATCACGACCTCGCAGGCAGGCGCAGACCACATATCGAGACCGATCAGCCACTGCGTATGGGCGGAGGGTTGCTGCCGGACGGATCCGGCGAACGCGCGGATCAGCGCCGACGCCTCGTCCGCCAGTCTGGGGTCGCCGGTCATCCTCGAAAGCCGGATCAGGTTCATCAGCGTGACGGCGTTTCCGGAGGGGATCGCCCCGTCATGGCTCTCCTTCAGCCGGGCGGGAAGTTTCTCGCCGTCGTCGGGCGTGAAGAAGAAGCCCCCGGCCGGATCGCGAAAACGATCCGCCACGATACCCTGGAGAGCAACCGCCATTTGCAGGTCGCGGGCTTCGAACCCGGCCCCGTAGAGCTCGATCAGCCCCCAGATCAGAAAGGCATAATCGTCGAGGTACCCCGCAACGGCCGCCTCGCCCCTGCACCAGCGGTGGAAGAGCCTTCCTTCCGGAGTCAGCATCCGCGACCGGACGAACTCGGCCGCGGCACGCGCCGCCTCCAGGTACCGGGGCTCGGCGAGAACGAAGGCGGTGCGGGCCAGAGCGGCGATCGTCAGGCCGTTCCAGTCCGCAAGAATCTTGTCATCCCGCAGGGGACGGACCCTCTCCGCGCGGACGGCAAGAAGGCGAAGACGCGCCTCTTCCCGGAGGCGCAGGAGCCTCTCATCCGGAACGACCTCCCGACCGCCCGCCGCGTCCGGATCGGCCAGATGGAGAATATTCAGTCCCGTAGGCTTCCCTGTTGCAGGGTCGGCGAAATTCCCCTGCTCCTCGACGCCGAAGAGCTCCCCCGCGAAAGGGGCCTCCGGTCCGAGGGCGCGGCGGATCTCCTCCGTGCCCCAGAGGTAGAAGCGTCCCTCCTCCCCCTCGCTGTCCGCGTCCTCGGCTGAGTAGAATCCCCCTTCAGGGGCCCGGAGGTCCCGCAGCACGTATTCCAGGACCTCCCTGGCGGTCCTGGCATGCCCCTCGTCGCCGCTCACCCGGAAGGCCTCGACCGCAGCGAGCGTGCAGAGGGCCTGGTCGTAGAGCATCTTCTCGAAATGGGGGACGAGCCACTGACGGTCGGTGCTGTAGCGGTGGAGTCCATAGCCGAGCTGATCGAAGATCCCGCCCCGGCGCATCGCCCGGAGTGTCCTGGTCGCCATCCGGACCGCTTCTGCGTCGCCTGTCCTCTCCCCGTACTGAAACAGGAAGAGCAGTTGATGGGGCATCGGGAATTTTGGTTCCGCGCCGAACCCGCCGAACTCCGCATCGAACTGCCCCCGGAGCTCCGCAAATCCGTCGGAGAGCGTCTCTTCGCCCGGGATCTCCCCGGCCTCCGCTTCGGCCGGTCCGGAGAAGGACTGCCCCAGGACGGAGACCGTCTGGTCTGCCGCCTCTTCGATCCGGCCGCGCCCGGTCCGCCAGAGCCGGGAGATCTGCGGGATCAGTTCGAGCAGCCCCAGCTTTCCCCAGCGGTTCTGCTTCGGAATGTAGGTGGCTGCGAAGAAGGGGCGGCGGTCGGGTGTCATGACGATGGTCAGCGGCCATCCGCCGCTGCCGGTCATGATCTGGCAGACCCGCATGTAGACCCCGTCGATATCCGGCCTCTCTTCCCGGTCCACCTTGATACAGACGAAGGCCTCGTTGAGGAGGGCGGCTGTCTCTGCATCCTCGAAGGATTCATGGGCCATGACATGGCACCAGTGGCAGGTGGAATAGCCGATCGACAGGAAGACAGGCTTCTCTGCGCTTTTCGCCCTTGCAAAGGCCTCCTCTCCCCAGGGGCGCCAATCCACCGGATTCCCGGAATGCTGCAGGAGGTAGGGGCTCTTCTCGTATTGCAGGCGGTTTTTATGGCTGCTGATCATCACACCCTCCCATCCGCCTCCGTCGGGAAACCCCGAAGGGACACCTCCCGGGGATCTCGCCGCCCGGCGCGGCCGGCGCACAGTCCGTGACCCTCCTGCGGTTCAGGCGAGCGCTGCGGCCACGCTGTAAAGCGCCTCTGCCGGATTCCCGCCCAGGTGGATCCGGATCGCCCGACGGCCCGCGTTGAGCAGGGCCTGCCGGTCGCCGAATGCCTGGGCCTGCTTCAGGACGCCGAAGGTCAGCGTCGATTCCGGCCGTCCCATCTCGTCGGGAATCGGCGCATCCTGCGGGTCGTCGGCCGTGAACTGGATGAAGAGGCCGTAGCCGGCGTCCCCCTTGTGGAGTTGGCCCGTCGAGTGGAGGAAGCGGGGCCCGTAGCCCACGGTCGTGACGAGACGGAAACGGTCCCGGATCCGCATCCGGAGGCGCTGCAGGGCCTCATCCATCCCCGGAGACGGGGTCAGGTAGGCATGGAGTGCGACGTAGGCGCCCCGTTTCGCCTGGGCGAGAAACAGGGGCAGGACCTCCTCCAGCGTCCGCGCCGCGACGTCGCCGTAGGCGGAGAAACCCGCCCCCTGGAGCGCCGGGGTTTCCGCCGGCATCGCCCCCTTTTGCCGGTACTCCGCGATCATCTCCCGGGCGAGGACTTTTGCCGCCTCCACATTCGGCTGGTCGAAGGGGTTGATCGCCAGCCGCCAGGCCGCTACCGCCGTGGCCATCTCCCAGAAGAGGCACTGGCCGCCCAGGTCGAAAGCATCGGACAGCGCGATATCGGCCACCGGGTGGCTCGCCTGGGCCAGCGCATCGATCTTCTCCCGCCGCGGAGCGTCCCCTGCGAGCCGGATCGCACAGAAGACGCGGTCGCCGCGGTAGACCAGGGGCGGCCCGATCTCCTCCCCGACGACCGGAAGAATCCCCTCCCCATCCTTGCCCAGGCTCTCGGCGATGAGCTGCTCCAGCCAGGACCCGAACGGCGCGAGCTCGGGCGGCAGCAGGAGGGTGAGCTTGTCGCGCCCCTCCGCGGCACACTCTCCGAGGAGCGCCCCGAGGAGCGAGCCGTTCATCTCCCCCTCACGGCCGGCGAATTCATTTTCCGCCGCCGCAACAGCCCGGTCGAGGAGCTGCTTCACATCCATACCGATCAGCATGGCCGGTACGAGGCCGAAACAGGAGAGGGCCGAATAGCGGCCGCCGATCTTCGGGTCGTTGAGGAAGGTGTGGCGGAAGCCGTGCTTGAGAGCGAGATCCGCGAGGGCGCTCCCGGGATCGGTGATCGCGACGAAATGGCGCCCCACTGCTTCTGCCCCGAGTCTTTCGGCTGCCAGCCGGTGAAAATATTTCATGAGGGAGAAGGTCTCCACGGTGCCGCCCGATTTCGTCGAGACGACGAAGAGAGTCCGTCGCAGGTCGAGACGCTCCGCCCAGCCGAGCACGGCCCCCGGGTCCGTGCTGTCCAGGACGGCGAGGTCGAGGAAGCCGTCGGCCACCCCGAACACCTTCCGGAAGACTTCGGGCGCGAGGCTGGAGCCACCCATCCCGAGCAAGAGGGCGAAGTTAAGGCCGTCCGCACGAATCCCGTCGACCACGGCCTCGATCTCGGCGAGCCGGCCCTGCATCACCTGCGGGCTGTCGAGCCAGCCGAGACGGTTCGCGATCTCTGCGGGATCGGACTTCCAGACCGTGTGGTCCTTTTGCCGGATCCGCTCGACGACCCGCCCGGCTTTCATCGCCCTGCGGGCCGCCTCGGCCGCCTCCCGGAAGAATTCCGGACGCAACGTCAATGCTGCCGCCATGACACTTTCCTTCCTTTCACCGATTCCGACCTTTCACCGATTCCGAACGTTGCCGGCTGCCACAGCACAAGCTGGAAATCAGATCCCGGAAGCGCGCATTGGAGGGTTTTCGGGCACCCTGCACCCACAGCGGAGCGCCCGCAAAGACGACTGTCTGAGCGCGTCAGCGCGAGTTTCGTCTTTGCAGCGCAGCGAGGAGTTGCAGGGTCGAAAAGGCTCCAGCGCGCGGAGGGATCACGATTCCCTATATTTGTGCATCGTCTTTTTACACCCCGCGTTGCCTTCCGTGTTTACCTCCCCAGGAGCCGCCGCGCCTCGGCGGCCACCGCCGCCGCGGTAACCCCGAATTTTTCGTAGATCGTCTGGTAGGGTGCGCTCGCACCGAACCGGTCGATCCCCACGACGGCCCCGTTCAGGCCGACGTAATGCTCCCAGCCCAGGCGCACCCCCGCCTCGCAGGCGACCCTCGCGGCCACGCCCGGCGGGAGAATCTGATCCTGGTAGGCCTGCGCCTGGCGGTCGAAAAGCTCCCAGCTCGGGAGCGAAACCACGCGGACGCGGACCCCTTCGGCGGCGAGCGTTTTTCCCGCCGCCAGGACGATTTGCAGCTCCGATCCCGTACCGATCAGGATCGCTTCGGGCACCCCCTCCCCGGACTCCCAGAAGATGTATCCCCCCTTCCGGAGCCCTGCCGCCGGACCGACTGCCGCACGGTCCGCCACGGGGAGGTTCTGGCGGGTGAAGATGAGCGCGGTGGGGCCGCTGCCGTTTTCGATGGCCATACGCCAGGCCTCGACCGTTTCGTTGGCATCCGCCGGGCGGATGACCATCAGGTTGGGCATCACCCGCAGGCTCATCAACTGCTCGATCGGCTGGTGGGTCGGGCCATCTTCGCCGACGCCGATGCTGTCGTGGGTGAAGATGTAGATCACTTTCAAACCCATCAGGCAGGCCAGCCGGATCGACGGCCGCATATAGTCGGCAAAGGTGAAGAAGGTGGCGGTAAAGGGAAGGATCCCCCCGTGCAGCGCCATCCCGCCCGCGATCCCGGCCATCGCGTGCTCCCGGACCCCGAAGTGAATGTTCCGGCCGCTGTAGTCCCACTGTCCGCCGCAGGCGCCTTCCGGACAGGCAGCTCCCCCGCCCGGTTTCTGGAAGTCGCCCATCCCCTTGAGCCAGGAAAAGGTGGAGGGGTTCAGGTCGGCGGCCCCGCCCACGAGCTCCGGTATCGCCGCTGCCAAAGACTGGAGGACGGCCTCGGAGGTTTTGCGCGTCGCCGTGTCTTTCGTCCCCGGACCGTAGGCGGGGAGCGCCTTCTCCCAGCTGGCGGGAAGCTCGCCCCGCATCACCCTTTCGAATTCGGCGGCTGCTTCCGGATAGGCCGCGGCATACCTCCGGAAGGCTTCCTGCCAGGACGCCTCTTTTTTCGCACTGGCCGCCGCAGCCTGCCGGAAGAAAGCCAGCGCCTCCTCCGGGACGAAGAACGGCGGATCAGCCGGCCAGCCGAGGCTCTCCTTGGCCGCCTTCAGCTCCGCCGCCCCGAGCGGGGCGCCGTGGGCCGCGCTGGTATTCTGCTTTCCGGGGGCCCCGAATCCGATCGTCGTTCGGAGGCGGATGAGGGACGGTTTCGTGGTTTCCGCCGCCGCCGACGCCAGCGCCCGGTCGACCGCCGCCGTGTCGTTGCCATCGGGGACGGTCAGCACCTGCCAGCCCGCGGCGGAAAACCGCTGGCCGATCTCCTCGGTGAAGCAGAGAGAGGTGGAACCGGAAAGCGAGATTCCGTTGTCGTCGTAAAGGAGGGTCAACTTCCCCAGCCCCAGGTGGCCGGCCAGCGCACACGCTTCGGCGGAGAGCCCCTCCATGAGATCGCCGTCGCTCGCGAAGACGTAGGTCCGGTGGTCCACGATCGCATGGCCGGGCCGGTTGAACCGGGCTGCAAGGTGAGCCTCCGCGATCGCCATGCCCACGGCCGCGGCCACCCCCTGGCCGAGGGGCCCGGTCGTCATCTCCGCTCCGGGCGGATGCCGGCGTTCCGGATGGCCGGGCGTCTTGCTGCCCCATTGGCGGAAGGCCTTCAGATCGTCCAGGGAGAGGTCGTAGCCGGAGAGGTAAAGCAGGGTATAGAGGAGCATCGACGCATGGCCGGCGGAAAGCACGAAGCGGTCGCGGTCCGCCCAGAGCGGCTCGGCCGGGTTGTGTTTCAGATGCCGCGTCCAGAGGGTGTATGCGGCAGCCGCCGCCCCCATCGGCATGCCGGGATGGCCGGACTTGGCCTTTTCGATCGCGTCCGCAGCCAGAAAACGGATCGCGTTGATGCACTTCTCTTCCAGGGTCAAACGATCACTCATGCTGCTCCTCCTTCTCTTCCGAATTTGATGGCGGACACTTTACATGAAGATTCACCGTTAGACAAGCGGGCGGTTGGTTCCGGGGACATGTTCCGATCCCTCCGGGCCATATATTTAAATTGACTTTCGGTCAAAACATGCCTAGACTTCCGCCCGATGCAGCAGTGACCGATTGGACATTCGTAGTAAGTCTCCATTTTGGAAACCGTATTGAGATGCCACCATGAATTCCGGTTCCAGAATTGTATCGGGCCTGAACCCCAGTTTCAATCCAGCGAAAATCGTATTTCATCTTACCTTAAAGTGAGCTGCCATGAGAATTCGACCGCTGCAATCCATGTTGTGTGCTTTCTTCCTGTTTACGGCTCTGACCGCTTTCGCCGCCGGCGAACAGCCTGACGCCGTACCCCGCTTCGATATCCAGGGCTACAAGGTCGAGGGGAACACGCTCCTGCCCGCAGGCGAGATCGACCCGATCCTTTCGCCCTTTACGGGAAAGGACAGGGACTTCGGCACCGTGCAGGAGGCCATCGACGCGCTGGAGCAGGCCTACCGGGAGCGCGGTTTTTCCATGGTGTCGGTCATCCTCCCGGAGCAGGAGTTGGAGGGGGGCATCGTTCGCCTGAAGGTCCATGAGAACCGGATCGGCAAGATCCTGATCGAGGGAAACCGAAATTTCGACGAGAGCAACATCCGCCGCAGCCTTCCGGCGCTGAAAACGGGAGAGACCCCGAACCTCAATGCCGTATCCCGGAGCCTCAGGCTGGCCAATGAAAACCCGTCCAAGAGCGTCAACCTGCAGTTGGCCAACGGCGAAAAAGAGAATGAAATCGACGCGAATATCAAGGTCGCCGATGAGAGGCCCTGGAAGATCGGCATCTCGGCCGACACCACGGGGGACAAGGAGACCGGCCGGTCGAGGATGGGCATCCTGGCGCAGCACGACAACCTCTTCGACCGCGATCAACTCCTGACGCTCCAGTACATCACCTCGCCAGAGGAGTTGGACAAGGTCCACATCTACAGCCTCGGCTACCGGGCGCCCCTCTACTCCCTGGGCGCATCGGTCGACGTCATCGCGGCCCATTCCAACGTCGATTCCGGGACGATCAGCGCCGCGACCGACAGCCTGGCCGTGAGCGGCAAGGGCACCATCCTGGGGCTCAGGTACAACCAGGTTCTGACCCGGATCGGCAACTACGAACACAAACTCATTCTGGGCCTCGATTACCGCGCCTACGAAAACGATATCAATTTCCTGGGAAACCAGCTGGGCAATAACGTCACGGTGCATCCCCTTAGCCTGACGTACACCGGTTCACAGATGGGCGAGAAGCTGAATTCGTTCTTCTATTTCACCGGTTTGCAGAACCTTCCCGGGAACTGGGACGGCAGGGACACCGCCGAAGATGTAAGAAATGCCCGCTTCGGCGCTCCGAAAGGCTACAATATCCTGCGCTACGGCGTCAACCTCACCTATGCCGTCGGCGCCGACTGGCAGGCGCGCGCCCTCATCAACGGCCAATACACCAACGATCCGCTGGTGCCCGGCGAGCAGTACGGGATCGGCGGGGCAACCACGGTCAGGGGCTTTGCGGAAAGGGAGTTCGCCAACGACCGCGGATACTCGGGGAGCGTCGAGATCTACTCGCCCGACCTGAGCCGGCTCTTCGGTGTCAATGCGTTTCGCTCCCGGCTGCTCGCCTTTTATGACCGGGGGGTGGTCACGCGAGTCGATCCGCTCCCGGGTGAGACGACCAAAACCGAAATCGGCAGCATCGGCCCCGGCTTGCGGATCACCGACGGCAAAAAATTCTCCGTATCGGTGGATTGCGGCTTCGTGGTCGATCCCCCGGATGAAAACACCACCCGATGGAGCAGCGTCTGGCATCTGTCGGCGAGCTATCTGTTCTAATGAAGGGCGCATTCCAGCAAGGAGTTTGAAATGAAAACCGATCGGCGCAGAAAGATGTGGCTTCCCCGGATGGCCTGCAAGCTCATTTCCGTTACGACACTGTTATTCTTCAGCGCGGGCTATGTCTTTGCCATGCCGTCCGGGCAGCAGGTCGTGAACGGACAGGCCGCTTTCACTACCAAGGGCAACAGCCTCACGATCACCAACAGCCCGAACGCGATCATCAACTGGCAGGGTTTCTCGATCAACACCAATGAGTCCGTCATCTTCAATCAGCTCAACAGCCTGAGCGCGGTCCTCAACCGCGTCGTGGGCCAGGACCCCTCCCGGATTCTCGGCGCTCTGCAATCCAACGGCCGGGTCTTTCTGATCAACCCCAACGGCATCCTGATCGGACAGGGGGCCAGGATCGACGTGAACGGCTTCTTCGCCTCGACGCTCAACATCAGCAACCAGGATTTCCTCGGCGGCAAATACCGCTTTTCCGCCGGGGAGGTCGCCAAGCCGATCCAGAACCAGGGGAGCATCACGACGCCCACGGGTGGAAAGGTCTACCTGATCGCGCCGGAGATCGAAAACAGCGGGATCATCACCTCTCCCCAAGGCGATGTGGTCCTGGCGGCGGGCCATAGCGTGGAACTGGTCGATTCATTCGACCCCAACCTCTCGGTCGTGGTGAGCGCGCCCCAGGACAAGGTCGTCAACCTCGGACAGATCGTGGCCGAAAGCGGCAAGGTGGGGATCTTCGGCGGGCTGATCGTGCAGAAGGGGGTGGTGAACGCGGACCGCGCCGTGGCAGGAGAAAACGGCCGGATCTTCTTCAAGGCCACGAAGGAGACGAACCTGGAGGCCGAAAGCATCACCAGCGCCAAGGGCGGCGGCAGGATCGAGATGCTGGCCGACATGAAAGAGGGCCGTGTCGTCGTGAACGGCCGCCTCGACGCCTCGGCGCCGGACGGCGGCAACGGCGGGTTCATCGAAACCTCTGCCGCCAAGGTCACCATCGGCGACCAGGTCTCGGTCGACACCTCCGCCTCTTACGGAAAGACCGGAACCTGGTTGATCGACCCGACCGACTTCACGATCGCCGCGACCGGCGGGGACATCTCGGGCGCGACGCTGGGTGCGCAGCTGGGCTCGGCAAACGTGACCATCGCAACGGACTCTGCCGGAACGGGGGCCGGGGACCTCTTCGTCAACGACACCGTCACCTGGTCGACCACAAATTCCCTGATTCTCCGGGCGCACAACAACATCAACGTCAGCAGGGCCATCTCCCTTCTCGGGGGCGGAAAACTGACCCTCAGGGCGGACCTGGATGCGAACGGCTCCGGCACGGTCCAGTTCCTCGGCGGCTCGACGGGCGGAGCTGTCTATATCTCTCCGGGACTGGGCGGCTCGGCGGAGATCTTCTACAACCCGGCAAGCTACACCGCCCCCACCGACTATTCAGACTACTTCACAGGGACCTTGCCGACCGCCTACATGCTGGTCAACAACGTAAACGACCTCCAGAACATGAACACGAACCTCGCAGGCTTCTACGCTCTGGGCACGAAAATCGATGCGAGCGCCACTTCCACATGGGACAATGGCGGCGGCTTCCTGCCGATCGGGGAAAGCATCGACCTGGACTTCACGGGAAGGCTCAACGGCGACGGCCGCACCATCTCCGGGCTCTTCATCAACCGGCCGGGGAGCGATTATGTCGGACTCTTCGGAAACAGCTCCGGCATCGTTGAAAAAGTCGGGCTGGAGGGTGGCAGCATCACCGGCAGCCAGTACGTGGGCGGACTCGTGGGCTGGAACAGCGGCAGCATCCACAATGCCTACAATACCGCGACCGTGAGCGGCACCTCCGAAGTGGGCGGGCTGGTGGGAACCAACGCCATTGGCGGCTTCATCGCCAGCTCCTACAATGCAGGCGCTCTCACGATGACCGGCAATTACGTCGGCGGGCTCGTGGGAAACAACGCGTCCGGCATCGAAAACTCCTACAATATCGGCGCGGTCACGGTCACCGGCAGCTACGTCGGCGGCCTCGTGGGCGCCAACGGCTCCACGGGGACCATCAACAACTCCTTCAGCAGCGGCGCGGTGAGCGGAACTGCGAATGTGGGGGGCCTGGTCGGCGGCACGGTCGGCGGAACGATCTCCGGAAGCTTCTGGGACGTCTACACCTCCGGACAGACCGCGAGCGCGGGCGGCACGGGCCTAACCACGGCCCAGATGATGACGCAGTCGACGTTCTCAACCGCGGGAGTCTCGAACTGGGACTTCACCAACGTCTGGTGGATGTCCGACACCAACACGCGACCCTTCCTCCGTTCGGAGTACGACACCTGGATCAGAAACGCCCACCAGCTCCAACTCGTCCTGATGGACCTGGCCGGAAACTACACCCTGGCAGAGAACATCTCCATGGCCGAGCTCAAACAGGCGGCGGGTATGTGGGACACGGCCAAGGGCTTCGTGCCTCTGGGCAACGACCAGCTCAATACCCCAACCATTTTCTCGGGCACCTTCAACGGCATGGGCCGCACGATCACGGGCATTTACATCAACCGGCCCACGACCAGATATGTCGGCACATTCGGCGGTACATCCGGCGGTGCAACCAATGCAATCATGAATCTCGGGTTGGTTGATCTTGACATCACGGGCGGCGACCAAACGGGCGGCTTGGTGGCCCATACGGGCGCCAGCATCCTGAATTGCTACACGACCGGGCGGGTGACCGGTACCTATAACGTAGGCGGACTCGCGGGATTAGTCGCAGGCAGCATCAGCAATTCCTACAGCACTGCCACCGTGACCGGCGGGACTTGGGTCGGCGGACTGGTGGGAACGCTCTACACCGGTGGGAGCATCTTCAATTCCTACAGCACGGGCGCGGTGACTGGAAGCTCCTCCATCGGAGGGCTGGTAGGATACAATTTTGGGTCCGGACCTATCTTATTCAGCTTCTGGAATACCCAGACTTCTGGCTTGACGACCAGTGACGGCGGCACGGGGAAGACCACGGCCGAAATGAAGAGCCAGGCAACCTACACCGGCTGGGACTTCACGAACACCTGGCAGAT
This sequence comes from Deltaproteobacteria bacterium, assembly GCA_021372695.1. Next base: position 17,422 of record JAJFTY010000107.1, read on the forward strand.
TTCGGAAGGGCAAACCTATCCGACGCTCCGCTACGTGACCGGGTTGCAGCCTCCGGTGCAGCAGCAAACCATCTCCGGAACGCTCGCCGCGGGAAGCGGCAAGACGATCTACTTCGCGGTGAACGGGACCCTGCTTCCCGAGACGGCAACCACCGATACTGCGGGGTACTTTTCGGTCGCCCTGGATCTCGACACGGTGCCGGCCGGAAGCGCCCTCCTCGTCTATGTGGGCGGCGACGTCGTCCCCGTGAAGAGCGCCTACGTCTTCCTCTCGGCCGGCGGCAACATCTCCGGCCTCCTTCTCGACTCCAACTACCTCACGGCCGGGAGCGGAAGCGGCGCCATCTCAAACAGCACCCTGAACACGGCCAAAGGCGGCCTCACCTCCGCCGATATCCCCTACACCGTCTTCGCCACCAACATGGCGCTCAGCCTCAGCTCGGGCGTCGGTTTCAAGACGGCAAGCGGGTACACGATCAACGGCAACATCACCACGGTCGACGCCGACCAGACCTTCAACGGCCCGGTCACCATCAGCGGGTCCCCCACGCTCAGCTCCGGACTCGGCAACATCCACTTCGGCGGCGCGGTCGGAGGCGGAACCGGCGGCACCCTCTTCCTGGACTCGCAGGGCACCGTCACACAGGCGGCGCCCATCACCGCGGGCGGCCTCGGGCTGCTCGGGGCCGGGGGAACGTTCATCCTGACCAATCCGGGCAATACGGTCCAGACCCTGGCCGCTGATACGGGCTGGGTCCAGTACACCAACAGCACCGGCTTCGGCATCGGAACCGTCGGAAACACGAGCGGCATCACCTTGACGGACGATCTCGCGATCACGGCGGGCGGAGCGATCTCCCAGACGGCCCCGGTCGTGGTTGGGGGAGCGGCCACGTTCGATGCCGGTACGGCCGGCAGCGTCACCCTGACGGACACGGGCAACGACTTCGCCAGCATCGCAGTCAAGGGCGGCACCGTCGCTCTGCGGGATGCGAACGTCGTTGCACTGCATGCCTCCACGATCGGCAACAACCTCAGCGTCTTGGCGGGCGGCGACATCCTGCTGGGCGGGCTGATCAACGCGGGCACGGGGACCGTATCCCTGAGCACAAACGGCGCGATCGTCAACAACGTGGGCGGCGCCACGAGCATCCTGGCCAATACGCTCAGCATGAGCGCGGCAAGCGGCATCGGCAGCAGCGATCCGCTCATGACCGCGGTGCACAATCTCGCAGCGACCAATTCGGCCGTCAACAATATCGAAATCGACAACACAGGGGTCCTCACGGTAAACGCCCTGGTCAACAACGCCAGCACCGGCAACGTCGCTCTCCAGAACATCGGGGCCCTGACGACCGACACGGCCACGATCCGATCCTACGGCACGGTATCCGTCATTGCGCACTCCCCGCTCACGATCGGCTCCGGCGGCGTTACGGCCAGCCAGGACGTGACGCTGGAGGCCTCACCGAGCGGAGGTACCGATAACCTGACGATCAACGGAAACGTGACGTCGGCCATGGGGAATATCATGCTCAGCGCCGGCAGCAGCATCGTCGTCGGCCCGGAAATTACCATCAGCGCCCCCAACGGAACGATCACGATGGTAGAAGGGTTGAACGGCTCGCAGACCGGCAGTCTGGCCGTGACCGGCAATGCGACCGCGACCAACAGTACCGTCTCTTCACTCATGACGGCTATGGCAAAAATCACTTCGGAAGAGAATGGTGAAGATGAAAATGAACTCGAGAAGAAATCCCCAGAAGGCGGACAACAGCCGACCGACGGCGGCGGGAAAACGGATGAAACCAAGAATTATTGCAATTAGCCTGCTGTTGCTGGTCTCGTTGCTGTTTGGGAGCCCCCTCGCCTGGGCCGAAGCCGTGGTCGGCAAGGTCACCCATCTGAGCGGACCGCTCTTCGCCAAGAAGGCGGACGGCGCGACGCGGGCGCTCGCCGTGGATTCGGCGATCGAACAGGGAGACACCCTGGTCACCGAGAAGAAGACCCACGCCCGGATCAAGTTCAGCGACAACGGTGAAGTCACCCTGCGCCCCGGCACGCAGTTCAAAGTCTCGGAGTACAGCTTCGATCAGGCCAAGCCCTCCGGGGACAAGGCCGTTTTCAACCTGATCAAGGGGGGAATGCGCTCGGTCACCGGAATGATCGGAAAAAGAGGAGACCAGGAGAGCTACAAGCTGATGACCGATACCGCCGTGGCCGGCGTCCGCGGCACCATTTACGAAGCCAAGATCTGCCAGGGCAACTGCGGATCGCTTCCCGACGGGCTGTACCTGTATGTCCTGGAGGGCGCGATCCGGGTCACGAACAACACCGGATCGCAGGATGTGGGCGCAGGCCAGTACGTCTACATCCAGAACATGAACGCCGCGCCGACGATTCTGTCCGGCAACCCGGGCATCGATTTCACGCTTCCCGCATCGATGGGTGACGCCGGCAAGGCGGGTGGGGTCAAGGCAACGGATCCCGGGTGTATCGTGCGCTGAACCGCCGGGTCAATTCACCACAGACGAGGAATCGAATCATGAGCCAGCACAAGAAAATCGAAAGGAAGAAGGAACTGGACCGCAAGCGCAGGAGAAGGGAAAAGAACCTGAAACTCCGGGCCAAGGAAGCGAAGGAAAAGGACAAATAGTTGCGGCGATCTTCCTCCTGTTGAAACATCTCGAATTTGGGAGTATACAGAAACCTCACGAGATTGGTGAAGCAAGCGGGGAGGTGACCCATGAAGAAAGCCGCTGGAACAGTCTTGATTCTTGTCCTGGCCGTCATTCTGGCAACCCCGTTGTCCGGCGAAGCGAGGGGCGGCCACCACGGGGGTGGCCACGGGGGCTGGTGGGTCCCCTTTGCGATATTGGGGGGTGCAGCCGTTCTGTCGTCAATTTTCTATGCATCCCAGGCCGATGCTTCACGGGCCACCGTTCCGGAGCCGGCTCCGGCCTATGTTCCGCCGGCACCGCCCGCAGCGCCGTCTGCCGCCGGAAAGATCTTCGTCTACCCCAGGCTGGGCCAGAGCGAGGAGCTTCAGGCAAAGGACCGTTACGAATGCCACACCTGGGCGGTGGTCCAGACCCAGTACGACCCCGTTCAACCCACGGGCGGCGTCTCCGAAGCCCGGTTGAGCCAGCTGCGCGCGAACTACCGCAGGGCCGAGGATGCCTGTCTGGACGGCCGCGGGTACACCGTGAAGTAGAGCGGCGCTATCGACCGCCTCCTTCAAGGTTCATTTTCGTTTCGGTTCGACTTGACGGCGTTCTCGTAAACCATCCTCACACACTCCGCTCCATACTTCTTCTCCAGGCCTCGCATCACGAAATGGCCTCTGGCCATGTTCTGAAAATGGTCGATGAAGACGGCGTTGATCAAGGCGCCGCCGGCCGCACCGATGACCGGCACCGCAGTGGCCGCCGCCTTCTGAGATACGGTGACCCCGAATCTGGACGCAACGGTCGCGATGAGCCTGACCAGTGCCGGTGCCCCCTCTTCGGCGATCCCCCTTTCGACGATGTACTTTGCCGCTTCCGATACCTGCCTGGCCAGCAAAGCCCTCACGGCATAGTATCCGGTCTCGGCAGCGTTGTTCCCTCCCGACGTGCCACCCAGGGCGAAGACCTCCAGACATGCCAACTTCGTCTCCAATCGCCCGACATCTTCGCCCTCGCTCCTGGCGATGTCGGCAATGGAGCGAAACATGATGACGGTGGTGACGGGCAGTTCGATCGCCAGGGCGGGCAGTCCGAAGGCGCCGCCGATCCCGCCGGAAGCGGCCGCGAGAAATATGTGAAGGGTGTCCCGCGACGCTCCTCCCTTTTCACCGCGACCGATGGTCCTGACCGCAACGCCGAGCGCACGGCGCAAGGAGTTCCGGGTGATCGTCTGAACGGCCCTGCTCCATTTCGCCGGAAGATAGTCGAAGGCCTTCTCGAAGGGCATGCCGACGACCGCGGTCAGTTTGGCGGCGAGACCGGGATTTTCGAGGAGCTCTGCTGCCCCTCTCAGCCGGCGAATGTCTTCGGGGTTCATCTTCATCTGCAAATCCGGGAAGAGATGGCCGCCACTGCGCATGGCACAGGCAGAATCATCGATCGGGTCCGGGAGTTCGACGATAGGGGAAACAGGCGGGGATGTCAAATGGAGAGGAGGTCGGCAGGTGTCTCAATTGGAGGTGCCGAAGCCTCACTGGCGCTCACAAAGCTTTTTCGACCCCGCAACGACTCGCTGCGCTGCAACGGCAAAACTCGCTCCTGGCGTCGCTCAGACAGTTGCCGTTGCGGCCGCTTCGCTCGCCGGCGGGGTGCCCGAAAAACCTTTCAATCGCGCTCCGTGAGGCCTATCTGCACCAGACTGACACAAACTGATACACTACCGAAGGTTGAAACGGTGCAGGTTATCCGGTATAGTCCCCTGGCGCCGAACGGAGACGGGCGGGCAGAAAAGATGGAGGGTGTTGCCCTGATCCATGTTTAATAATCTATTCTACGGATGGTGGATCGTCATCGCATGTTTCACCGTCAATCTCTTCGTCGGCGGTATCACCTTCTTCGGATTTACCGCCTTTTTTGAGCCCATTCGGAACGAGTTCAACTGGAGCTACACGCAAGTCTCGCTGGCCACCAGCCTCCGGGGGCTCGAAATGGGTATCTTTGCACCCCTCGTGGGGTTTCTCGTCGACCGGTTCGGTTCCAGGAGACTGCTGCTGGGCGGGATCGTCATCATCGGCATCGGCCTGATTCTGCTCAGCTTCACCCAATCTCTGCTCATGTTTTACCTCTCCATCCTCTTCATCTCCTTCGGTTCAGGCGGGTGTGCGAGCGTCGTCACCATGACGGCCGTGGCGGTCTGGTTCCGGAAAAGTGTGGGGCTGGCGCTCGGCGTGGCTGCGTGCGGATTCGGGGCCGGCGGGTTGATCATCCCCCTCATCGTCTTCCTGATCGACGCATCCGGCTGGCGCATGACGCTGGTCATCCTGGGAGGGGTGTTGCTGCTCCTGGGGATTCCGCTCTCCCTGATCGTGCGGGACCGGCCTGAAGACCTGGGGCTCAGCGCCTATGGATCGGTCGGGGAATCATCGGCGAGCGCCGGCCGGAAGAGGGGTTCGGACAAAACCACAGAGGCTTTCCTCGAAATCATCCGGCAGAGATCGTTCATCTACCTGATCGTCGCAGAAATGGTCCGGCTCGTGTCCGTCAATGCCGTGATCACCCACCTGATGCCCTACCTGAGCACGGTCGGGATCTCGAGATCCGTTTCCGGCAATGTGGCCGCGGCGCTGCCCCTGGTGAGCATCATCGGAAGATTGGGTTTCGGCTGGTGGGGCGACCATTTCGATAAAAGGATCGTCTGGGCGGCCACCTTTCTCTTTCTGGGCGCGGGCGCGTTCGTCTTCTGCTACGTCCATTCCTTCTGGGTTCTGCTGCTGTTCATCCTGCTATTCGCCCCGGGCTTCGGCGGGGGCATGGTTCTGCGGGGGGCGTTGATCCAGGAGTATTTCGGCATGGGTTCCTTCGGGAAGATGCTCGGGATCATGCTGGGGATCGGGTCCATCGGGGGAATCATCGGCCCCACGCTGGCAGGATGGGTGTTCGATACGGTGGGCAGCTACCACCGGGTCTGGTATGGCCTCTCCGCGATCTCCGCGGTTGCGATCTACCTGATCATGCGAATCCAGCCGGCTGCCACAGCGAAGGCTTCTTCCTGAGCCTGACCCGGAGAGGATCAGCGAGCCGCGACTTCCCCACCTCCGGCGGAGCCAAAAAACGGGGAGGCCGGTCGGCCTCCCCGATGGGTTTACCTGTTCAGCCGAGGATCGCCTTCAAATCCTCATCGGGCGTCGTGATCGGCTTGATTCCGAACTTCTCGACCAGCACCCCGAGCACGTTGGGCGAGGTGAAGGCCGGCAGCGACGGCCCAAGGCGGATGTTCTTGATCCCCAGCGACAGAAGCGTGAGCAGAATGACCACCGCCTTCTGCTCGTACCAGGAGAGGATCATCGAGAGCGGCAGGTCGTTCACCCCGACGTTGAAGGCGTTGGCCAGGGCGATCGCCACCTGGATCGCCGAGTAGGCGTCATTGCACTGCCCCATGTCCAGGAGCCGCGGGATCCCGCCGATGTCGCCCAACTCCTTGTCGAAGAAGCGGAACTTCCCGCACGCCAGCGTCAGCACGATGCAGTCCGCCGGAACCTTCTCCACGAAGTCGGTGTAGTAGTTGCGGCCGGG
>JAJFTY010000111.1 GCA_021372695.1 Deltaproteobacteria bacterium
CACAAGAACGCCAAGGGCGAGAAGAAGGTCCTGGCCGTGGGCACGGAAGCTAAGAAGATGCTCGGACGGACGCCGGGAAACATCGTCGCCATCCGCCCCATGCGGGACGGCGTGATCGCCGATTTCGACATCACGGAGGCGATGCTGCGCCACTTCATCCTGAGTGTGCATAACCGCCGCACGCTGGTCCGGCCGCGGATCATCGTCTCCATCCCCTCCGGGATCACCCAGGTGGAGCGGCGCGCCGTGCGCGAAACGGTGGAATCGGCCGGCGCCAGGGAGATCTATCTGATCGAGGAGCCGATGGCGGCGGCGATCGGCGCGGGCCTTCCGATCACCGAACCGATCAGTTCGATGGTGGTGGACATCGGCGGAGGGACGACGGAGGTGGCGGTGATCTCGCTCGCCGGGATCGTCTACTCCAAATCGGTCCGCGTGGCCGGAGACAAGATCGACGACGAGATCGTCCAGTACATGAAGCGGAAGTACAGCCTCCTCATCGGGGAGAGATCGGGAGAGAACATCAAGACGGAGCTCGGCAACGCCTACCCCGATCCCAGCCAGGAGGTGCGCAGGATGGAAGTCCGCGGCAGGGATCTGATTTCCGGCATCCCGAAGATCCTGGAGATCAACTCCGACGAGGTCCGGGAGGCCATCAAGGAACCGGTCAGCCTCATCGTCGACGCCATCAAGGACGCGCTGGAGAATGCCCCTCCCGAACTGGCCGGCGACATCGTCGACCGGGGCATCGTTCTGACCGGCGGCGGGGCGCTGCTTAGGAACCTCGACATGCTGATCCGGGCGGAGACGGGTCTTCCGGTCCTGATCGCCGACGACCCCCTCTCCGCAGTCGCCCGGGGCGCCGGAATCGCCCTGGATCAGCTGGATGTTCTGAAAGAGGTGACCTTTCAGGTATAGGGAATCTGGGGTCGCCGCCTCTCCTGTAAAACGAAAACATTCCATCTTTAAACTTATCCTGCCGTCCCACCCCACTCACAAAAATATTAGTTGACAGAGTCAATCATATGTGCCATAAAACCTCCCCAGGCTTCATAACACCACACCAAAGCTATTTGCGCGGAGGAGGAGGTACTGATGGACACGCAGGGGAGAAAACTCGCCGGACTGGTGGAAGAGGTCATCTACCATTTTGGGCCGAAAGGTATTGATGACGAATGTTGCGGCGAAAGAATTTCACCGGGCGAAATCCACGCCCTTCGGACCGTGTCGCGTCTCGATGTCTGCGCCATGCAGGACATCGCCAGGAGTGTGTCCGTCACAAAGGGCGGCGCGACCCGTATCGTTGCCCGTCTGGAAGACAAAGGATTGGCTTATCGCGGACAGGACCAGAAGGACGGAAGGGTCTGTTGCGTCACTTTGACCGAAGAAGGCAAAGCCCTCCTGAAACGAATTGACGACCAACTCACCAATAAGATGCTGACGATACTGGGAGCGATGGACCCGTCCATGCGGGACGTCCTGCTCATCAGCCTTCATTCGTTTGTGCGGGCTTCCCAGCAGCAGATGACAGACAATAAAGGTTGATATTGTAAACCTAAGAGGAGGTTTTGCAGATGTTCGAACTGAATAATTTCGTCACGGCCGGCCAATTTTTTTTCGTGATCGCCGGCGAGTTGATCCTGATCTTCGTGGCCGTTTCCTTTCTCATTGGCCTGCTGACGGAATACCTTCCCCCCTCTCGCATCCGGGATTTTCTGTCCGACAAATTGATCAGCGTGCAATACCTCCTGGGCGCAGGTCTGGGAGCCATTACACCCTTCTGCTCCTGTTCCACCGTTCCGATCACGGCCGGACTGCTCAAGGGGGGCGTCCCTTTCGGCCCCGTGATGGCCTTTCTTTTTTCCTCACCGGTCTTGAACCCGGTCATCATCGCACTGCTCCTTTCACTCTTTGGCTACAAAGTGACGGCTGTTTATGTCTTCATCACCTTCTTCGGTTCCATGGTCACGGCAGCCCTGCTGTCGAAAATGGGTATGGAAAGCCAGGTCAAGGCGCTGGTCAGTCTGGAGGGCTCCTGCTGCGGACAGGATGCGAAACCGCAGGTCGGCCCTGTAAAAGCGGTCGCGGCTTCGGCTGGCTGCTGCGCTCCTGAAGGCGCCGCACCCTCGCCCCTGATCACACTGCCGGTGTTTCAAGCCGCGGGCGGCTGCTGCGCCGGGGATACGAAGGCAAACACTCAGCCGGCGGCTTCTTCGTCCTGCTGCGCTGTCAATTTCGATGCAGACGGAGGAAGCGAATCACCGCGGGCTCCGTTCAAAGAGAAGATGAAGAGGGCCTCGTTGTCCGCGATGGCGACGTTCAAAGGGGTGTTCTGGTATCTCCTACTCGGTGCAGCTATTGGCGCTTTCATCTACGGGTTCTTCCCCCAGGACCTCGTGGTCAGGTTGGCGGGGCCGGGCAATCCCTGGTCCATCCCGATTGCCGCAGCCATCGGGGCACCCATGTACATCCGGGCGGAAACGATCATCCCGATCAGCGCCGCCCTGGTCGGAAAAGGGATGGGGCTGGGAACGGTTCTGGCTCTCATCATCGGTGGGGCAGGGGCGAGCATCCCGGAGATCATTATTCTTGGTTCCATCTTCAAGAAGAAACTGATCTTCGCCTTTGTGCTGAACGTTTTTCTGGTAGCCATTGCAGCCGGATATCTTGTGGAACTCATGCTCTATTAGGCAGAACCACGCAAGAAGGAGAAATAGAATGATTACGATCCACTTTTCACCGATCGAAACTTTACCTGATACGGCTATACAGCCACAGGGGGTCGTTTCCAAAGCCTTCATCGATCGCGGGGTGAAAACTTTTCGCGAAGCGTCATATTATGTGAATCGCCTTCCTTATGGTTACAACAGCTCTTCAAGTAATGCGATGATTCTGTTTGAGGATGGCTTTGGAACTTGTTTCGCGAAGCATGGGCTCATCGCCCGGCTTGCGGAAGAATTGGAGTTACCGGTATACCGCTACGAAGGCTTCTATTCGCTGACGAATAAAGTCGTGACCGGGGTCGACACCATCCTTGCCGAGTATGGATTGTCCTACATCCCGCGCATACATTGTTTTCTCGCCTACGAGAAAAACTATATAGATCTAACCGATGGAAATTGCACCGGTAAGAATTGTCTGATCGAGACGTATCTGAAGATATTTCGAGCGAAACCCGAACAAACCCAATCCGAGCTCGAAGGCGCATATCGCAGCTATTATGCCGAAGTCTGCACCACAGATCCAGTCTTTGCCAAAGTGGGTGTCGACAGCATGTACAAAATACTGAAACAGTGCGAGGCGTTGAATACCGCCTTATGTAAATGGTGGCAATAGTTACACATGTTGCCCGGTACCCACGCCATCGGACGAAGACATGATTTTTTTTGACAATAATCCTCTTCATCGTCATTCTACGATAGTAGGAAGGTTTTTATGGCAATCACGGAAGCACCGCTCAGTACGGAGCAGAAGCGATTGGTGAACATGCTCAAGGCGCTGGGCAATCCTATCCGTTTCCAGATCGTCGAATTTCTGGCCCAGAAAAAGGAGTGTATCACCTCCGATATCGTGGAGGCCACCCCGCTGGCTCAATCAACGGTCAGTCAGCACCTCAAGGTGTTGCGTGAGGCAGGTTTGATCCATGGCGAGATTGAAGGCCCGGCCACCTGCTATTGCCTGGATGCCGAAAATATCCGCTGGTTCAAGGAACAGATCGGCAAGTGGCTGCCTGAATGCAGATGATGAAGACTCTTTAAGGAGATTTTTTTGCCTTAACGTATCGTAATTTTGCGATAAAGGAGACCGGTTTATGGACGAGTTTTTTGAGATTGTTCGTTTTGTGGGCAATGCTTCTTGGAAGGTGCTGCCTTTTTTCCTGCTGAGTATGTTCCTCAGCGTCATGATCAATATGTTGGATCTCACCGATGCGATCCGCAAGGCCTTTGCCGGGCGGGAGGGACTCGCAGTTCTTCTGGCCACTGCAGTAGGCGCCTTCAGCCCGTTCTGCTCCTGCACAGTCATCCCGATCATCGCGGGGCTCCTGATAAGCGGTGTCCCGCTCGCACCGGTCATGTCGTTCTGGATTGCGTCTCCCACGATGGACCCGGAAATCTTCACGCTGACGGTCGGTATTCTGGATTGGCCGCTTGCTCTGTCGAGGTTGGGAGCGTCCTTGGCTTTGAGTCTGGGTGCCGGGTATCTGACCCTGTTACTTTGCCGGCTGGGGTACTTCAGTCAAATCCTTCCCGCAGGGATAGGACAATCAACACAACTGAAGACGTCCTGCTGCAAGGCTCAGAGTGAAGCAGCACCCCCAATACCAGTCACCCTGACGGTCCTGCCCGCTGTTGCCTGTTGTTCGGCGGACAGGGCAAAAGCAATTGCGGTGCCCCTTCCGGTCCTCCATTCCCCCGCCTGGTGGGAGTCCGGTGTTGCAAGCCTCCGCCGTATCGACTGGATGGTTTTTGCCCGCAGGATGGGAGACCAGAGCTGGCGACTCGGCCGCTGGCTTCTGGTGGCTTTCACGCTCGAGGCACTCATCACCATGTATGTCCCACAGGAAACAATCGTGTCGATTTTGGGTGATGGCAACCGCTTCGCAATTCCGTTGGCTTCACTGATAGGAGTTCCTCTTTACCTGGGAAACCTCAGCGCCTTGCCTATCGTCAAAGGCCTGATCATTCAAGGGATGCAGCCGGGTGCTGCCATTGCCTTCCTGATCGCGGGACCCGTCACGACCATCCCGGCAATGACGGCAGTGTGGACTGTCGTCCGCAGACCCATTTTCGCTCTCTATGTCGCCATCAGCCTGTTCGGATCGATGTTGCTTGGGTTTATCGTCAGCGCCATCTTATAGAAAAGGAGGGATAACATCATGAACAAAGTCAAGAGGAAGAAAGGGATTCTGAAGGCACAAGAAAAGTCTCAGATCGTGCCGGTGTTGATTGACGTGAATGAGATTCAAAAAGGGACGGCGGCTCTCTTGTGTTGCCCGGAATGCGGGAAGAGGTGTAGGACGAAATTGGCTTGAGTGGGCATCTAAGAACGCACAAGAAGAAAGAAGAGACAGATGGTTGATGTCGCGATGAATCTCAATCAACCGGCGGAATGAGGGGTTAGCCACAACAAATAACGTCTGAGGGTAGAGCCATTTCAACTCTGCCCTTTTTCATTTTCTCTACGGGCATTCTTTCTTTCCGAAATCATCAAGGTTGAAAGTCAGCTTAAGGTGACGATAAGCAGGCGAAGCCAGCGACCGGCGTATGGCCTCATTCCATGCCCTGCTTGAGAGGAGACAATTTCCCTCTTGACTTTTCATTTTCATAAGAGCAACGTTCAACCATCGATTCTCCAATTTACTCCGTAAACCCATCAACCTAACCCCTCTGCCTTCTGGTGATTACAATGAGAAGATGGGGTTGCAAAAAAGTGATCATACAAATCCTCTAAGGGAGCCAAAGGCTCTCTTAGAGGATTTGTCCTCCCGCAAATCTTCTTCTGGGTTCACGCCGATCTCCCGCTGACTTTCACGGTTCCAAAGTACTTGTGGAACTATACTAGAAATTTGAAATTGACATAGGGTACTGCGTTTCCACTGATTATGATTTAAAAAAATGGGGGGGATTATGAAGCAGAAAACGATTGTCATGATTCATGGCATGTGGGGTGGTGGGTGGTACTGGGAGAACTATAGAAAATACTTTGAGGCTAAGGGATATCAATGCATTGTTCCTACCTTGAGATACCATGACGTTAATCCCAAAGAAACGCCCCCTGCAGGGCTGGGAACCACAAGCATACTGGATTATGTATCTGACTTGGAGAAGCTCATCAAGAAGGGTGGTGGGAAGCCGATACTGATGGGACACTCCATGGGTGGATTGATAGCCCAGATCCTCGGCAGCAGAGATCTTGCTGAGGCCCTCGTCCTGCTGACACCCGCTTCTCCCAGCGGGATCATTGCACTCAAGCCATCTGTAATTAAGAGCTTCCGGAGCGTTTTTTCCCAATGGGCCTTTTGGAAGAGACCCATACGTCAGACCTTTGCGGAAGCAGTCTATGCAATGCTTCACCTTCTTCCCTCGCAGCAACAAATACAGACTTATGAACGCTTTGTTTATGAGTCGGGCCAAGCTGGTTTTGAGATGGGTTTTTGGCTTTTCGACAGCAAGAGGGCAACGCAGGTGAATGAAAAAAAGGTTACATGCCCCATTCTGGTCATTGCTGGTGCTGAAGACCGAATCACGCCGCCCGCTGTGGTGAAAAAAATCCATAAGAAATACGGAGATATATCGACATACAGAGAACTAAGTGGCCATGCCCACTGGGTTGTGGGTGAAGCGGGATGGGAGGATATAACAGAACTCATCCAGGAATGGTTGAGTCGGAATGTGAAAAATGGGTGATTGATTTTAACCCCGTGTCTCAAGACACTGAGGGTTGGTTTTGGGGGAGTCTGATCTGAAAGGAGGGCATGGAGTCTGCCATGAAAAGGGGTTGCCTGAAGGTGCCGATATCATGCCTCCATATGGGATCAAACCCTTATGGGGGTTCTTCAAAAGGCAATATGCCTCGTTCTGTCAGAGAGGTCGGACCATGACTCAAACCCAACCCCTGAAAGGAGGCTACTGACATGATACGATGGACAAGAAGTGGGAAGATTAATGCGGCTAAGTACATGGAGGCAATCCAGTGGGGGAAGGAGATTGCTGAATACACCAACAAAAAACACGGAACCCAGACAACCGTTTACATAGATAGTTTTGGGGAATATGGGACGATTCGCTGGTTCTGGGATTGCGCTGATTTGGCAACTCTGGAGAAAGTCGGGCTACAGCTTTTCGCAGATCCAGAGTACCTAAAAAAAATCAGTCGAGGTCCAGAATTCCTCGTGCCAGGGAGCGTTGTTGACATCGTTATGCGCTCGATTTGAGTTGGCAAGTCTTGGATACGGTCAAGTACGCAATTCCTGGGCGGGGTGATCGCGCCCCGCCTTCTACCTCTAACCTTCTGGAGTCCTCCGTGAAGGGGAGTTATCTGAAGGTACCGATATTTCGGCTTCCATGGAGGTTACCATTCCTCTTTGGGGGCTTACTATTTTCTCTTAAGCGATTTGCCTTAACTTATCTTCTCAACAAATTGCTTCACTCAAATGAAAGGAGAAGCAAATGAAAGTAGCCATGTTTGTTATGTGGGATATGAGCAAAACTGCGGAGGTCGCAAAGGCGGCAGATAGCGTCGTAAACCTGCCGGGGAGAAAGTTACTGGTCAACTATATGTTTCAAGGAAAGCCATTTGACGGCCTTCCGCCAACCACCGTAGTAACCATGACCGTCTCGGAAGTCGAAAGCAACGAGGCATTGACCACTATCGAATACACGTTGGGACTTGCAGGGGCAACAACTTGGGCCGTACCTGTATTAGAGGTTCCGGTGGGAAAAAATGTAGAAACCGAGAAGAAAGTCAGAAGGTAACTAATGGCGGGCCGTTATTTTTACCACCGGTAGGACACCCAGGAGCCAAAGACGGAAATTTCCAATATTTGGCCATAGCGGTTAATATTCGATTCAACGAAGCAGGGTCAGAAATGACCCTGCCTTTTTTGGGTGCACGCCATAACCGGTGATCTTCGCCTTTCGTGCCACCTTGGACTAGAGAGTGGTAGCGAAGCCAACGACCGGCGTATGGCCTCATTCCATGCCCTGCTTGCCCATTGACATATGGGTCAGGCATTACTATATTCTACTGCAAACGAGATACTGCGATGAGCGTATTGAGTCTATTCTACTGGACGTTAACGAAAGAATGATTACAGGGTCTTCGTGGTGATGATCACCCTCATAGACCAGATCTTAAATGATGGACTCCAGTAAAAGACAAGACGGCATCTGCGGGTCTCGTTTTCGTTTAGATGGGCTATCTGCATGTCTCCGTTAACTTTCGTTAACCGGTAAATCGTCCCGACCCGTCAACCTTGTTACCAACCACGAAACGAAAGGAGGAAGCCATGGCCATCAAGACAATCATCCGAAGAAAAGCAACGAAGGTCCTCGAAGATCGCCAACTCATGAGCCTGATGATCGAGCTCCGGACAAAGGCCCTTGCCCAGCCCGGTTTCATTTCCGGAGAGACCCTCCGGCGAGTGGACCGCCCTGGAGATCTCATCGTGATCGGCACCTGGAAGAGCCAGGACGCGTGGAACGCCTGGAAAACGAGTCCGGAACGGGCGGAGATCCAAACCCGGATCGACAGCCTGCTGGGGGCGCCTACGGAGTACGAGGTGTACGAGTACCTGTAGCGACCCCATGAGCAGGAGACAATTTCGTCAGGACAGAAGCTCCCCAAGCCGCGACGGCGATAAAGGAGTTAAGGAGGGATGACTATGTATAAGAAAATCCTGGTTCCTCTCGACAGTTCCGAGTTAGCGGAGTGCGCGTTGTCTCATGTAAAAAACCTGGTCAAGGATGGGGCCGTGGGGGAGGTCATCCTTCTCAACGTGTTCCACGTCCATGTTTACCGGGGCGGCGAGATGGCTGGCTACATGGACATCAAAGGCATCAGGGAAAACATGTCGGAAGAATCCAGAAAGTATCTTGCCGATGTCGAGTCCCGACTTGCTTACGAGGGGATCAAGGTAAAGACGGTGTCCCTGGAGGGAAACCGGCCCTCAGATACCATCTCCGATTACGCGCAGAATAACGGAGTGGACCTGATCGTCATTGCCAGCCATGGGTACACAGGACTCAAGAAGCTGATGCTGGGAAGTGTGGCATTGGGAGTCCTCCATGACTCCCGTATTCCCGTGCTCCTGATCCGCCCCGAATCCTGCCGCAAATAGGCGACGGGGAGGAGCCGCTCCTTCGGCCGGAGCATGCCAGGTTCAAACCCTCAACAGAGGAAGGAGGTCGCTCCATGCCGGTATTCATGATGTTCGGGAAATATACCCGGGATTCAATCGGTAAAGCATCTGCGCAGCGGACGAAAAAGGCCGTCAAGATCATCGAGAAAAACGACGGGAAAGTGATTTCCATGTATGCCTTGCTGGGGGAGCACGATCTGGTCTTCACCCTGGAATTTCCCGACGCTGAAAAAGCGCTTTCCACATCTGTGGCGTTAAACAGATTGACGGGCATCAGCTTTTCTACATCTCCGGTTGTTGAAGTAGAGGAATTCGATCGTCTGCTGTCCAAGATAGAAAAACTCTAACCTTACGCCGAATCATGTCGCTTATGGTCGGAGGAAAAGGCCGCGAGGGTCATTGCCTCCCTGTGCTCAACGATTGACGGATCTTCCGGATCGTGCGAGACTGCGAACGTCGGTAACCATCCTGGAGAGAAAAAAATGACGAGAAGAAGACAGCTGCGACTCGGATTGGCTTTGACGATGGTGTTTCTGTCAGTTGCGCTCATTGCCGGGTGCGCCAGGCAGACACCCATCAGGAACAGGACGACGTCCTACCCCGCAGGGGCTCCTGCGGCGACCATCACGGACGACAAGAAGGGCGGGGAGAGCGCGCTACGTGAACAGACTCTTCGCGAGCAGGGGCTACGCGAACAGGATCTGCGTGACAGGGCGCTTCGCGAGCAAACGCTCAGAGACCAGTCTGCCAGGGGGAAGGTGCCGGAAAGCGCGGGGAGGGGTTCCGCAGGGAAGGAGGGCGCGATCCCGAAGGAGGCCCAGATCCCGGATATCTATTTCGATTACAATGCATACAACCTCACGCCCGAGAGCGCGGCGATCCTGAAGGAGGCTGCCCAGACCCTTCTCAGGCAACCGAAGTATTCGCTTCTGATCGAAGGGCATTGCGATGAGCGGGGCACCGCCGAATACAACCTGGCCCTCGGCCAGAAACGCGCCGACGAGGCGGCGAAATTCCTGATGGACCTGGGAATCGCCAAAGAGCGGATCAAAACGATCAGCTACGGCAAGGAGAAGCCCCTGGATCCGGGGCATGACGAGGCGGCCTTTGCCAAAAACCGGCGGGACCATTTCGTCGTGTCGGAATCCGCAAAGTAGCTGTCGTGGAGAACTGGGATAAGAGCGCTTCATCGGTGAAATTGCGCGAACTCGGTCTGGACGATTGGTTCAGGGACCAGGCCGGTCGCCTCTGCGGCCCGGGCGAATCCATCGCCCGTGTGACCGCGGTCGACCGGGGCCGGTACATCATCAGAAACGAGCAAGGGGAGATACCCGCCGAGCCGACCGGAAGGTTTCTTTACTCCGTGGAATCTCCCGCTGATCTGCCGTGTGTCGGGGATTGGGTTTGCGTGCAATGCCTCGATTCCGGCGCCTACGCGACGATCCACAACCTCCTGCCCAGGAGATCGTTCCTGAGACGCAAGACCCCCGGAAGAAGGACCGAGTTCCAGATGATCGCGGCCAATATCGATGTGGCCCTGATCGTCCAGTCCTGCCACTTCGACTTCAACGTGCGCCGGCTCGAACGATACCTCGTGATGGTGAACGAAGGCCATATCGAGCCGCTGCTCCTGCTGACCAAGACCGACCTGATCACCCCCGAAGCGCTCGACCGACTGGTCGGGGAGATCCGCCTTGCCGGCATCGCCACAAGGGTGGTCACCCTCAGCAACGTCACCGGGGAGGGAATCGATCAGGTCCGGGAAATCACGGTTCCCGGGAAGTCCTACTGCCTGCTGGGTTCGTCCGGCGTCGGAAAGACGACGCTCATCAACCGGCTCATGGGCGATCAAGGTCTGGAGACGAGAGAAGTCAGCGATACGGGCGAGGGCAGGCACACCACCAGCCGTCGACAGCTCATCATTCTCGAGCATGGCGGGCTATTGATCGATATGCCGGGGATGCGCGAATTGGGAATGCTGGGCGTCGGCGAAGGCCTGGACGACAGCTTCGCCGATATCCGCGAACTCTCGCGAAAGTGCAGGTTCGCCGATTGCAGCCACACCGGCGAACCCGGCTGCGCCGTCCGGAGGGGCATCGAAGAGGATGCGCTCGACGAAGGACATCTGCAGAATTACCTGAAGCTCAAGAAGGAATCGGAATTTCACGAAATGTCATACGCCGACAAGCGAAAGAAGGACCGGGCGTTCGGCAAGTTTGTCCGTTCCGTGGTGAAAAACCTGGACAAATAGCCCCCATCCTCTCATTCCACCGGTTTCCCCTCCCCTCGCGGGAGGGCTCGCAAAAAAGTCAAATCTCACCTCACCCTTTACGACACAGTCCCTTGCGGGAGGGGATGAAAGGGGAGGGGGAGGGAGTTTCAGAGTTTTTACGAGCCCGTCAAGGTTCGAGTTGCGTCGTCTCGCTCTTGGGCGACATGACGTAAAGGTGCGAGAAGGCCGAATCCGGGGCCGCCCCGTGCCAGTGCTTCTCGCCCGCCGGAATGAAGATGACGTCCCCGGGGGTCACCACGACCTCTTCCGCCTCGGTCGCGACGATGCCCTTGCCTTCGGTCACGATGAGGACCTGTTCGATCGTATGGCTGTGAAACTTGTTTCTGACCCCCAGGGGGAAATTGACCTGGCTGATCATGAAAAGCTTGCTCTCCTCCGGGCCCACAAAAGTCTGCATTTCGACGGGGCCCGTGAACAACGGGGCCAACCTCGGTTTCTTCTCCACCTGACTCATCTTGATAACCTTCATGTTCATCTCCTTTTCATGGTCATTGCGGTCCGACCTCATTTCATAAGAGCATAGGGAAAAGCCCTCTTACATGTCAAATGGAAAATGGCCGAAAAATAGCGGAGCGCAAGTCGAGGCTGGTCTTTGCGATTGAAACCGAGTCACCACCGCATCCGCTATTCTCTTGTATAATGGCTGCTCAAATGGTATGGGAGCGCGGTATCAGAGTCACCGAAAGAGCGGCAGGGAACAGGTTCGTGGAAGTGAACAGGCAGGCGCCCCGGAAGATCTTCTGGGGCTGGTATGTGGTGGCAGGGGCCTTCATCACCGTCGCCATCAATTACGGATCGCGCTACAGTTTCGGCGTGTTTCTCAAACCCATGTGCGAAGACCTGGGCTGGTCCCGCTCGGTGGTTTCCTTCGCCATGAGCCTCTATTTCTTCTTCTACGGGGTGGGCGGCGTCATCTCGGGAAGGCTCCTCGATCTTTTCGCGCCGCGCTGGGTCATCGTCGCCGGCTCATCCGTCATGGCCGCCGGATTTTTCCTGACGCCCTTCATCTCCACGCCGCTCCAGCTCTACCTGGTCTACGGGGTCGTCTGCGGGATCAGCTCTGCCTTTTTCGGCTCCGTCGTCGGCATCGGGTCCGTCGGAAAATGGTTCATCCGGAAGCGGGGGCTGGCGATCGGCATCACGTCGATGGGCATCGGCTTCGGCACCATGCTCCTGACGCCCCTGGCCGGCACCATCGTCAAATACTTCGACTGGAAAACAGCCTTCTTCGTCCTGGCTGCCGCGATCTTCCTTGTATGCACGGTCCTGTCCCAGTATTTCATGGGCAAAAGGCGGCCTGAAGATTACGGCCTGCTTGCCGACGGGGCGATGGCAACGCCGCAGCCTGCGCCCGCGCCGCCTCTCCGCGCGGGGAAGCTCTCCTACCGGGAGACGACCAGGATCCTGATGAAAGACTCCCGGTTCTGGATCATCAATATCTGCTTCGGGTTCGCCACCATGTCCGTGATGACCGTGTTCGCGCACCAGGTCCCCTACGTGGAGGAATACGGAATCGATCCCATCGTCGCCGCCGCCACCCTCGGGGTCATCGCCGTCGCGAGCATCGCAGGCCGGTTCTTTTTCGGCTGGCTGAGCGACCGGTTGGGCGATCCCCGGCACTCGGCCTGCCTGGGCTTCGCCTGCATGGCCCTGGCCATGATCATCCTGCTCTTCTTCCACTCGCTTGAATCCTTCTACCTCTATGCCTGCCTGTTCGGCTTCGGCTACGGTTCGCTCACCGCGATGTACGCCATCCTGAACATCAACCGGTTCGGCACGGATATCTCCGGGACGGCAATCGGACTGACCAACTTTTTCGGCACCGGCCTGGGCGGCTGTCTTGGCCCCATTTTCGGGGGGATCATCTACGACACGATGGGGTCGTACACCTTCGCCTGGCAGGTGAACCTGGGCGTTCTCTTGGGCGTGACGGCGCTCATCCAGTTTCTCAAGCCGGCTCTCGCCCCGGCAGCCCTTTCACCCGACCGCGCCAGTGCCGGGAAATATCGATGAAATGGGCATTTCCATTGACAATTCATGATTCATGCACTATCTCGGCAGCGTGTTGTATAGAATAGGGCAAGAAATCCAATGGAGCAGGACAAGCCTGCGGGAAGGTGAAAGATGGACAAGAATCAGCTCATGAAAATGGCCTCTGATTTTGTCGAGGGATCGGAGCACAATTCGATATCCCGGGAAGTGGCCATTTCGGAGCATGTCGTGGGGCTCCGGATTTTTCAGGCGCCGGTCCTGGCCTTTGCCAAAGCCGATGATGAAAAATTCCGTCTTTTGAAGGAGCCGTCGGCCGTAGGTCCGCATTTCATGCTGCCCCGGGAATGGCTGCCCCAGGCCCAAACGGTGATATCCATTTTCCTGCCTTTTACCGAAGAGGTCAGGCGGAGCAACGCGGAAGATATGTCGCGGCCTTCCGATGAATGGCTTCACGGACGGATCGAAGGCCAGCGTTTGGTGGAGAAGCTTTGTGCGTTCCTGAAGTCCCAATTGCTGAACGCCGGATATCGCTGCGTCATCCCCGGTCTGGATGAGCGATTCTGGGCAAAGACGGGTCTTTCGAATCTCACACCCTACCGGGACAATGCCGAAGCAACGGATCTCTTGTTCACGAGCAACTGGTCCGAAAGGCACGTCGCTTTCGTGTGCGGCCAGGGAACGTTCGGACTCTCCACAGGCCTCATCACCCGGAAAGGGATGGCCGGAAGGTTCGGCAGCCTCATTACAGACTTACCGTTATCTCCCGATCAGCGAGACTACGACGACCCCTACGAATATTGTTCGATGTGCGGCGTATGCGCGATAAATTGCCCCGTCAACGCCATTTCCATAGAGAATGGCAAAGATCATAAGCTTTGCGTCGCATTTCTCGACAAAATGGCCGAAAGATTCAAACCCCGGTTGGGGTGCGGAAAATGTCAAGTCGACGTGCCCTGTGAAAGCAGCAGACCGGACAAGAGCGGCCGGTAGCGGCACGCCCGCCCGGACGCAGCGGCAGCCAAAACGGATCTCTTGCCCGCCATACTCATCATGGAGGTGCCACCATGGAACTATCGGAAATCATCGCTTCCCGCCGCAGCATTCGCAAATTCAGGGATGAGGGCATTTCGGCCGACGCCGTCCGTCTGCTTCTGGAGGCCGCCCGGCTCGCGCCTTCGGGATCGAACCTTCAGCCGGCGCGCTTCATCGTCGCTCAATCGCCGGCCGCCAAAGAGGCCCTCGGCCGGTGCACCCCCTACAAGTTCATCGTCAAGGCAGCGGTCATCTTCGTATGCTGCGCCGACCTGACGGCCGTGACGACCAGGGACCAGCGCATCGGCGAGCTGCTGAAAGAGGGCGCCTTCGACGGCGTGGACATCGACCGGAACGATCCGTCGTACGGAAGCGGCCCGATCATGGATCAGCAGGCGATCAGGGCCTATCTGGCCATGAACGTGGCGATCGCCGTGGAGCACATCGTTCTGAGGGCCGTCGACCTGGGTCTGGGGAGCTGCTGGCTGGGAAGGTTCGATCGCGACAGGGTCAGGGAGTATCTGGCGCTCGACGAAACCATCTACCCGGTGGCGCTTCTGCCCGTGGGGCATCCCGATCAGTCGCCAAAAGCGAGACCGCGCCTCGACCTGGACCGGCTGGTGCTGAAGACCATCTGATCTGCCGCGCGTTTCCAAAAGCATGGCCAAAGCTTCTTCGTTACGGACGGGAGTGAGAGATTGCGAGTCCTTCTGATCTCCGCCAACACGGAAAAGATCAATATCCTGCCCATCCCCCTGGGTTTGAATTGCGTGGCCGCGGCGACGCGGAACCAGGGGCATGACGTCCGGGTGCTCGACCTGATGGCCCATGCGGATTCACGGCTGCCGATCGGGGAAGCGATCCAATCCTTCCGCCCCGAGGTCATCGGCGTTTCCGTCCGAAACATCGACGATCAGCAGATGAACGGCCCGCGATTTCTCCTCGACGAAGTCAAGGGCATCGTCCTTCATTGCCGCACCCTTTCGGAAGCCCCGATCGTCCTGGGCGGCGCCGGCTACAGCATTTTCCCCGACGCCGTCCTTGCCTATCTGGACGCGGACATGGGCATTCAGGGCGAAGGCGAGGCTGCCTTCCCGGAATTGCTCGAAAGGCTCGGAAAGCGCGCCGCGCTCGCGGGATTGCCCGGCCTCTATGTGAAGGGACGCGGATTGCAGGGCAAACGGACATTCATCCGTGATCTGGAGGGCCTCGGCGTCTCCGGCGCTCAGGGCTTTTCTTCCGGCTACGACCGGAATTTGTGGCTGCCCCTTCAAACCAGGCGCGGCTGCCCCCTGAATTGCAGCTACTGTTCGACCGCCACGATCGAGGGGCGCACCATCCGGAAACGGCCTCCGCAGCTCTGGGTCGAGGAGCTGAAGGCTTTTGTCGGGCAGGGGTTCCGCCGGTTCTTTTTCGTCGACAATACGTTCAACTTGCCTTCGTCCTACGCCAAAGAGATCTGCCGGCTGATCATCCGGGAGGGTTTGGACATCACCTGGCGGTGCATCCATTACCCCGGGAAGGCCGATGAAGAGTTGATCGGGCTCATGGCCGAAGCAGGCTGCAAGGAAGTCAGCCTGGGGTTCGAAAGCGGCTGCGAGAGGATTCTCAGGAACATGAACAAGCGGTTCCGTCCGGAAGAGGTCCGGGAGACGTCCCTGATGCTGGCGAAACATGGCATCCGGCAGATGGGCTTCCTGATGCTGGGCGGACCCGGGGAAACGAGAGAGTCGGCCATGGAGAGCCTCTCCTTTGCCGATTCGCTCCCCCTGGATGCCCTGAAAGTATCCCGGGGAATCCGCATTTATCCGTACACGACTCTGGCCAAAATCGCGGTCGATGAAGGAAGAATCACGCCCGAGGACGATCTCCTGAAACCCGCTTTCTATATGGTCCGCGGGATCGAGGATTGGCTCCAGGAAACGGTCAAGAGCTGGATGGCCGAGCGGCCCCATTGGACGGCGTGACGGGTCGTCATCCCCGACTCTTGCGGCTGCATATCGGCTCGTATGGACATGAGGACAACATGAAAAGGACAACCCGCATACTCGTCTGGCTCTTCATCGGCATCTTCATCAACCTTCTCCTGGCGGGAAGCGCCTGGTGCCAGAGTTCGTCCGATGTCTTCCTGAACATCAAGGAGGCTGAACTCTGGATCAAGGTCGTCGTGACCGAGAATTACGACTCTGCTTACGACAGCGATTCGGAGCATGACGAACAGCATGACCGGCTCGACCTGACCGTGGAGGGGACGTACAAGTTCAAAAAATACGAACTCCCGGTGAATCCCGGAATGCCCGACATCTATCCCAAGATGGCACTGCTCGTTGAAGATACGAAGAAACTGAACATATCAGGCTCCGGCGGCGGCAACCGCTATTCGCGGCGCTTGCAGGGATCCTGCGAGCCGGTCTATGAATATCCCTGCAAGTCTTTCCTGATCGAGGACATCAACAAATGGAACTATGAGACCGCCAATCCGGTCTATGACGAGCACTTTTTAAGCGGACTGGAAATAAAGCAGGAGAGTGAAAATGCCCCATTGCAGTTCAATTTTCAGATCAATGGGCCGTTCGACGAGCATTTCACCGAGTATATCGTAAGCTCTGGCACATACACCAACATCTACCGCCAGTGGACCGGCACCACGACGGAGACGACTCCGATCCAGGATTACGGTCCCGCTTCCAGCGGCTCTCCCTGGTCCGACTGGGTCGGGCCGGGCGACGGAGGCTCTGTCTCGGGCGACCTGACGTTCGAAGGCGATCAATTCGCCGCATCCGGCCGCATCGTCTACCCTTACAGCTATGTCAGTGGGGGCATTACGAACACCGGGAAGGTCGAAATCTTCTACAGGCTGAATCCGCAGCCGGGGGTCAAGGACATCCAGGTGAATCAGGCGTTGGGACGGTACAAGTATGTGGACGAGTCGCACTATGTGCCGGCAACACATTTTGCCTCCGGGAAGGAGACCGTCGTCCAGGTATTCTACAGCCAGGCAGTACCCGTCGGCGAGTTGAGCGGGGTCACCGTGGACGTTTTGAAGGACGGCTCCAGTGTCTGCACGCTCTCGGACTCGGAAAAAGACCTGAACAACAATGCCCTCATCTTCAGACCCCAAAGCCGGGCTGATTGCGGAAACTGGCAGGCCGGGACTTATGAATTCAAGGTCAAGCTGAACGATGTCGAAGACTCGTTGACCAATGTCCAGTTTCAGGACCGCCGGAAGTTGAAGGTGCTGGCTGTTCCCGTCAAGGCCAATTACGGCGGGGTCATCAAAACGCCGGGGGATCAGTGGAAGAAGGGCGGCAAGTTCATGCGGCAGGTCTATCCGGTCGCCTACAAAGATCTCACTTACGACTGGGGTGCTTTGTACGACGCCTCCGGCGCCGACTACGATATCGCCACGGAGCCCGGGCAAAAGAAGCTCTGGCAGGCGCTCGACGGGATGGCCGGCGCCTACGATCTGGTTATCGGCTTTATCGACACGTGCCTGCCCGACGACACCGGTGCCTTGACCATACAGGGATATACCTACGGCCCCAAGGCCACCATCGTCGTCAACTCGGATGAGGACATGCCGTCCACGGTGGCGCATGAAGTCGCGCATCTCTTCCAGTTGGGTGATGAGTACAATGGCGGCGGGTACAACCTTGCCGTCAACCCTCCCCCCTTTGGTTATGCCGGTCACATCAGAAAAACCACGACACCGGTCACCGCAACAGATCCCAACGTAAAGCCATTCCCCGGCGGGTCGGGATCTCTGATCGCGAAAGAGCTGCACCCCTACGAAACCGGGGGGCGCCGCCTGCTGAAGGATAATCTGATGTGTTTCATGGGGTCTGGCGTCTCGCAGAACAGCAACTGGATTTCGCCTGCCGTCTGGAAGAGCCTGTTCCAGTCTTTTGCCTCCTCCGCCGCCTCTTCCGCCTCCTCAACCCGGACGCCCGCTGACGTGAGCCGCGTCGTCGAAGCGTTCGGCTGGATCAGCCAGACGGGAACGGTCACGTTATCCCTGCCCTGGAACGTCTCCACCGTGGAGGGGACGCCGAATGATCAAGGCGGCACCTACGTCATCCAAGCCCTCGACTCGGACGGCGCCGTGCTGGGGCGTGAGGGTTTTACGCCCGCGTTTGTGACACTTTCCAACCCGCCGCGGGCGATAGATCCCGCCCCCTTTTCGAGGGTGGTGGTGCCTTTTCCTGCCGGGACGGTGAAATTCCGGATCGTGGACGCAAGCGGTTCAACGGTCGGTGAACTGCCCGTCAGCCCGAATGCCCCCGCCGCGGCCGTCACCGCGCCCGGC
Organism: Deltaproteobacteria bacterium; assembly: GCA_021372695.1. Next base: position 18,484 of record JAJFTY010000111.1, read on the forward strand.
CCGGGAGAAAATATCGCGGGTGCCTACACGATCACCTGGACGGCATCGGACGGCGACGGCGACAGTCTGTACTACACGGTGGAATACAGCGCGGACGGCCAGAAGTGGCGCACTCTCGCGACTCAACTCACAGCCACAAGCTTTGCCGCTGATTTCAGCAATCTGCCCGGCGGCAGTCAGGCCAGGATCCGCGTGACGGCGAGCGACGGGATCAACGGCACCTCCGCGGAAAGCGGCACCTTCACTGTGCCGATCAAGGCAGGCGAGGCGTTCATCGACAGCCCCGCCGCCGATTCCACTCACCGGATGGATTCGGGGATCATCTTTCAGGGATCGGCCCACGATCCCCAGGAGGGAGAGATTCTCGACGACGCGAAGCTGGTCTGGACCTCCGACCGGGACGGCCTGATCGGCACCGGTTCATCCGTTTTCAAGAAGAGCAACCTCTCCGCCGGGCAGCATGTGATTACCCTGACGGCCACAAACTCGCTCGGACAGGCCATGTCCCGGAGCGTTACCATCCAGGTCCTGCCGCCCCTTGCGCCCCCGGGCAACCCGGGCATCCAGAACGGTGCGACCGGGGTTTCGATCGATCCGCAGTTGACCTGGCAGGCAGCTCCTGGGGCGATCTCCTACGCGTTGTACCTGTGGAAGGAAGGCGAAACGAAACCCACAACGCCGACCATGTCGGATGTCAAGAGCACGACGGCAACCCTGGCAGAAGTGCTCTCCCCACTCACGGCCTATCATTGGCAGGTGGCCGCCGGCAACGACTCGGCATGGCAGGCAGGGGCGGAATGGAGCTTCACGACGGGGAACATCCTGGTCGGCGACGTGAACGACGATAAGGCCGTCAACCTGCTGGACGCGATCCTGTCCCTTCAGGTCCTGGCCATCAAGGAACCGGCTCCAGGCATCCGTACGGATTATGACTCCTCGGGTTCGGACATGAACCGCGATGGGCAGATCAGCCCTGCCGACATCATCTACATCCTTCAGAAAGCGGCGGGAATGCGATAGAGTCATGGCCTGAGGCATTTGGCGCCGGTGATCCCGGCGCGGTTTGCAGCGGTCAGAACATGAGGATTTTGTGGTGGGAGTTGATTCAAGGGTCTCCGGCTTCAATCGCGGTTGGTTCGTCGTCGCCGCGCTTTCGACCACCTGGATGGTCATCTTTGGAATCCAGTATTCCTTCGGAATCTTTTTCAGAAGCCTGCAGGAGGCCTTTCAGTGTTCGCGGGGAACGATCTCCTGGGTGATGACCGTCCATCTGATCGTCTTCGCGCTGTTCATGGTCCCGGCGGGATGGATCAATGACCGCTTCAACCTCCGGATCGTCACCTCCGCGGCCGCTTTCGCGTTCGGCCTCGCGCTGGCCCTCTGCAGCCTGGTTTCGGAACCGTGGCAGCTCTATGTGCTCTACGGCCTGATGGGGGTCAGCACCAGCATCTGCGGCCCCCCGCTCTTCGCCGTCGTCCTCCGCTGGTTCCCGGAAAAAAGCGGCCTGGCTCTGGGATTCACCACCGCCGGCGTGGGTCTCGGCGGGCTGCTCCTGGCGCCTATCGGCAATGCGCTGATCGCCTCCTACGGGTGGCGAAGCACGTTCGTCATCTGGGGGGTGGGGAGCGCGATCATCATGCTTGCCTGCGCCCAGTTCATGAAGAACCCGCCGGCGCCGCAGCCCGGCCGGGACAAATCGGCGGCGGACAAACCGGCCGGCGGCGAGCGGGCGCCCCGGCCGAACCCTCCGCCGGCCGCGACTTTCGGGCAGGCCATCAGAACGAAGGAGATCCTGTTCATCATCCTGGCGGCGGCGAGCGCCCAGATCACCTCGCGGATGGTTTTCGTCCACATCGCACCGCATGCCCTGGACATGGGGATCTCCCCCTTTGCGGCGGCGATGGCTCTCTCGACGCTCGGCTGCGGCAGCCTCGTGGGGCGGCTCGCGATGGGGTTCGTACAGGACAGGATCGGCGCAAAGCGGTCGATGATCATCTGCCTGGTCACCATGGGCGTCTGTCTGTTCGGACTGCCGTTCATCGCGTCCGATGCTGCATTCTTCGTGTTCGCCGTCCTGTTCGGCCTGGCCCTCGGCGGCGATACCCCCCAGGTGCCGGCGCTGACGGTTCAGTGCTTCGGGATGGCCTCGCTGGGCGTCATCTATGGTTTCGTGGCAGGGGCGGTCCACATCACGGCTTCCCTCGGCCCTCTGGTCGCCGGGTACATGTTCGACCTGACCCACAGTTACACCCTGACCTTCCTCGGGGGCGGCGTTCTCCTGTTTCTGGGCGTATTCAGCATTTCCCGGATCAGGTAGCGAGGGGGCCGCGCCTCTCATCGAATCCATGAATCGTGATCGCAGGAAGACCTGTCGGCTTTCTTTACAAAGGCGATATCGCAGGAAGCACATAATAAACATACGTGATATCAAATAATTACAAGGTCAAGGCGCGTCTGATGCGTATCGCCCAGGCTTCAGAACGGCGGAAAATGTAAGATTTTTTTTACAGTCAATTGTCTCGTCCGGTCAGGGTGTCGAGGTCTACCAAAAAAATTACAAATAGATATAAATAGTTAGTAGAAAGTGCTGGGGTATGTGAAAAAAGGCATGCTTTGTGCTTTTCCCCGGGCAAACAACTTGGAGGAGCTCAAATGAAAAAATTATCAGTCCTGGTGACAATGCTGGCGATGATGGCCCTGGCAAGTACGTCGTTCGCAAACAGTTATGATTATGCGGACGCAACTGATTATAATAACACCGGCGTATATGCCACGACCGCAACCTGGAACAGGCTGGGCACCACCTGGACCGGAGAAGCCGGTGCGTGGGCGGTGGCCAACGACACGGACAGGGATGACGGCGTGTCGTGGAGTATCAACAACGGCGCCTTCGCTCATAATGCGATCACCGTGGGAGACCATGTCAAGTTCCAGTTCATCCTGTCCAAAGTCGAATGGGGACGGCATCATGCGGATTATCTCAAGGTGTGGATAAACTGGAACAACGAGGACAAGGATTTCACGGACCCCGGCGAAATGGTTTTCGCTACAGCCTATACGTTCACACCGCATATCGAAGCGGACGGCAGTCCGACGCAGTTTCTCAACCAGGTGGACCACAGCGCGACGATCGTAGGAACCTATTATTACGAAAAGACCTTTTCCGATATCTCTGCCGGTGATTACTGGCTGAGGGCGCGTGTGGTCTGCAATCCCGACGCCGGCAGTCTGGAGGCTTTCAGCCCCACGGCGGCATATACGCAGGGCGAAATCGAAGACTGGAAGCTTACCGTCAATCAGCGTGTTCCCGAGCCGGCTACCCTGCTTCTGCTCGGAATCGGACTGCTCGGGTTGGGAGGAGTGCGGAGAAAACTCCGGAAATAAACCTGCAAGGAATGTTCAACTCGGAAGGCAGAGTCGATTAGGCTCTGCCTTCTTTTTTTGGATGGCATCAGCGGATGGATGAAATGAACCGTGCTTTACGGCACACTTCCTACCCTGAACCACGCCGCGCAGTCGAACGGCAGCCTGTCGGCGGCCTTCACGCCCCGCTCTTTCAGCAGCTCATAAAACGGCAGCTTCCCCGCCTCCGCGATCAGAACCTTTTCCGCGGCGGAAAAGGAGATGCCTCGCTGCCAGCGGCCGAACAGCTCCTGCAATTCCGGGTAGATCATATTGCTGTTCGCGATATCCCGGATGAACCCGTTCACATCGCCGCTTTTTGGCTTGCCCCGCTTCCTATCCCAGCCGGGTGATCGATAGGCTGCCAGCGCCAGCCGGAGGGAAAGCTCATGGCTGCCGTTTCGGTTTTCCGGATCGAGCCTGCCCCAGAATAGAGTGCGAAACAGGGCTGCGTTCTTATCTCTGCTGAAAAATTCCGTGCAGAGCTTCTCCAGGAGAGGCAGCTGCCCGGACAGGGATGCCGTACACCGGGACCAGTGCTTGATGACCCCGATCTCGGAATGGCGCGCGATCCACTGAATCGTGCAGCCCTCACCGGAGATGCTGTAGATCGTTGCGTTCCACTGGGCGCTCTCTTCGACGGTCACGGAGGATGCCATTTCTGCGGAACGGAGGGACAGGGCATCGGGCTCTGCGGCGTGCCCGGCGGCAGCAGAACAGACCATCAGGGAAAACCCCGCTGTCCAAACGAGAGAGAGAAGATCGCACTGTCGGGCTTTCAGCAAACGGTCCATCGCAGGCCTGAAAGGTTTAATTATTCGTTGACAGTACCTCTATTTTTGCATAGTTTGGCGACGTTGCTTATGCCTGCCATCATCGGCGCGGGAATTCCGGCCCGAGTATAGATCACGACTTTTTCTTAATCAATGACGGATAACGATGGGTTCATGAATCTCTAAAGATGATGGGCTCGTAAAAAGTCTCACCCCGGCGAAAGCCCAGGCCCAGGCCCAGAAAAGTCGTCACCCCGGCGAAAGCCGGGGTCCAGTGTTTTGTATTCCTGGTTCCCAGCTTCCGCCGGGACGACGTCTGGATACCGGCTTTCGCCGGTATGACGTTCGGCTGGATTTTCGGCTTTTTACGAAGCCTCAAAGACAGGGATGGGGGGACGCATGAATATCAAGATCTGTCTCATTGTCTTTCTTTCGGCGCTGGGATTACTGATCGCCAGCGCCGTCATCGGCAATATCCTCGAATCCAAGGGAACGTTAGACGCGGCGACGATCGGTCCAAAAAGAATCAATGCGGTGACATTGGCCACCTTTTTATCGTTCTGCGTGATGATTTTTGCATTCGTCCCGCTGGTTGTCCGGTTCTTTGTCTTCATGCAGATCAAAATCGGCAATGGAGAGCTTTTCCTGGTCAAACTGTTTCAGGCACACGAGCAGGCAATCGTCTACGGGGCTGGATCATGATGGTTATAGCATTCGGCATCATCTTCATCCTGGGCAAGGATGACATTCTCAAGGATTTCCAGTAGACCGATGCAGTGCATCCAATGCAACCGGCCATTTCTGGACGACGAACGGATGGCCTCCATCTCCGGCAGCATCATGGGGGACGAGCATACCGACGCCTATTTCCTTTGCCCCGTGTGCAACGTGTACACCGTCGCGAGCTGGCGGGACGACTTTACGGGAATCGAATCGGAGAGCCTGTCCGGCCCGGTATCGAAGCAGGCGGGGGATGAAAGGGTCGCACTCATCAGGCAATGCCCGGAGCCGTGGGACAAGAAGTGCCGATGCGAGGCCCACCGAAAATATTTCAACGACACGCTCGACTGATGGGGCTTGAGAGCCCGGCAGGGACAAGGGTCGCTAACGACACGGAAGGAGGAGGGGGATGAAGATATTCAAGGGGAAAGGTTTCATGATGGGTTTCATATTGATGGCGCTTATTCCGGTGAATCTTGTCGTCGCACTCCCGGACGCTCAGGCTGCGGCAGCACCCAAAGAGTTGATCCAGCTGAATGCGGCCATACCGCTCGCCGATAACCTGATCGCCATGAAAGGAAAGACGGTCTCGATTGCTCTCTCCTCGGGCCAGACCGTGACGGGTGTGGTGAAGGAGGTACAAAGCAACCTCGTGCATCTCGAAAAGCTGAGCCAGAAAGAGTTCTACGACGCCCTCATCCGCATGGATCAGATCGTGTCCATCGAGGTGCGCGCCAGGTAGAGGAGTCGCATGGGCAATTCACAATACTGGACGAGTTTGTGAATCGTCGGATTGATCGTGGTGGCGGGTTTCCTCTGCCTGTCGCCGTTCGCGCAGAACTTTCTCGTCCAGTCGAAGGATCCGGGCTCCGCGAGAAGGGCGGTCAACGAATCCATCCGGGCGACCTTGATGAGAGCACAGGGAAGGCCATCCTACGACGTCCGGTGATTCTCGATCTCAATACCCAGTGATTTGGAATCCCGAAAAAGGATGGTCTTTATTGCCAATCGCTCAGCGGAAAGGACGTTCCCCTCTGCATCATCCACGAAGACAGCGTTTTCAGGGTGAGCCCTCTCATGTTCGAGGATATAGAGGTAGAACTCCGGGTCCGGTTTTGACAGGCCTATCTTGTTCGAAGCATAAACGGCATCGAAAATTGCGTAATGACCCTGGCTTGAATGGTAATCATAATGGGGGTCGAAAGTGTTCGTGCCGCAGACGACCCGCGAACGTGCCTTCAGTTGCCTGATCAGCGTTACGACCTCCCGGTCGAGGGTCGGATGAAAAAACTTGCCGAACAGTTCTTCCTTCACTTCACTTCCGTACGACGTGGAGAAGCGAGCCCAGAAATCAGCGGTGGAAACCGTCCCCTTGAAGAGCTTCTCCAGGTCTCCCCCGGCAAAGGTGAGGAATTCTTCCGCGGTGATGTCGAGGTAAGAGAGCACCTCGGGAAAGACATCGGTATTGCACGCGACCACGCCGCCCATGTCGAAGATGTACAGCGCGATCATGACGGCCTCCGGCGGTGCTGCCAAGCGGATCAGCTCGACCTGCTGGAAGTCGACGACCCCGGCCGCGCGCCCCTCGTCGAAGTCGATGTGCATCTCCAGCGCCCAGGTCGGATCGACGCGGACGATGACGTTCTCGAAAACGAGCGCTCGCTCGCCCGGTACGCGGATCTTCACTCGCTCGCCGTCCTTCACGCCGAACTCGCGCGCGTCGGTCGTGTTCATGTGGATGTGCCGCAGCGCGGCGACGATTCCCTTCTCGAGGACGAGCTCGCCCGCCGTGCCCACGAGCACCGCGCCGGGGGAACCCTCCAGGTCGCCCGACTCGCGCAGCGGCACCGTGAGGCCGAGCGTGGCGGCGTTGGTGAACGAAACCTCCACCTGCGTGTAGGAGCGGCAGGGGCCGACGACCACCGCCCCCGTGATGCTCCCCGACGGGCCGCGGACCTCGACGGTCTCGTGGCAGGCGTAGGCACCGGGGATCGTGAGGTCGCGCCACTTCGTCAGC
>JAJFTY010000116.1 GCA_021372695.1 Deltaproteobacteria bacterium
TTTGGTAGCGGGGAGAGGATTCGAACCTCTGACCTTTGGGTTATGAGCCCAACGAGCTACCGGACTGCTCCACCCCGCGTCACCGCGTGCGATGATCATCGACGCGAATTGACTTTTTAAACTACGTGCCGTGACTTGTCAAGGCCTATTTCCAAAAACTGACCACTTCAAACCCGGGAACCAGCCCGGGCGAATCTTTGGTTTCATCGCCTTACTTCTCCCCGAGGACGCTGAAGACGCCCGGAGGCCGATCCAGTCCGCGGAGTACGGGAGAGGGGATCTCCTCCATCCGGAATAGATCCTGCACAAGGCGCGCGGTTTCGCCGCAGATCAGGATCTGCCCCCCCAGTGCAATTTTCTCCAGCCGGGCGGCAAGATTGACCGGACCGCCAAAGACGGTGTACTCCTTCTTCCACGAAGAACCGAATATGCCCGCCATAACCTCGCCGGTCGCGATGCCGATACCGATGGCGATTCTCCGCTGCGGATCGGAGATGCCGCCGTTGATTCCGGTGATCTCTTTGCGGATACCCAGCGCCGTCTGCACCGAACGTGCGGCATCGTCGCTCCCGCCGACAGGCGCCCCGAAGATTCCCATGATGCTGTCGCCGATGTGTTTGTCGAGGGTCCCGTTGTGGCGGAAAATGATATTGTCCAGGGGAGAGAAATAGTACCGGTTCAGGAGTTCTGAGAGCTCGTTGGGAGTGAGCCGTTCGGACAACCCGGAGAACCCCCGGATGTCGGTGAACAGGACGGTCACGGTGAGACGCCTCGGCAGGAGCGCCTTTCCGCTCCTCTGGAGCTCCGACAGGACCTGTTTCGAAACGAACTGCTTGAGCCTCTTCTTGACATTGTACTCTCGTACCTTGGCCCGCAGTTCATCGTTTTCGAAAGGCTTCGTCAAGAAGCCGTCGATCCCCTCGTTGACCGCTTCGATGGCGCTCGCCATCGTCGCGTATCCGGTCAGCATGATCCGTGTGATCTCCGCATTCATCAGGCCGATCTCGATCAGCGTCTCCAGACCGTCCATCCCCGGCATCCGGTAGTCGGAGATGACCGTTTCGATATCGCAGCCGTCGTCGCGGATGATGGAGAGCGCCTCTTCGCCGCTTTCGGCAAGGACAATGCGGTAGCCGTCCTTTTCCAGGACTTTTTTCAGTGAGCGTCGCACTCCCTCCTCGTCGTCCACAACCATCAGACCATTCATGTCCCCCTCCTTCTGCATGGAAGTTCGACCATGACCACTGTCCCCTTTCCGTATTCGCTGGCAACATCGATCCGGCCGCCGTGCCGCCGGACGATTTCATGGGAGAGGTAAAGGCCGAGACCCGTGCCGTGCCCGACCGCCTTTGTCGTGAAGAAGGGGTTGAAGATCTCCTTCAGGGAAGCGGCGGGGATTCCAACCCCTGTATCGCGGCATTCGATCGTGACGGTGTCGGTCGCCCGCTGCCGCGTGGTGAGCGTGATGCGTCCCTTCCCCTCTGGGAGCGCCTGGAGGGCATTCCGGATGATGTTGATCAGAACCTGCCCCAGGTTGGCGAAGTTCCCCTCGACGGGCGAAAGGGCGCTGTCGTATGCTTTCACGATCTCCACCGGAAGGTTCTGATAGTGGTTGTGGAGCACCCTGAGCGCATCGTCGAGGGCCCGGTTCATATCCACATTTTCCACATAGGTCTGGGTCTGCCGCGACAGGTCGAGGAGGCTCCGGATGATCGACGCGGACCGTCTGAGTTCGCCTATGGAAAAACGGAGGTCGTCGAGTACCTCATCCTTTTTTTCGTTCTCCATCTTCGATCCGGCAATGGTCTCGACGCTGGTCTCGACGAGGCTCATGGCTCCGGTGATGGGGTTGTTCAGTTCATGGGCTGTCCCGGCCACGAGTTGCCCGATCGCCGCCAGGCTCCCCGCGCGGATGAGCTGCTCCTGGGTCCTCTCCTTCTCCGCCAGCACCTCCCTCAGGGAGGCTGTCCGCTTTTCCACCTTCCGTTCGAGATCCCGGTTCAGCTCCTCCAGGGCTTCATAGGTCCGCGCATTCTCGATCGCCGTTGCGGCCTGGTTCGCCATCGTCGTCAAGAGCTCCAGGTCCTCATCGACGAAGAGCTCTCCCGATCTTTTCTGACCGAGGGCGATCAACCCGGACAGCCCTTCCCGTGCGGGAAGCGGAACGACGAGGACCGCCCCGAGGCGGTCGAAAAGCCGGCCCACGGCAGTCCGATCCACCTCGCCGGATGCGCGCCTGACTGCCGCGGCCCGGCTGAGCGGCCGTTTTCCGGTTCCGATTGTCCGGATCAGCAGGTCGATCCCGTCGACCTTTGCGTCCCCGTCGCCCTCACCTTCCCCGTCGTATCGCCGGCAGGCATTCTTCTCGATCAGGAGGAGAGTCACCCGTTCAACCTGCAGCGCCGACGAAATCGTGCCGATGAGCAGCTCCCGGATCTGGGCAAAACTCAGCAGGGAGGCCAGCCGACCGCTGACATCCTGGAGCAACTCCCGATAATCGTAACGACCCCTGAAAAAGAGGCGGTCGATGAGATGCTGCACCCGTTGTCGCAGTGGATTGAACAGAAGGACGATGATGACCGCCAGCACCAGCGAGAGGATGAACGAATTGCCGCTTCCGGTCAAAAAAAAGTTATGGAAGAGGAAAATGACGAGGATGTAGAGCGCCGTCAGAATGCCCGTCAGCATGAAGTAGACTGTTCCCCGCCTGATCAGGGCGCCCATGTCCAGCAGATCGTACCTGAGGACCCCAAAGGCCAGAAAAACGGCTGGGATGAAGCTGAAATTCCCGAGCGGATAGACGGGAATGCCGCTGGCGGGCAGGATGGTGAGCGCCAGAAGCAGCGCGGAAAACCCCATCCCTCCAAAGATGTACTTGATCCGGTTCTTTTGCTGATTGTCCGCGCTTTCCCTCATCGCCCGATAGAGAACCCCCAGACAGTAGATGACCGTAAAACCGACCGCCACGGAAAAGAGATGGAAGAGCGTGCCGGCCCGGGCGATCCGCCCGAAAGAGTAGTAATAAAACCCGCTGTAGTAAAGATCGGTCGGGATCAGGAACAGGGAGGCGATGCTGAAAAGCCAGGCGCTCGTCTCGAGCCACCTCCGGCCGCGGATGCCCAGGAAAGCGTGCACGAACGAGATATAGATGGGGATGCTGAACACGAAGAAGAAATGGATGGTGCGGTCAACGCGCAGGGCGATCCTCTCGTCGGGCACGATGGAAACGAGGGCCACGTCGGCATTGATCAGGGCGCCGAAGAGGCACATGCCGGCGAAGAGGATGTTCGTCCGGCTTCTTGCGCCCCGGAGAAGGGAGATCAACGCAACGCCAAGCAGGACGATGAATCCCAGAAGCGAAGGGATGACGTATGCCGATACGGCCTGCGGCGCGTTCGGGACCATCTTTTCTTCCCCCCTGCAAAAAGGTTTTCTGCCGGGCGAAGTACCCCGCCATGCGGACGGCGGGGGCTTCCGATGTTATCCCTGCTTCAGCGGGCGATCAGAAGACGAAGACGGCGACGGCAATGACCGTGGTGAACCCGTGGGACTGGACAATGCTGGACTGGGTGATGTTCCGGGTGCTGACGATCTTTCCGCTGATTTTGAAGATCTCCTTTTTTTCGTCCCAGCTCTCATCGATATCGAAGTCGATGCCAAGCGTGGAGGCAAGCATGGCCGCGGCGAGGTCCTCGGCGTAGTCCCCCGTCTGGCGCTGGGTCTGCCCGAAAGCATGATGCTCGCTGATGTAGCCGTAGGCGCGTTTGTCGGCGGGAATGGCGCAGCCCACGGATGCGGACAGAAGCCGCCGAGGCTCATTGCTGCAGCAGCGGCTCAGAACGCAATAGGTGATGGCGCCGGCCTTGAGCTCCTGGAGGCCCCTGGCGCGCGAAATCACCCGACAGCCCGGGGGAAGGATGCTGGATACCTGTACGAGATTGCATTTTTCGATGCCCGCATCGCGGAGGGCGAGTTCGAAGGAATGGAGCTCCTCCTTATGGGTCCCCACCCCTTTCGTGAAAAAAATCTGCTTGGGAACATAAACATTCAATGGTCTTTCTCCTTCTTATCCCGACACGGAACCGGACGGTTCCATCTCTTTTTCGCCTCACTCGGCGTCTCCCCCCGGCTCAGCTCTTTTCCGTAAGATAGCCCATGATCCGATAGACCAGTTTGGCCGCGAGGAAATCCGGCGCGACCATCCCCGGGATGGGGGCAAGCTCCACGACGTCAAAGCCGCGGATCCGGCAGCGTTTCGCGGCCTCCCGGACGAGACGCAGAACATCCCTCCAGGCAAGCCCGCCGGGCTCCGGCGTCCCCGTGGAGGGCATTACGGCCGGATCGAAGACATCCAGGTCGACCGTCAAATAGAGATCCCCCCGCAGATCATCGCAGATCGCCTCACACCAGGCCCCGCCGTCCAGGATGATGTCCGCCGAATGGCTCCGGACGCGCCCCTCCGTCATGAACTCCGCTTCCTCGACGCTGAGGCTCCGGATGCCGGCCTGGATCAGAGGAGAGATCCCGGAAATCCTCCGGGCCACCGAAGCATGGCTGAAGGGCGTACCCTGATAGGCGTCCCTGAGATCCGCATGAGCGTCGAGTTGCAGAACGGTAACCTCCGGATAGCGCTCTTTTACAGCCTGCACGGCGCCGAACGAGATGCTGTGCTCACCCCCGAGCATGACCGGGATTTTGCCGTCGGCTACAACCCCGGAAATGGTCCGGCGGACGGAGTTCACCATTTCGGCCGGGCCCCGGGCATCCGCCTCGAGTAGGGGCAACGTGTGAATGCCCGACCGATAGGTCTCCTTCCGAAGCTCCTCATCGTAGAGTTCCATGTTGCCGGAAGCTTCGAGAATCGCCCCCGGCCCGCGCCGCGACCCCGACTGGTAGGTCGACGTCAGGTCGTAAGGTACGGGAACGACGACGAAAGCAGCCTTCTTATAAACGGTAAATGCCGGTTCGATACCGCCGAAATTCATGGGACCCCCTGAAACAAAAGCGCGCTTCTAACACACCTCCGCCGGCCTGTCCATCTTTAATGCGTCTCCTCCCGGGAAGGCGGAACGGTCCTGGATGCGTTGCCGAGGTCGGGTAAATTTTCGTTGGCCTTCATCTCACGGCGGAGATCGCGGATCGTCTTGTTGAGGCGATTGATCGTCCGGGTCAGGCGGAACCGTTCGACAATCCCCATGAACCCCGTGAAGATGACGCCAGCGAGAAAGGCTATGAAAATCAGCATGTATGTCGGCAAGGACTGCTGGAAGAAATCAAAATAGCGGAGACGGACGGGGTCCGTGTTTTCCAGGGAAAAAGTGATGACGAAGATGATAAAAAGCGCCACGATGACGGTGTAGATGACTTTCATCCGCAGATCTCCCGTTGAAACTTCGTGAAATAGGGCCTGAGTTCCTGGGCGGTCCCGGCAACGTCCTCGGGAATGACACGGACCTCGCCGATCACGCTCATGAAATTGGTATCCCCGCCCCACCGGGGCACGACGTGGATGTGAAGGTGATCGTCGATCCCCGCCCCCGCCACCTTTCCGAGATTCATCCCGATATTGAACCCCTCCGGCTTCCTCGCCTCGGTCAGAACCCGGACAGAGAGATCCATGAAGGAAAACATCTCTTCCCTTTCGGTGGAGGTCAGGTCGCAAAGCCGGTGCAGGTGGCGGAAGGGAACGACCATGAGGTGGCCGCCGGTGTAGGGGTAACGGTTCACCATGACGTAGCAGTTCTTCCCCTCCCAGACGACCAGTTCTTCTTTCCGCGCGGAGTCACGGCAGAGAACGCACCCCGCCGTCGATTTCTCCCCCTGGATATAGGCCATGCGCCAAGGCGCGAATATCTTCTCCATGAACCGTACACTCCGATCAGGACCGACTGCCTGTTTCAGGATCGCTCCACCTCTATCCGGGGAGCTCCCGAAAAGATCAATCCCTCAGTTCAATGATCTCTCCGGTGATCGTCTTTCCGATCTCCAGCACGCCGACCGTATTGAACGGGGAAAAACGGTTGCCGGTGGCCGAACCGGGATTGAAGCGGAGGATGCCTCCTTCCACCCGGTTGAACGGCCGATGGGTGTGGCCGAAGATGAGGCAGTCCACGTGTCCGATTCTCCCTTCCATCACCTCGTCCATCCGCGGAAAACTGCCGCAGGCATGGATCAATCCCAGACGGAAACCGTTGATGTCGAGAACCACTTGGTCGGGGAGAAGAGCCTTCACCCGGGGCGGATCGGCATTGCCGTGGACCGCCCGGACTTCTGTCCGGTCGAAAAGATCCAGAACGGCCAGATCGGTCAGATCACCGGCATGCAGAATGAGGTCAACGCCATGGAAGGGATGCTCCAGAATCTTTCTCAGCTTTTCATCATAACCCCGGAGATGAGTATCTGAGATCACCCCTATCTTCACCCGGCCTACCTCCGCGCAGTTACGGGCGGATTATAACGAGATGTGCCAAAAAGACAAGGATTATTTCCGTCGCTTGCCGTGGGTCCTGTTTCAATTTGACATTGGGCAGGGCGGCACGTTAGGATGCCTGCAAAAAATATTCAGGGGTGAAAAGCAGTGCTTGAATCCGCGCTCGACAAACTGGCGCAGCAGATCCTCGCCCTCGACGAGGCCTCCCTCTGCTCCCTCTGGGAGAAATACAAGGAGCGGATGGAACATTTCGAACCCACCAAGGAGTGGGAAAGGGCGCTGATCATCTTCTTCATCATCAATGCGGTCCGGGCCAAGAACCACATCTTCAACGAGCAGCTCAAGAACCGGCAGCCGAACCGGCCGGAAAAGCCCCCGAAGAGGAAACCGGAGCTGAGGCTGGTGAAGAAGTGATCTCCTGAAATCCACCGGTGCGATCACGGCACGGGCAGGAGCTGAAAGGAAGCGCGATGAATCGCCAAGAGGCTGAGCTCCGGATTGAAGCGCTCCGGAGTGCCATCCAATACCACAACGGGCGCTACTACCAGTTGGACGATCCGGAGATCGCAGACGCCGAATATGACCTTCTCCTCCGGGAGCTGACCGACCTGGAAGCGGCCTTCCCCGACCTGGTCACCCCCGACTCTCCCACGCAGCGGGTGGGCGCCCCGCCCCTGGAGAAATTCCGCCCCGTCACCCACCGGACCCCGATGCTCAGCCTCGCCAATGCCTTCTCTGATGAAGACATCCGCGAGTTCGACGGCCGCTGCCGCCGTTTTCTCGGAAGCGACACGCCCCTCCGCTACGTCGTGGAGCCGAAACTCGACGGCCTTGCCGTAAACCTTCTCTACGAATCGGGACGGCTGACGGCGGGATCGACGCGCGGGGACGGAACTGTGGGGGAAGACGTCACGTTGAACCTGCGTACCATCCCCACGATTCCCCTCTCCATCCCGAGGGGGGTCGGACCGTCTCACCCACCGGAAGGTCAAACGCCCCCGGTGCCGCCGACCATCGAAATCCGGGGGGAGGTCTGCATGGAACGGGCGGCCTTCCGCAGCCTGAATCGCCGGCGGACGGAGCAGGGTGAGCCCCCCTTCGCCAATCCCCGCAACGCGGCAGCGGGATCGCTCCGGCAGCTCGACTCGCGGATCACGGCGCGGCGCCCCCTCACCATGTTCTGCTATGCGATCGGCGCGGCGGAGGGAACTTCCCTCCGGACACACGAGGATGTCCTCCAGACACTCGCCGCCTGGGGATTCCAGGTCAATCCCCTGATCCGCTCCTCGGTGACCATTGAGGAGTGCATCGACTACTACCACCACATGGCCGGCATGCGCGACGAACTCCCTTATGAGATCGACGGCATTGTGATCAAGGTCAATGACCTCGCCCTGCAGGAACGGCTCGGATCCGTTGCCCGCAGCCCGCGGTGGGCCGTGGCCTGCAAATTTTCGGCTGTCCGGGAGCGAACGGTGATCGAGGAGATCGTCGTCCAGGTGGGCCGAACCGGCGTGCTGACGCCTGTGGCCATCATGAGGCCCGTGCGCATCGGAGGCGTCACGGTCAGCCGTGCCACCCTGCACAACGAGGACGAGATCCGGAAAAAGGACGTCCGGATCGGGGACACGGTCATCGTCCAACGGGCGGGCGACGTCATTCCCGACGTTGTCGAGGTCGTCAAGAGCGAAAGAACCGGCGCGGAGAGACCTTTCATGATGCCGGATACCTGCCCGGAGTGCGGCTCCCGCGTCATCCGGACGGAGGGCGAGGCCGCCCGCCGCTGCATCGACATCGCCTGCCCGGCCCAGATCCGCGGCCATATCGCCCACTTCGCCTCCCGCGGTGCTCTGGACATCGAGGGGCTGGGGGAGAAGATGGTCACCCAGCTCGTAACCAGCGGCCTGATTCATGACCCGGCTGATCTCTTCTTCCTGACGAAGGAGCAGCTCCTGGGCCTGGAACGAATGGCCGAAAAATCGGCATCCAACCTGCTTGCCGCGATCGCCCGCGCGAAAAATCCGCCGCTCGACCGTCTGATCTTCGCCCTCGGCATCCGCCACGTCGGGGAACAGACCGCCAAG